>BQIZ01000117.1 GCA_021604365.1 Nitrospirales bacterium
TTTCCGGTGAATGAGGCAGCGGGGAATCCGTTCCTGCAGACAGTCCGATCGTCACTGGCTCTCCAGCGACATGTCCTCCGCCTTCAGCAACAAGACGCTCTTGGTCCGAATGTGATTCCCCCTTGGTGGCAAGGATCGAAAGGGCAAGAAAAATATCATGTTGGGGATCCAAATAGGTGAGGCGCCCGCCATTGACAGTCACTGATTCAATACGAGGCAGGTTGAGGGCCGGGTCCCCCTCGCTTGACTCTTCAGTGGATTGGTCACTGTGGGCGGAATTTCCCTCATCTGCTATCGTCCAATTGGTTGTTCCACGACCAGATCGTTCGAGATGAACCACTGGTGCCGTCGCCTGCACGTCAGGAATAACCAGGTCACCCTTCAGGAACGGGAGAATGTCGATCCCTACCTCTAACCGATCAACGGATGCGAGGGCGTGATCTGATGCCCAAGATGGGTTCGCGATTGATAGATTCTCGACTCGTAATCGGGAGATTCGGCCGAAGTCCAGGGCCAATGCGCCGATCGTGACCTGTCGTCCAGCAAGTTCCGTTGCCTTGGATTCAGCGAAATGAAGAAACCATTGAGAGTTCAGCGCGGCAATACCCACCGCCACCAGGATGACAAGGATGAAAACCAGGACAACCATTGAGAGAAGAATTCTACGAATCCACATAGGGTGTTTTTCCGCTCACTTCACGGGATGTCACCAGTATTTCCTTCGGAACAGGTTGTGAAGTAAAGTAAGATTTTGAGAAAACTCAGGGCAGCAAAAGCCATGATGGGTATCCCATGTATGACCGTTTCGCGTGAACTCATCCATGCCCTGAAATGCATGATCGTGGATGGCCAGAGGCCCCGAATAACCTTATAGCCGGTTAAAAGGTTCAATATGATAAACATCTTTTCCATGTGTCCACTGATGGACCGGTCACAACCTGCCTGCCGAGATCTATGGCGTTCTATCACCTTTGTGTGTGTGCTGTTCCTCACATTGACTGCGGCCGGATGCGGCACTCATCTCGGTGCAGACGCAGAGGTTTCCGACCGCAATGAGCAGATTGCAGCTGAAGTTAAAGTGGCGCTGGTTCAAGAAGCCGGTTTGAACGCCGCTCCTATTGATGTCAAAGTCCACAATGGCGTGGTGACCTTGGGGGGATTCGTTGAAAAAGAGTCTCACCGGCAGGCTGCGGAAAAGGCCGCGGCCCATATATCCGGAGTGGAATCCGTTATCAATACGATTCAAGTCAAATGATATGTCCGTACTCAAAACATCAAGTTTTGCTGTGACCATGCCCGAATCCATCATGTGTTAAAGTAAAAACCCCAGACGGACTGCGCGCCAATAGCTTTTCGCCATCACGACGACGGCGACATGGTCCGGGAGGTTGCTTGACGGTCGCGGCGAGAAGGAGGAAGGGGAGGCTTCCACAGACAGCGGGAGTGAAGTTGAGAAATGCTAGATGGGAGTGTGGCCTCCCCTGATGTATGTGGAAAGCCTAGGGGAATTATTCGGCTTCCTGCAAGTTCCTCGTCAAGAACCTGTCATCCCTCTGCCTCTGCCGAACGAGCCCTTCAAGTCTCTATTCCATGGTAAGGCTCACACCTGCTTGCCTTCTTTTGAGACTATTTTTCATTCTTAGGAATATAGGCAATATCAGCGACTTTATCATCCTTATCCACCAAGAGGGTCACCGGCATGCCTTTCGAAAGTTCCGTCAACTCTTTTTGTAAATAATCCCAGACCGATAAAGTCAGGGATTCCTTGTTTTTGGTTTGAATCGTCAGGGATTGCTTTTCCGGCTTTTCCTGGATGACACCCTCAATATGACGATAGACATTATAGGCAGTGGAACGAGCCCAATCGTCCTCGGACTTGACATCCTTGGTTAATGTGGCACTCGCAATTTCATTGGTTTCATCGATGAGAAACAGTCCCTCGGTGTCGAAGGGAATGGCCGCGACTTCGCTCCTTGCAAGCGGACGGACTGGAAAAGATTGTTCCTTTCCATCTTTCGTTTTAATTATGGCTTGTTCCTGCCCAACCTTAAGCGGGTGCGCAAGTTTGCCTTTGAGGACCTGGTGATGACTGTGGCCTTCGCCGTTTGTGAGGTGGTAATCCACGACGTGATTTTTATCATTCACCATGATGGTGACCTTATCACCCTGCTTCAGAGTAAAGCCCTTCTCTTTTGCCCGTTCCAGTGACAGATAGCGTGGACTGATCTCTCCCGTATCACCGGAATTAACCTTCGCCTGATCCGCTCTCACGCTTTCCACCACTCCGTTGATAACCCGATGGCCGGGAAGCAAGGTAAACTGCTGGTGCTGATCACCATCCTTTTCCCCTTGCGCCATTGTGGCCTGCGGTGTGGGTGTATCGGTAGAGGATTTTTCCCCTCCTGACGCACCCGTTATCCCCACAATGAGATACACAAAAGTTCCAATAAGCACACTGGTTTTCCAACATGGGGCAGATTTTATGAAAAGTGACATATGTCCTCCTTTCGAGTCGTAACGGTTGTCAGGTGCCGGTTGCCGGGCCACTTATGATTGAGTGAAGCCGGCAACAGGCGACGGGTACATAGCGTTCTCATGCAAGGACTGAAGTCTTAATTTCTGGGAGTCACAGGCATGGTCCGGTCAACAGCATCTAAAGCCGAACCGCCTGAAATTGAACTCATGGCACGATCACGCTCTTGCCGGAGATCGGACGTTTCTTTTTGAAGAGCATCTCGCTCACTCAAATATTGGTCTCGCTCCTGAAGTAAGCGGCCATTCTCTTGGTTTTTTGTTCCACTTCCCATCTTGGCACTACTGGTTTGTCCTTGAATGGCTTTCATGCCGGAGCCGGAATTCTCAGAGCCCTTGCTGGCCTGGAGTGCCTGATCGCGTTCTTGCTGAGCTTGGTCCCGTTCCTGCTGAGCTTGCTCCCGACTCTGTTTTGCCTGATCCCGTTCACGTTGCAATTGGTCGCTCCATTGGGTGTCAGCCCCTGACTTAAGATGAGACTGCACATCAGGGACGGAATCTGACGACCCTGAAGTGGACCCCATGCCCTGACCGGCTAGTCCGGTTGCGGGCACCAACAACATACCTGCGGAAAATACCAAACCCAAAGTCTGGATCGAAAATTTTGGTGCGAGTTGAATCATAATTTCGTCCTCCTACAATGAGAGTGAATGGTTTTTTACCGTCAGAACGACTTCATGTACTGATTTGAACAAAATGAATGACCATTGCTGTTTGCCACCCACTGTTTTCTATCTTACCTAACCCTTGATTATCATGTTGACGGATAAATTCTCGATCTCGTTTCCGGATATGTACGCATAGAATCCGGATCTCCGGGACAAAAAATCAGATTTGTAGAATGAAACGAAAAAAGGAATAAGCGGGGTGAAGATATATACGGAGATAAAGGATGTTGAATCTCGCTGTCTGTTTGACGTGTACCTGAGCCGCGGAATACCCCTTCCTCCATTAAAAGGGAAGAAGGAGACGAAGCCGTGACATTTGAGCCTCGTCTCCTTCTTTGATGCCAGTTTCGTCATGTGATGCATTGTCCTGCGACTATCTCTCCCTGACCAAGGGGATATCATGAGCATAGCCTTCACATTAGATCGCCAAGACTAATGGGCGTACGAGAACGATAAAATCGATCAATTGCACGATGGCCATTAAGACTCCCAGAACTGTGTGTAACACCTTCATAATTTGACCTCCTTATTTTGAATGGGATCATCCCAAAAAAGAAAATGTAAAAACCTCTTCCACTATGATAATTATGAAGGGGATTCAGTTAACCGCTAACTGGTGAAAACCCGTGAATTGGCGATATGTACCCTTAATGGTGAGATCCTTATTCAGTCATGGGGGAAGAATTTCATCCTGCTCCTGCCAATATTCAGAACCATGGATGCCGGTATATTTCTTCGACCTCGGTTGGTCAATGCTGATGAGGGATACGTGAGTAACATTCATTGTGTACGTGTCGAACGAAACTCAACCTTGGCAGGAAATTGAAACTTAAGCAGGTAAAGGGGAAGGAGGTGAAGATGGAGAGGAAGGGTGAGGAGAGAGGACATACCGGGACTCAATGGCGGCTTTGATGTGATTCAGACTTTGCCCATGTTCTAGGGATTCAGTGGATTCTATTTCCCGAATTTCAGTGGCCAGCGTTTGATCTTTAATGCAGTCTCGAGCCCAGGAAGAATAGTCATGCCGTTTCAAATGATACATCCACGTTTCAGGATCCAGCCCTTCTGCCAATTGAAGAAAGAGCATGAGATTTTGGGCTCGAAGATTCAGTTTTCCTTCCGGATCTTGAAAGTAAAAACTGCGATCCGGGCCTAATTCTCCTTCCGCATACTTCCGACGATGACGCCTCCGCTCGCTCCTATTGGGGTGTATCCGGAATCGAACCGGCAGAGCCCCTCCGGACCGTTTCCAGAATATCGCCTCTCCCGGTTGGACGGGGTGGTCTTCGAAGGAAGGCAGAGATTCCCCCACCGAATTGGTGAAAGCCTCCAATCGGTCGCCTGGAGATTTGCCAATCACCACGACACAATCAATAGCGGCAAGGGCGTCGGCAGCCATTTGATCGGGATGCACCGTGATCATCAACAGGGAATGTGGTGATGGGGTAAAAAAGGAAAAAGTGACATCCCATTCTGCGGGCATCAAATGATGAGTCTCATCCAGGACAATCCAATGAGGGCGGCCCGTCCGTGCCCTGAAATCTTGGAGATCCTTGAAGATGTTTTTAAAGAAGGAGGGACGTTCCTGTATCGACAGACCCACCAGGTTGATGACCAGGTTTGTATCCGGATTTTCCAGAATATTGATGACCTCCTTTGAATTGGGTGCGTGGTTCATGTCACCCAGGACCACAGCCTGTTTCAACGACTCATAATCGCCTTCAGGATCGATGATACAGCATTGATAGTGTTTATCCGTGAGACGCTCAATGATGCCCGTTGAGAGCGTGGATTTCCCGCTTCCCGATGAACCGGCCAGAAGAAGGTTCGGACCATACGGACTAATCCGGACTTCCTGCTCCGTCTCTGTGGATCCCAGCACCACATAATGCCGGTGAAGGGATGGGTCAATTGATTGTAAGTCGTCAGCCAGAAGATGTTGGATAAATTCCACGACTCCGTCTCCTTGCTCTCCTTCCGTCACGAGATCCGCGCGTGCTTTGATGGCCGGGAGGGCATTACCGACTGCCGCGGAGCATTCCACCATTCCCAGGAAGGGCAGATCATTCTCGGCATCGCCAATCCCGGCGACATTGTGCGGGGATAGGCCCATTCTGCGTAGCGCTTTCTCCAGGCCGGTCGCTTTACTGGTTCCGGCGGGAAGCATCATGACGGCTTCTTTGTTAAAAATCAGTTGTATATCCAAGCCGAGATCACGGATTACTTCCAAAACGGCAGTTTCATGCGGCCGGACGGTGGAGATGATATTTCGTCCGACGGAAATGGGAATGCCTCGGGAACGAAGCCGCAAGATGAAATCTTCAGACGGCCTATTTGCCAGGGTGATCGTTTCCTTGGAAGCAGTTTTGTACAACAAAAGCCCATTCTCCGCGACAATCCAATCAAATAAATATGGGTGAGGAAAGACATTCAAGAGATCATCCAATTCCCGACCCGTGACCAGAAGCAGTTTTCGATTGGTGGTTAAGACTATTTCCAGACTGCGAAGGGTCGATTCGTGAACACGCCCATGAAGGGCAAGCGTGCCGTCATAATCAGTAGCCAGCGCCAAATATCTCATTTTAATTTGTTTTGGTAAACTTTGCGGAGCAGGGGAGAACCCCTCTTACATGTTGCACGAATCCAATTGACGTGTGTTGGGCATGGTGTCTCAATATCCCGGTCTCCTCACTGACCTATTATTGTTCCCCGATTCAGTGAACGATCGACCACCTTATGAAGCAGCGCCGCGGTCCCAGAACCGGAGTTGACGGCACGTTTCCAAAAATTTGGAGGTGCCTTTATTTCCGTCAAGAGCGAACATTCCCCCGTCCGTATCTGTCAGTCCTGCCTTTGTAAAGAGGGGAGTGGCGGCTTCGACATATCCAATAAATTTCATATGCGCAAAGGCATCTGCCACAAAATCCCTCGCAGCCGGATTTTTGGCTAAAGTCCGGCCACCTTCCTCGGAAAGGAGAAGGGCTACTGCGTCATACAGGACAGAGGGGCCGCCATCGATTTTCTGATCCGCTTCTATCCATGTCCCGTCGCTGGCTTCCACTCCGCCCACGCCGGGGGCCACGATCTCCATGATCGCCCCTTCCGACTTGACTGCGGCTTTGAGAGATTTAAATAATTTCATCTCGACTCCGTCAGTGATGAGTACTCCAAGCTTTCGCCCTTTAAAGGTATTGGGACTATTGCGAAGAATGCTGAGCGCGGGTGATTGGTCAAGATCTTCTCGTGTGGATTTTGCAGCATCCGCAGGCTTAGGCATGTCCTTCAGGCGCAGATCCTTGGCCACTTGTTGAGCCAAATCCTGGTGAATATTCAGCAAATGAGAAACCATACGAATCCGTATTACATGGTGTTCCACTTTGCTTAATTCAAAGACTAAGGCATTTGCGATGTGTGCTTGTTCGACTTCGGTCTGGCTGATATAAAATTGACGAGCCTGACTGTAATGATCAGCGAAAGTTTCGGACCGAAGCCGTACTTTTGACCCTTCCTCCTCGGCAGGGTAGGAGGTAAATCCCTTTTCTGCGGATTCTCGGGGTCCTCCCGCTTCGCCGGGCCAGGAATTCGGTTCATAATTGGCTCGTCCTTGCGGATTCTGCATGGCCATGTGCCCGTCTTGCTGGAAATGACTAAACGGACATTTGGGCGCGTTGATGGGGATGTGAGTGAAATTCGGACTGCCAAGCCGTTTGAGTTGAGTGTCCAGATAGGAAAAGTTCCGCCCCTGTAGTAGGGGATCATTTGAAAAATCAATGCCCGGCACAATATTTTGCGTGCAAAAAGCGACCTGTTCCGTCTCAGCAAAGAAATTGTCCACACAGCGATCCAGAACGAGCCGGCCCACGCGTCGAATTGGGAGAATCTCTTCTGGAATGAGTTTGGTCGCATCGAGCACGTCAAAATCGAATTGTTGAGCAAACTCATCATCAAAAAGCTGGAGGCCCAGTTCCCATTCCGGATAATCACCCTGCTGAATGGCACTCCATAAATCCCGGCGATGGAAGTCCGGATCGGCTCCGTTAATTTTTACGGCTTCGTTCCACACCACGGATTGCATCCCCAATTTTGGTTTCCAGTGAAATTTCACGAACGTCGACTTTCCCTGATTATTGATCAGCCGGAATGTGTGAACGCCAAACCCTTCCATGAAACGAAAGGAACGGGGAATAGCCCTGTCGGACATGATCCACATGACCATATGCATACTTTCGGGGGTCAGAGATATAAAGTCCCAGAAGTTATCATGCGCGGTTTGCGCCTGGGGAAAGCCACGATCCGGTTCCACCTTGGCTGCGTGAACGAGGTCTGGAAATTTCATGGCGTCCTGAATAAAGAACACGGGCATATTGTTGCCCACAAGATCCCAATTCCCCTCTTTGGTATACAGCTTCACGGCGAATCCCCGGACGTCTCTTGCCAAATCGAAAGATCCCTTATTACCGGCTACGGTAGAAAAGCGCACGAACGCAGGAGTTTTATCACGTGGTCGTTGAAAGAGGTCGGCTCTGGTGACATCTGCCAGAGATTCGTAGTTTTCAAAATACCCATGAGCCCCGAACCCCCGGGCATGCACAACCCGTTCTGGAATCCGTTCGTGGTCAAAGTGAAACATCTTCTCCCGAAAGTGAAAGTCTTCCAATGCGCTTGGACCCCGCGCTCCGATTTTCAGCGAGTTTTGGTCATCCGCGACGGGAATACCCTGCTGAGTGGTTAAAACCGGATTAGTTTTTCCGCTTGTCTGGTGCACTTCCCCCCCTGTGCCGATCTCGACAGTTTGGTCTGCATATTTCGCGGTTTTACGGTTGGAAGTTGGAGAAGATTTAGTGGGTTGCTTTTTGGCCATGGGAACGCTCCTCATCGTTGATAATTTCGTGATAAATTGTTGGTAAACAAATGACGCCTACACTACCCATGATATAGAAACAATTGAAGAGACCGTACTGTGAGAAACCCTGGGAAAAGATTTCAAAACTGTAATTGGATAACAGAAGAATTTTCACCCAAGGGTTCAATGGCAGTCTCAACGTTTTGCATTCCGGGATAGAATTTGTTTAAGTGACTGAAGAGTTGGAGTTCAGATACAGGGGCTAATATGTGCTCTGACACGTTTGTGAAAATATTACAACCCGTTTCCATGAGAAAGGTCGAAAAAGCATGATGATTCAAATTGGGCAGACGATCACGGATGGCACCTACCAGGCCTTTCACAAGGAACAGATTCGTTCTCTCAAAATGTCCGAATTCCAGAGCAAATGGCTGGTATTGGTATTTTATCCTGGTGATTTCACGTTTATTTGTCCAACAGAATTGCAAGAATTGGGGGAGTTGTATCCGGAATTTCAAAAGCTCGGAGCTGAAGTTCTTAGCGTCAGCACAGATTCGGTCTTTGTGCATAAGGCCTGGCACGATACTTCGCCTGCGATAAAAAATATTCAGTTCCCTATGGTGGCCGATCCCACGGGCCGGCTCAGCCGGGAGTTCGGAACCTATCTGGAGGATGAGGGAGTCTCATTGCGTGGAAGTTTTCTGGTCGATCCGGACGGGGTCCTGAAAGTGGGAGAAATCCACGACAACAGCATCGGACGAAATGGCCGTGAATTATTGAGAAAACTTCAAGCCGCCGTCCACGTGAGGGAAGGCAAAGGTGAAGTCTGTCCGGCTAATTGGAAACCGGGAGATAAGACATTAAAACCGGGATTGGATCTTGTCGGAAAAATTTAATCAATAGGCCCTCAAAGGCTACCCGAGTTGACAGTTACCGGAGGGGCCGCTGCGGCATAATTAAAATAAGGTGTAAGGCCGTGTCCATCAAATTGAACCACACCATTGTCGACGCGAAAGACAAAGAAGTTTCGGCATTGTTTTTGACAGAAATGCTTGGCCTTCCCGCTCCCTTGCTCTTGGGACCATTTGCAGTGGTGCGGGTAGGTGAGACTTCGTTGGATTATCTCGATGCCGAGGGCAATATCACTCCTCAGCATTATGCTTTTCTGGTGAGCGAAGTCGAATTCGACCAGATCTTCGAGCGAATCCGGGAACGACGGTTAACATATTGGGCTGATCCCCATCGGGAGGAGCTGAATCACATCAACGGCTGGGATGATGGACGCGGGCTGTATTTCGACGATCCGAACGGCCATTTGCTGGAAGTCATTACCCGTCCTTATGGCAGCGGTGGCACAGCTGTTTCAAAACCTCATCCCTTGGTGGCATCTGCAGTGGATCCAGGATAGAGAGCCCCTCTGATGAGATGAGACATGCACGAAAGTCTAAACGAGAGAGAGGACGACCAAAAAATTTGATCCACGTTCACAGGTTTTACGAAATTGGGAAATATGACGGTCCCGTTTACCATTGGCGCATTTTCTCGCTTTGAAGTAGCCGTCCGTCATTCCACGCGTAAAGCGAAATGGTTTATGAGGTCCTGGGATTACGGGAAGATTTTAATTGCAGGACGAGGTGTCTGTCGGCAACGTCACACCACAATCTCCCTGTCAAAAAGTCCATTGCCCCAGGTTTCAGATGAAATGCTTCTCCTGCAAGGTTTTTAGAAGATTGTTATAAAGACGTGAGCGAGCCGGGAGACTCTCGCTTCTGAAAGAAACGAGAGTCTCCTCAAGCAGGCCCTCTATCCGACGGGGCATCAAGCTAAGGTTGAATTTCCCAGGCCGTCGACGCCGTGCCGGGGAAGCCCACGGAAGTCCTGGTCACCCCGTTCATCAACCACACCGCCACCGCGCCGCTCGCGATATTGCGCCAGATAATATCTGCGTTGCCATCGGCATCCGTATCGCCTACTTGTCTCATCTGCCAGACCGAGCTGACCACACCTAATGAGCCGGTAGAGGAGGGCGCTGCGGTCCCATTCAGCAACCAGACCGACGCGCTCCCATTCGTGTGTCTAAAGACCAGGTCGGCCTTACCATCCCCGTCCAGGTCCCCGACTCCTTGAATGGTCCACGCGGTCGACGCCGTGCCGGGAAAGCCCACAGAGATCCGGGAAACCCCATTCATCAACCACACCGCCACCTCGCCGTTCGTGGTGTTGCGCCAAATAATATCCGCATTGCCGTCGGCATCGGTATCACCCACCCCCGAGATCTGATAGGCGGAGGTCACCACGCCTAGGGAGCCGGTAGAGGAGGGCGCTGCGGTCCCATTCAGCAACCAGACCGCCGCACTCCCATTCGTGTGCCTAAAGACCAGGTCGGCCTTGCCGTCCCCATTCAGATCCCCCACTCCCTGAATAGACCATGCGGTCGACGCCGTGCCTGGGAAGCCTGCCGATATCCGGGTTCCTCCATTCATCAACCATACCGCCACCGCGCCGGTCGCGATATTGCGCCAGATGATGTCCGCGTTGCCATCGGCATCGGTATCGCCTACTCCCGCTACCTCCCAGTCGGGACTCACCCCGCCGAGAGAGACCGTGGATAGGGGAGCTGCCGTCCCATTCAGCAACCAGACCGCCGCATTACCATTCGTATTCCTAAAGACAAGGTCAGCTTTGCCATCTCCATTCAAATCCTGCCCAGCCGAACCCGATGACTCAATCAGCCGAACCGCGCTGCCATACTTTCCCTTATATTGCTCACCTACACTTCCATCAAAGCTGATGGTCAGCAACACCGTCCCATCGCTACCGGGATCAATGCCACTAAACTGGGCCACATAGCCATTATCATTGTCCGCCGGCAATCTTGTGGAAGCACTTGTCGGTCCCGTAAACAGCACCCCCCCGGGATAAGTTCCCGTATCAGGATTATCAGTCGCAACCGAACTTGTATTTGTAAATCCGTCCTGCCCGGAAAGGGTCACCAGTGAAGCTCGATCCCACCCGTTGTTGTTTCGATGAGCATAGAAGGTCAGATTATATGTTTTGCCCGGGTTTAGCCCGCTAAATGTCAACACAAGGGAATTATTTACATCATCGATATAGGTCAGCACGCCCTTCCCGCTGACCTTGCCATCAAAGATCGTCAAGGCATCACCGGTAGTCGGGTCTGCCCCTTGCAAATCATTGGCCCCGGCAACAAATTGGCCGCCGGCCACGGTCATGGTCACACCCGTATCTAGGCCGGTAGCAAAATCTTTCAGTAGACCGGTGGCAGGAAGGCCAGAGCCCCCATTAGGGGAAGTGAACTTCGTGATATTCGTTTCCAGTTGTCCAGTCCCCCAAGCCAGATCATTATAAGCTGTAAAACCAGCTGCCGCAGCCATAGAGGTCGTCCCCATGGTCAAGACCGCCGCCGCTAGCGACCTCACTATCCACCCGCAAGTCCGAGACGTAGCCCTTTTCATAAATCCCCCTTTCTTTTTCCGCCTTGAGTTGAACGATTTTTTGCATGAAAGCTGTCCATTTTACGATACCTCCTTTAAAAGTCTACGCGGGAACATGGTTGAGGGGGGGGCAGGCATAGAGCCTGGTCGCCAGCCTATCTTCTGCTCACGTGGATGCGCCGCCTGCGCCACTGGCCGCGGGTCTTCCAGTAGTAAGAAGAGAGAGTCCGGTGGAAAATTTCCACTATCTCTCATAAACTTCATCATATGCTTTTTTGAGGAGACTTTCAGGGTTGAAATGACCGAGCATTGGTATTTTGATTCCGTGAAGCCTCAAGGGCAAAGAACAACCTTTCTATACTCATTTTGCTGAAACCGGAAATTCTTATAGGCTTCGGGAGCATCGGCGAGTGTATAGCGGTGGGAGATAATAAACGATGGGTGAATTTCGTCTTTTTCAATTCGTTCCAACAGCGGCTGCATATAGTTATGGACGTGCGTCTGGCCGCACCGTATAGTGATACCTTTGCCGAAGATGGCGCCAATCGGAAATTTATCCGCAAAACCGCCATACACTCCTGGAATAGATAATGTCCCTCCTTTTCGTATGGCCCTTGCGGCTTGACGCAACACATGGATGCGATCGGTCGCAAGCATCCCCGCTACTTTAATCCGATCGTATACTGCGTCAAACGTTGTTCCATGGGATTCGAGT
>BQIZ01000118.1 GCA_021604365.1 Nitrospirales bacterium
GCGGGCGCGCCTGGTTGAATGCTCTGCCGGTCTTGCCCCTCCCCGACCCGACGTCCGGCCCTTCACTCCCCGGGAATTATTCCTGACGCGACGCAGTTTGGCAATGTGTCCCGAAGACTTCGGGGGAGGACGGGATCAACAGCCGGTCCCTATGGGGCATGTTCCCCGCCGGCAATGCCGTCATCCCCAAGAGAGGCAGACAAGACCGTTCGTCGTGTCGGGGGTCCCGCGCAG
The DNA here is from genome assembly GCA_021604365.1 of Nitrospirales bacterium. Taxonomy (GTDB): domain Bacteria; phylum Nitrospirota; class Nitrospiria; order Nitrospirales; family UBA8639; genus Nitrospira_E. Next base: position 235 of record BQIZ01000118.1, read on the forward strand.
GATCCTCTCCTCAGCTTGCTGAGAAATGTGTATTTGCCTTACAGCTTTCATCCAGGCCGTAGCGGGAGTCGCCATACCGATTGCCCTTCCACCCACTCCAGTCGTCATAATAGAGTGTCATCCAAGGTAGACAAGGAGTAACCAGTGCAAAGAGTGCGAAGAAGGCTCTATCGAGAAGGGGGCGAGCTCTAGAACATCGCGCCTTTGTTTAAGAGTCACGGGATATGGTAGTCGGTGGTCACCGGTTAATTGCTCCATGAGGGGGGAGGCGATAGGGACCTACCAAAAGATGGCTGCAATCATACTTGCACCCTATGACAGAACGGGTTATACAGATATCACCGTATGCTTGGCATCTGCGGGCACTTCCCTGGAAGAGAGCAGAGGCTGTATTGTCCGGGAATTCGGCGCCTCAAAAGTCATTGGTTGTAGGTAACCCTTTGAGCCATTCGACCATTTTGGCTTTTCTTTCTCAAGAGACCAATGGAATTCCCAATATTTTGAAGTGACCTTGGTTTCCCGTGTGGGCAAAAAATTCTAGGACATGCTTAGAAGATCTTAAATAAACACCTTGCCTAAAAGTTTATATAGGTTTTGACAACCATGCTTGTTGCGCTATTTTATTCATTTCTCAAAATACAAGCGCAAAAATAATGGGGATGAGGGCAATTCGTTATATTATATTTAGCCAGGCGTATATTGACGAAACTCCTACCTAGGCCATGGATATGAGTGGTGTCCTTTGGAAAATTCATCATGGCGATAATCGATCCGATGATATTGCCTCATGACACCCGTCCGCGTTGCCCAGCCAGTGAGTAATGGACCATAATCTCGCCTCCCCTTCCTAATGAGAATGATTCCTTGCAGTGTGGATTAAATCATGTACTATTATCCAGATAGTCCTCGCCATTCCCCTAAAAAAGGCCAAAGACTATGGTTTTCCCATTTGCCATTTGGCTTCATTTAGGAGGAGAGAAAAAAGGCAAAAAAGGCTGATAACTACCTTGGAGATTAATCGTCTTCCCCCGCCGGTAGTTGTTCAGAAGCGGTCTTCCTCTAATAGGGGATGATGGCCTTGAAAAATAGTCCCAACTATCACCATCACTGTCGTTAGAAAGCAGCATGTCTCACGGGAAGAGCCAACCGAGGACAGTAGACCGCGCTTAGAGTTCTCAGTCTTGGCTTCTTGATACCTGCGCGCAATCTTGACGGCCGCTATCGGATACAACCTCAAACTGGTTCGTTTTTCAAACTTTTTGTACAGCCAGTAATTCTGTCTACCGATAGATTCATTACGGACCAATTCTTGCTTGTATAATCAAGAAGGTGTTCAGAGAACATAAAGCAGATTTTTGTACAAGCATCCAATATCTTGATGGATTTAAGTAATTTGTACCATGCATATAGTGGTCGTGAGCTTCTTAGAGTTTATTTTTGAATAGCCATTTTTCTGATTCTGAGGAGTAGCCGGGGTCGTGAAACGGGTTCGCCAGATTCGTGCCGTTTTGCTCGATATTGATGGGACGCTGTATCACCAACAGGCCCTTCGTGGTCTGATGGCCTTTGAGCTGTCTACTGCTCCATTTTCGTTAGGTTCTATTCGGGAGGCTCTGGGTGTCTGGAGAATTTTGAAATGTTTTCGAGAAGGACGTGAATCGTTGCGGGCTATGGAAGATCCCCGTGTCTCCTTGGTGAGCTTACAATATTCCCTTGTTGCCGAACGAGTCTGTGTGACCTCTAGAGAGGTGGAAATAATTGTAAGGGAATGGATGTACCGTCGCCCTTTGAAATATCTCAAGATCTGCCGGCGCCGTGGCATGGTAGAATTTTTTCAGTTGGCGGCCGAAATGGGTCTTCGTACGGGAGTTTTTTCTGATTACCCTGTACGGGAAAAATTGCAGGAGCTAGGGATTCCTGTTCCGTTAACAGTGGAATTATGCGGAACGGATCCGGAGATTAATGCGTTTAAACCAAACCCCAAAGGGTTTCTCTATGCCTGTCATCTCTGGAATCTTGATCCAGGGGAGGTGTTGTATGTCGGTGATCGGCATGACGTCGATGCCTGTGGTGCCAAAGCTGCCGGAATGCCATACGTCATATTTTCTCGCAGAACTTCTCGCGGGTTTAACGCGAGTGCAACAACAGAACTTCGCTCGATTACTAATTTTAGAGGTCTTTGCGATGTTATCCACTCAGCCACCTAATTTTTTTCGGATACTCTGGCCTTATGTTCAGATTGCCCGGATCGATCACTGGTTTAAGAATGTCTTTATGATTCTGGGCATCGTGCTGGCCTTGTTTTATGAGCTGGAACTCTTTGCCTGGAAAAGTGTTTTTCCTTTGCTCCTGGCTATCGCAGCTACCTGTTTGATTGCCTCAAGTAATTATGTGGTGAACGAAGTTCTCGATGCGCCCTATGACCGTCTTCATCCGGTAAAAAGGGATCGGCCCGTTCCTTCCGGGAAGGTCAAAGCCAGTTGGGCCTGGATAGAATGGTTCATATTGGGGGCTTCAGGGATCGTTCTTGCTTTTTCCCTAAATGGGTATTTTGGGACGACAGCCCTGTTATTTTTGGTGAGCGGCCTCATTTACAATATTCCCCCCATACGGACCAAAGATCTCCCTTTTTTAGATGTGCTTACTGAATCACTGAATAATCCGATTCGGTTGTTGCTCGGGTGGTTTGCGCTTGTAACCCATAGCATCCCTCCCCTTTCGCTTGTGTTGGCGTACTGGATGGTTGGCGCATTTTTCATGGCAACCAAGCGATTTGCCGAATATCGGCGTATTGATGATCCGATACGTGCAAAGGCGTATCGGAAGTCATTCGGGTATTACACCGAAAATCGTCTAATGTTAAGCATGTTCTTCTATGCGATGGCTTGTTCATTTGTATCTGGAATATTTCTTGTCCGATATCATATGGAGTTGATACTTTTTGTCCCTATTGGGGCGGGCTTTTTGACGTATTATCTTAAGATTGGCATGCTTAAGGATAGCCCTGTTCAAAATCCAGAAAAATTATACAAGGAAGGTGGGTTTGTCGTGTATGTTGGATTGAGCACAGTGCTCTTTCTCCTCCTTATGTTTTCTGAAATCCCGTTTTTGTATGAGTTGTTTAATGTTAACCCAGCCATCATTCCACCCCTTTGGACTGTTGGTGAAAAGTAAGTGCCGTCACCTGTCTAGACAAATGAATCCAGAATGCCCGAGGCTGAGGATTGTGGGTCTATTTTCGATAGGCGATGGTGCAAGGCAACCACCAAAGACCCCTTCAGTCTTATGTAGCCATTCCGAGGAATTAATCGAAATTGTATCACCCGTGTGACCATATCATGCGTTGAGGAAATCCAAAGCCGTTTGAGCGTGCAATGCCTCCCGGAGAAAAAATATTGGCATGCACGGGATGATCCCTTCACAATCCTGGTATTCTTCCGACCGCGAGGACGACTCTGCCAAAATGCCAGTTGAAATTGTGGAGGATCTTTTATGAAAGGGATCCAAATAGGAGGAAATTCGGGACTTCGAACATGTATGCCTTTTGTGACACAGCGCCTCCCCAGCGTTCGGAGGCATCCGGAGTCCAGATTTTGAATGGGTGTGAGGCGGAAAAAAAGTGGTGAGATAGCAATGTGGAAGATTTGGTACATGAATTGTAATAAAAATAGGTGGAAGTTTACCTAGGGAAATGGCTTATTTCCCAAGGGGTCTTTCTGTGAAGGGGTATCTCCAATGGATGAGATGAATCGGCAAGACATCTCCAGAGCCATGCTCGGCTTCTTTGTTCTTCAGATTGGGTTGCTGATTTGGGCCGGTTGGGTCAATCAGGATTGGATCAGTTCTGACGGGATTTCCTATATTCGAATTGCACAATATTATGCGGCGGGACAGTTCGATTTAGCGGTTTCCGGTTATTGGGGGCCCATGTTGAGCTGGATCATAATTCCGTTGCTTGGATTGATGGAAGAACCGTTATCCGCTGCGCAGATGGCCATGGGAATATCGGCGATTGTGTATCTCATGGGCTGTATGGCGATCTTCCGGGTATTGGGGATCGGGTCGTCCGCGATCCTTGTGGCTCTAGGGATCGTTGCCCTTATGAGTGTCCACTGGGCGGTTCAAGGCATCACTCCGGACCTCCTGATGAGTGGAATTCTTTGTCTGGCCATTAGCCGAACTCTGCGGCCGGATTGGTGCGACAAGGCATCCGTTCAATTTTCTGCCGGACTATTATTCGGAGCTGCCTATTTAGCAAAAGCGCCTGGTTTGCCATTTGCGTTTATTCTGATTATGGCAGCCGGGTTGTTATGGACCATTTCTCAGCAGACCAGCCCGACTCGCGGTCTACGTAGCGTCGCGATCACCATCATCGGGTTAATGCTTATCGCCGGGCCTTGGATTCTCATATTGTCCCTCAAATATGAGAGGCCGACGTTTTCGACAAGTGCAGGAATTAGTCATGCCGTGATGGGGCCGCCTGGTGTTGGGCGAGGACATCCCACTTTTTCTGACTTTGTTATTCCTGAACAGGGCCGAGTTTCATCCTGGGAGGATCCAATCTCAAAAAAGTATTCCCACTGGTCCCCGCTTGAGAATACAGAGAACTTCCGGCACCAATTGAAAATTTTCTATAAAAATGTGATAAAAACCATACGCCTTCTGAAGGACTTTGACTGGTTGGGTATCGGTCTGGTCACGGTCGTATTCGGCTTTTTGTTTCATGCTCCATGGAGACAGAATATCCGGTCGGATCGCTGGCGTTGGGCGGCGATATTCATCGGGGGGCTTGTAGTGATATTTTTGCCGGGTTATGCAGGAGAAAAACGATATTATTACTCCGTCTACCCGTTTCTTCTTGGCGGGAGTTTGGGCTATGTGGGGCATCTGGCCAAGAGTCGGACCGGCCAGGCCAAAATTCTTCATATCATGGCATTGGCCATTATATCTTTATCTTTTCTCTTTCCCCTCGCCAACAAATCATTTTTCCCTCAGAGGCCCAGTTACCAGGCGGCCAAAGTCCTGCAAGAAAAATTGGGTGCTCTCAATATCAGTGGTCCAATTGCCTCGACAAGCCGGTTTGAAAATATTGATTCCTATACCGCCTTCCTGTTGCAAGTGCCCTGGCATGGAAGGTCGGAAAGGTCTCAAACTGTCGAAGAGGTGGAGTCGTCTCTTGCCAAAATCATTATCGTTGACCGAGGGACTTTGGCGGATGAAAATCTTCATAACGACACGAGTTTTATCTGTCTCGATGAAAAAATGTTCGATTCTCTGGGGAAGGATTTCGATACTGGAGTAAACGTGTACATCAACACAAAAATATAAATTTGCCAATTGACCAGGTGATCTTCTGTGGTCCGTTTAGCAATTTTACCGGATTCAGGATACTGAGCAACTTGGGAAGGTACGATCCAGCCTTTCAATAAGAGCGTGAGTTTCTCCCTTAATCTTTGAGTGTTGTCCGATCCTCCCGTATAGGCCCGTCCTCATGTGTTTGAAATCGCTGCAGATGTATCGTAGGGAGTTGGCAGGTGTGTTGGTGAATCACTAGAGGGGCTGAAATCTTTAATATGTCCATTCACAGTCCTTTAAAAAATAGAGTTCTCATCAATACCCATCCACAAACGAAAGATCCCACGACTTGACCCATTTAAAAAAGAGACGGGAAGTCACCCGAACATTAATGGGAATCTGATTAGTCCTGTGACGCTTGCCTGGATGGCGGGTATATAATGACGGACAGGGCGTTGTGATCGCTAAGGATGCCTTTTAATGGAAGGGATTTAGGATGATCGGTGCGGATCCCTCTGACGGCAATCAAATCCGGCCCGCTTTGTTGCACCAGGGTTAGCCCATTGGCATTAAGAAATTCTTCCAAAATCTCTGCATCGCGTTCCCCTTTGTCCGGTCGAAGATTCGCGTCCATTCCAACGAGCAGAGGTGCATCAGGAGAAACCAAACGCCTAATGCCTGCACTAATCTGTCTAAACTGAAGGGCTCTGGCCTCAATGCTGGCCTCTCCACGACCCGCGTCCATATGACTATTCAGCACCCAAAATGTTGGGAATTTGACAAGCTGAAAGCCCTTCGAAAAGAAATCATCGGCTTTGTTCAGGTCAGTATTCCAGCCTGCAAAGTCCTCATAGGGTTCTGAATAGATAGACTCAGGCTGTTCACGGGCGAGCATCAGGAGTCCGGGACTCAAACATATGTTGCACATGGCTCGGAGAGGCCACCAGTCACCACCACCGCCTCCGGTGAACAATGGGTGATTTGCCCAGGCATGTTTGGTGTAGTGGGCGAGTTGAGCCGGACGGACAAAGGCTTCTTGAAACAGCACAAGATCGAACCTGGAGGCTAGATCCCCAATGCATGCGATTTCCTCTTCGGTGTGGGCCTCGCTCGAGAAGAACGAATCGGAAAGAAGACGGTCATGAATATTAAATACCAAGACCGGGAGCCCACGGTTCACAGTTGAATCAGGAAGATCCGCTTTCGCTATGCCCGCTTGCTTTTGCCAATCGAGGCGACACGGTTCGGTCAATGTGGGTTTCGTTTCAAACTTTCCCAGGCATGCGGTCAGTATGGTGAATGCCATCAGAGGCCACACAAGCCAGCTACCCTCCCACCAACTTGTTTTCAACATAGGCACCGGTAATCTTTCACGCATTCCTTGGAATTCGAATGGCAGCTTTGCATTCCCTTATTTTTGTGAATTGAATCTACCTCTTTAGGATCAGTGCTACCCATTTGACATAATCTAGTAGCCGTGTGAGGTTGGGGCCCCATACTTTTGGGTCTCCGTACAGATTGATAACAGGTATTTCCCAATTCAAGGGTTAGCGTCCGCTGGCGGCAAAGATATCTTGCCTGAAATTTCCGCTAGCTTAGAAAGGGTATCGTTTCAATTCCCGTCTTCACTTTCTTGGATTCTAGTTCCTCATCCTCGTGTTCCATATAGGGGATGATGTTCTGAAACGCTTTCGGTGAATGACAAAATATAGTGAACAGAGCAGAGATGCCTTTCCTGTCAGGCTTACGGTTGCTCTAGAGGTCGGAAAGTCTAGGAAGGAAAGAACCTGACGGTATCAGGCTTCTTGTGGTTTCAATCTCGAACTATACGTCCTATTAGGTGCCTTTCGCTATGGCGTAATGATGACGTCGACAAAGGCAGGTAAACTATCAGCGCCCTGAATGTCCGTAACTCTGAGGGTGAAACGGAAGAGCCGTTCTTCTACTACAAATGGGGCCAAAAATTTGGCTTGAGCCGAATACGGGTCAAGCAATGGGACTTTACTTCCGCGTACTTGCTCCCAGTGGTACTGAAGGGAACCGCCGTCGGGATCATAACTCGTTAAGCCATTCAGGGTGACTCGTGTTCCCGAAAAGACCGTTTGCGTTTTGCCGGGATCCGAAACCGGTGGATGATTGGGTTCATCGTTGACCTCAACCATGATGTCGAGAGTGGCCACCTGATTGCGGTTTTTGACGGTGAGTACGGTTTCCCCATTCCCCACCAGTCGGAGCACTCCGTTTGGGTTGACGGAAATAATTTTGTCATTGGCGGACTGGTAGGTGGTTCCTGTGGTTTGGGCTCGAAGGGAGCGTGCGATTCCGTCTGAGAATCGCCCAATCACTGGTAATTCAAAAGTTTTTCCGAGAAAGTCCACTTGGTCATAGACACGAGTCCCACTGGCTCGTCCTAATCGCAGAGGTTTGTCCGTTTGAAAGTCAATTTCCAAGAGTTCGGCGTTTGGCTCGATCTGAATCATAATTTCATCGAAGATGGCCAAGGATTCATGCTGGGATTGTCTCCCACCCTGTTCGGCTACAGCCAGAAGTCGATAGGTGCCCATCCTTTCTTTGGGTATTAGGATCCTTCCGCCAAAGGGAGGGCTACTTTTAGCCGTTGCGACAAGGGCTAATTTCTCCTCGACCAACTCCCGCAGCATATCGTCAAATTCCCCATACCAATAGTAGTTCACCGTGGTGACTCCTGGGAGACCCTCTAAATCCAGGGCAACCGGGATATGTTCTCCTGACTGGTGAACCGTGAATTCTTTGGGCTCAATTATGGAGAAGGCCCACGCTGTTTGATTTCCAAGCAAACTATTAAGAGCGGTTACAAAAACTATCGTCATGAGGGGGATACAAGCGAGAAACATGATCGTACCTCACAAGAAATTAGGAGCTGACAGTCTAATCATACATCACCCTTCCAAGTGGGTGCATCTCTCATGATAAAGACAGGTTTTTGGCTTGTGAGATGTGGGAGGATGAGAAAGGGACGGCCTGGAGACGCAAATATATAAAAGGCTGGCGTATAAATGTGGTCGAACGCCTTCAAAGACCATACCATGGGTTTATGGTAGGTCTTACATCGCCATCTTTTCGGACTCAGCGTCCTGGCCAATTTCTTCAGGGTCTGCTTGGTTCAGGACCCATGCCGGCACTGGACGAATATCCCAGATGACTCCGAAGAATTGCAGGCCTCGCAGCACGTAATATGTCACATCGATTTCCCACCATACAAATCCCTGACGGGCGGAACTGCAATATTTATGATGATTGTTGTGCCACCCTTCACCTAATGTGATGATGGCCAGGAGGAAGTTGTTCCGGCTATGGTCGGATGTAGCAAAACGCCGGGTGCCGAAAACATGAGAGAGCGAGTTGATGGTGAAGGTGCCATGCCACAGGACAACAGTCGAAATGACGAAGCCCCACACCAGCATTTGCCATCCACTTGTTCCCAGATTTGGATAGGCACTGCCGAGCCATTTCCCCAAAAGAAACAGGACCACTGCCAACCCAATTGGCACAAGTGTATCGAACCGATTCAGAAACCGTAATTCCGGGAATCGCGCAAAATCTTTGATACGGTTCATTTTCGTCGCAAGTTGGTCATGAGTTAAAAACCAGCCGACATGGCTCCACCACAGTCCGCGGAGGACGGGAGAGTGCACATCTTCGGGCTTGTCGGAATAGGCGTGGTGGTGGCGATGGTTGGCGGCCCACCATAAGGGACCTCGTTGGGCCGCGCTGGCCCCAAGGCAGGCAAATACGAACTGCATCCCTCGTGAGGTGCGAAACGTACGGTGGGAGAAATATCGGTGATAAATACCCGTAATAGCGAACATTCTTATAATGTACAATGACAAGGCAACCCCGACTGCTATAGGACTCCATCCCACCCAAAAGACTGCGAGGACCGCAATATGCAAAGCCAGAAACGGGACCGTGCGTGCCAGATCTATGTCGCGACCATTTTTATGAGAAGCCAGTGCTGTTGCTTCTTGGCTGTCAAACAAGGACTTTAACAGCTTCCATGTGCCCGACATGATCCGCTGGATTTCTGGCATCCTTAACGCTCCTCTCTCATGTGTAGGGAATCCCGAGATATTTACAGATTACGACCCAGTGAACTTCATCGAAGCCATTGTGTAAAACAGGGATCCACAACTTTCTTAAGATAAAGGGAAATGTTCAAACTCTACAAAGTAAACCAGAAGGAGACCTTCTGGCAAATACAATTTCACAGTGTGTATGGCCGTTAGTATTTGATGGGAGGCTGGATAGTCTAAAAGAATCGGTTGAAAAAGGCTGACCCGAGTACCCATCGGGGTGACACTGAAGAATGCGTGGAATGATCATAGGCACGCCAAAATTCAAGACTAATTTCCTCCCATGAATTTTCTACTTATTGGGTGTGGAAGGTTATGGTGTTCCGGGTTTGGTATGTTGTCATGGATGCGGAAGGATAGCTGGGCCTGGTTGATATATCAAACGCTCCGTTCAATTGGTCCGATCTTGGAAAGCTTCTCGAAACAGTGGAATAAATTCAAGGAATGACTATTCAGTATCAAGGAACGTATGAATATTTATTTTGGAAGGTGCAGGGCAAGCTCACGAAAGATGCACCCGCTCTTGTGAGCCCCCTACTGAGTCCGATGTATGAGCGTAGTATAACAAAAACAACTGCAAATTTACTAATTTGTTTTCCGGGACATTAGCATGGGGCAACTATGGAAACTCTGACTTATTTATTATCACCGCTTGAGTGTGATTGGGAACTCCCGCGCCAGGAGGTCCTGGATTGTGAATGAGGCAGAAAAAATGCACTCAAAATGGGTCTTTCATCATGTATGTCTGGTATTTTGCTGAATCATAAGAGGACAATCCCTGTGCTTTTGTTGTAAGTAAATCCAGGAAGCCCATAGGATTAAGTTGGCCTCATCTGAAGCCTTCCCGCCAAATACGGTGTCCCACAGAACATTACTCAAGATGGGGCTTATGACATGAAGTCCTTCCTGCCCATTACGATTTCATCCCCTATGGCTTCTGATAGTGGAAAGGGCTTGTTGATCGAACATTCTTTTCCTAAACATAGGGAACCCCAAGGGAATATCCCACATCAACAGAAATCAGGACGGTCGTGTCTGATTTATTGAGTTATTCCCAGGCTAAAATGAGACAAAGAGCAAGGCTTTAAATGGTGCGGCTCATACCCCCATCAGATATGACTGATCTTGGGAAAGGCACAAGGGTGGCAATGGATGCCCAACGACCAACCTAAGGGCCTAACATCATGTTAGAAGCCATATTTGACGAGTGATGATCACCAAAGCCATGAGGGATATCTGATAATCCACAACGAAATATGATCCTATGTCTGGGGTGTTTTATGTGAACTCTGTTCTTCGATCAGCAAGGCTGCTGCGCGTTTGGCAATTTTGGCTGCGTCAGGTTTTTGTGACACTTGGGCTGTCACGATTGCGCCTTCCAATAGGAGCGCGAGTTCTTCGGCTAACTGCTGAGGATTCCGCGCTCTCATCTTGATGCATAGCCCGAGGATAAACTCCGTCATCATCCGCTTGAAATCGCTGCAGACGTAACGGAGTGAGGTACCGGGGGCGGAATGCTCGCCAACGGCATTGATGAACATACATCCGTAAAAATCCCGTTGAGAAAACCAGGTTTCCGCCACATCGAAAATAGCCAGCAAGCGAGTTTTGGGAATGCGCGCCTTGGTTTCCACTTGCCGCATGAATGAATTCCTAAACTGCCCGTCATAGTGCCGCAATGCCGCGAGCACCAATTCCTCTTTTGAGCGGAAATGCGCATACAAGGTTTTTTTTGTCACCCCCGACTGTTCCACAATAGTATCGATCCCCGTGGCATGAATCCCGTTTTGCGCAAATAAGGTTACCGCTGCCTGGATGAGTTGCTCCCGTTTGGAGGGCGAGCTGCTTTTTGGCTTCACTCTACTAGACCTTCCCGTCTACCAATGTATTTTATAAATATTATGTGGATAACAAGATATTCATGACAAACATCTATAATTTTTATCTATATATACCAATGGTTTAAATTGAGTATGCCAAGTTAGATCGGCTGAAAAAATAAGTGTAACGAAACAAGAACTCGTCTGACTAGGCTCCATAAAGGATACAGATCTGTATACTTAATTTTACCAACCATTCTACCTTTGAAGGGGAGATCCATTATGAGAATGATGCAGACCGTATTAGGTTCTCTGTTCGCCATATTCCTGGTCATCGTGGCCACACCCGCCTTCGCTGGGGATGTGACCAATAGCACTCCAGGAATCAGCGGGTATGATCCGGTGGCCTACTTCACCGAGGGCAAGCCGATGAGGGGTTCCGGTTACCTCGTGGCCGAGTACAAGGGGGTGACCTATGCCTTTGCCACAAAAGAGCATAAAGAAATGTTCGAGGCCAGCCCGGGAAAGTACGTGCCGGCCTACGGCGGATATTGTGCCTATGGTGTGGCGGTCGGGAAAAAATTCGTGTCCGACCCTGAAGCTTGGAAGGTCGTTCAGGGCAAACTGTATTTGAACCTGGATCGGGATATCCAAAGCAAATGGGCTAAGGATATTCCGGGCTATTT
>BQIZ01000119.1 GCA_021604365.1 Nitrospirales bacterium
AGTCCAAATTTGCCCAGGATTAGATTACTCATCAAAGGCTCCGGGTCGGTTGAAAAAAGTCCGTCCAGCAAGGCCGCAGCCGTTTTATCGCGCGGAGCGTACGCTGAGTACGTGAGCACGGGAAAATGGCGAGAACGCCGCTGGCGGCTTTTTTCAACAGACCCACTCAGAAAGTCTCTCTCAGAAGCACGCTGACTCAAACCAGAGTCGAATGGTTCACGTCGCCCAAAACATTTTCTCTGAAATCGGTTTAATAAAAAGGTGATGGAAGGGAAGAAAGTTCGCCATCTTCCCTACCCGTTGGATATAGTGGGGGACCGTGAAAGAACATGGACTCAAACAATAGGGAATCAACCCTGAGGATATAACATGACAGACCGACCATATACCCGTCTTGTGTTCATCCTGCTTCTCACGATCATCGTGGGTGGTTGTGCCCTCTTTGCCGGGATGCAGCTGGAACAACAATTTGGGCCTTCCTCCCCGCAAAACCGGCTGATGAAAACAACCGAGGTGACAACAGTCAGTTATCGGCAGGATGTGAAACCGATTCTTGAGGCCCGATGTATCGTCTGTCATGGATGTTACGATGCCCCGTGTCAACTCAATCTCAGTGCCCATGAAGGAATTGAACGCGGTGCCAATAAAGAACTGATATATAACCCCGGTCGATTATTGGCCATGAAACCCACTCGGCTGTTTGTCGATGCACATTCACCCCCCGAATGGCGGGAGAAACAGTTTTTCCCGGTGTTGAACGAACGGGCGCAGACAAAAGAGGCCAATCTCCAAGCGAGCCTGATGGCGAAGATGTTGCTCCTGAAGCGGCAGCACCCGCTTCCCGCAGTCAGCCCGCTCCCTCCCAGTTTTGATTTTGGCCTCGATCGGGCTCAATATTGCCCAACGCTGCCGGAGTTTGGCGCGTTCGCCCGCAACAAACCCTTATGGGGGATGCCCTATGGATTACCCGGTTTAGGCGAACAGGAACATGCCACATTGATGACGTGGTTGGAGGAGGGCGCGGCCGATGAAGCACCCGCCCCGGTGAGAGCAGATGTCCTGTCAAACATTTCGGATTGGGAAACGTTTTTGAATGGCGAGACATTGAAAGAACAATTAATGAGCCGGTACCTCTATGAGCATCTCTTCATGGCCCATCTTTATTTTGACGACCTCGCCCCCAGACGGTTCTTTCGTCTCGTACGATCCACCACCCCTCCTGGTGAAGCTATTGATCTCATTGCCACCAGACGGCCTTATGATGACCCGAAAGTAGATCGTTTTTTTTATCGCTTTGAGCCGGTCCGGACCACGATTTTGGCCAAAACCCACATGCCGTATGTGCTCAATACCGACCGAATGTCCCGGTATCGCACCCTCTTTTTAGAACCGGCCTACGGGGTGCAGGTCTTGCCGTCTTATGACCCGGAGACGTCCGCCAACCCTTTTGAAATCTTCAAGTTAATTCCGGTGAAATCCCGGTATCAGTTTCTGCTCGATGAAGCCCGGTTTACCCTGATGAATTTCATCAAGGGGCCTGTCTGCCGGGGACAGGTGGCGCTCAATGTGATTAATGAGCGGTTCTGGATAGTTTTTGCAAACCCCGACAGCACGACCCTTGCCCAGGGGGCCCGATTCCTTGAAAAAGAAGCGAAGAATCTTCGGATGCCCATAGTCGAGCAGAGCAACGCCACACCCCTCGGGACCTGGCTGAAATATTCTCAATTAGAAAAGAACTATGTGGCCGGCAAAATTAAGTTTATCCAACAACATGTTTCAACACCGGAAGCCATTTCACTCGACCTGCTTTGGGATGGCGATGGTCAGAATGACAATGCGGCACTCACCGTGTTTCGACATCTGGATAATGCGACCGTCGTGAAAGGGTTTGTTGGCGAGGAACCCAAGACCCTGGTGTTACTGGGGTATCCCTTGCTTGAGCGAATTCATTATCTGTTGGTTGCAGGGTATGACGTGTATGGCAATATCGGACACCAGTTAAATTCCCGCCTGTATATGGATTTTTTGCGGATGGAAGGGGAGCTGGATTTTCTCACCCTGCTCCCGGAACGGACGAGAACCGAAGAATGGAAATACTGGTATCGAAACGCCGGGGAAAAGGTCGAAGATTTTGGTGCGGTGTATTTTAACAGCATCAATCGACAGACCGGGATTCAGTATCGCACGGCAGACCATAAATTAGAATTAATCGGGATGGTGCGCGACCGTCTCGCTCCGGTCTTGCACACGCCATATGCGATAGAGAATTTTGGAAATAACCACGTCCGTCAACAGCTGAACACGTTATCCCACCTCAAAGGAACAGCCGTGTCCTGGTTACCCCAAAATGCCATCTTATCAATTGGCGGGTCTGATGCTCAGGTGGTGACTCTTATCCATGATAACGGTCTGAGCAATGTGTCCCATCTACTTTTTGAACAAGAACGGCGTTTGCCGGAAGAAGATACCTTAACGGTGGTGCGAGGGTTTTTGGGTGCCTATCCCAACGCATTTTACCAGGTCGACGAATCCACGCTCGAAGAGTTTGTCAGCGCTGTGGAACATCTCGGGAGTGAGGAGGATTATCAAGCCCTGCTCAATCGTTTTGGTGTCAGACGAACTGATCCTGATTTCTGGAAGCATAGTGATGCCATACAGGCTGCCTATAAAAACGAGTCCCCCGTTGAAGCAGGGCTGCTTGACTACAACCGTCTGGAAAACAGGTAATACGTGACGAGGGATGATCATGCTTTCAACGATGAAGACCACCGCCTTACGGATAGGGAAAAACAGCTCCCGGCTGAGAAGAAGATTTGTCTGAAAGCTGGAGAGTAATCATGCCGATCCAGGGCATAGGTGGTTCACCCTGGCCACCGTGATCGTGGGAGTTTGAAACTGGAAATTTTTTCGGCGCCCTGGATCAGAAAATTGTTGGCCAGGGGAAGCAGCGGGACCGACGATGCCAGTGCCGGGCGCTCCAACATCACATCCGTCAGGGCTGCGCGTACGCGCAGGATCCCGGACCGGTGGTCACGAATGTCGACAATAGCCTCCCCCAGTCACATGTCCTTAAAAGTCGAGTAAGGTAAAATTCTTTATAGGGAATTCACGTCCGTTCTTATCCTATTTTTGCATCGCCAGGATGAATCGGGGGTCTGATTTCACTAGGATTCGACCTGGTCTTTTTCAAGCAATACCCGTTGTTTCGGCAAATATCGCCCTCCATGAAATTCTTGCAGAAAAGCTACTAATTGTTCCCGGATTGCACAATGAAGGTTCCATGCGGTCCTCCCATCTTTTGCGCTACATAATGCTCTTAATTCCATGGATTCCTCCGTTAAGCCCGTGACTTGGATAACAGGAGGAGTTTGCCGATCCCACTCATCAGAATTTTCTAAAATTTCTTTGAATTTTTTGCGTATTTGACTGACATCCATTCGATAGTCCACATACAGATAAATCGGCTTAATGATGTGTGCATCTTTCATAGACCAATTTTCAAAAGGATGCTCAATAAAGTAGGACAATGGGATGACCACCCGTCGCAAATCCCAGGTTCGGATCGTGATGTAGGTATAGGTAATGGCTTCTATGAATCCCCATTCTTTCTCAAATCGAACGGCATCGCCAATACAGGCGGGTTGAGTAATGGCTACCTGCATTCCGGCCATGATATTCCCTAAAACGCTATGGGCTGCCACGCCTAAAATAACACTTGCCACACCAGCTGATGCCAAAAGGGATAACGAAAGATTTTCAAACATTTGAAATTGGCGCAGGATAACTCCCCCCGCAACCACGATCGTCATGAAGATGATCACTCGCCGAGCTACGGAAATGTGCGTAGTCATCTGTCGGGCATGCTGTTCGCCCTCTGTGTCGATCCTGTGGGTATAACGGTACGAAGAAAAATCCGTGACGACCTCTGTGAGGCGAATGATGAACCACGTGATGGATAGAATGAGCAGGGTTTTCAGAATGAGACCAAAATCACTGATAAGGGGGCCCGAGAGAGAGATGAGAGAGAACGCAATGAAATCAAAAATGATCAGAATAAAAAAGGTTCCTGAGGGGGTGCGCAACCGTCTCGCTGCATCGGAGACGTGTCTTCTGGTGGATCGTTCAAGAACACTCATGACCATCCAATTAACGCTCCAGCCTATGGCGAAGGAAATTATTCCAATTAAGACTAGAGTGAGGATTTGCCATAAGGGGTCATCATTTAACACACGACGCTTAATTGCCGGATGAAAATATTCCACGAGTGGACCCGGGCCATATTGAGCATATAGTTGAGGAATTTTTTTGACGGTTTCCTCGCTAAACCGCCACTGGGCTGGACTGTCTGGTGCTTTGTACCGTGCCAAGCGAATCTCGACATTACGATTATCGAGTGGGATGCCACCAATTTTAATGCTCCGTCGGGGTTTTCCGGCTAATGGACTGGTGGTATCCAGAGGGATGTCAAGCGTGCCATCGGGTCGATCCGGGATTTGATTCCAATTAATTTGGAGTTTTTGATTCAGGATGAAATACAACTGTTCCGTCAATTCAGGTCCTTTGCTCTTTTGGTCCTGAGATGGGAATTTATTTAAATCCAGGGCGTGACTGGCTAAGTGGAAATTATGGGCCCTGCCCTGATCCAAAAAGTGTTCTAGCGCCACACGTGGAGTAGCAAGGTCGATATCCTGGTCTGTTTTTGACAATCCCGCGTTCATGGCCTCCACGAGAAAAAATGGTTGTGGGTCGTCCTCGCCAAAGCTCAATGGGACTGGAAAAATATGGATGATGAGAATTAGCCACAGAATCCACTTTACCTGTTGTTTCATGTAGGGTCTCCCTGGAAATGACATGAATAAAGGTGTAAAGGCCAGTGATCACCATGGTAAAACTTATAGGGCGGGAAATATCGTAACACAGCCTTTTAAAAGAAGCCTCCTCTCGGGACTTCCTCGGTAGAATCGGAGACTCAGCCCCATATTTTCCGGTCCTCATTGGGGGCGGTGCGTAAATCCTATCGCAATGGGAGAGATTTTATGGATTCGTATTTTCGGGCCAAAGGTTTCGATCGACTTTCCCTTTTCGATGGGAATGGTCTGACCAACCCAATCGTGGTAAAAAATCTACCCTATCTGTTCAGTGGGGCCGGATACGGGCTAACGCCACCTCGTTGGGGAAAGCATCGGCGGCAGTTTAGTGGGGAGTGGTCGTTTTCATCATTCCCCCAAACAGGTTTCGGACCAAAGTGGGAATGGAGGGAGTTTCAGTCTCGGAATCTGCTGCACGCTATCGGGAAATGGGAGCCATTGTATTTCCGAACAAGGCAGTTGTCATGCATGCTTGAACGGCCAGGCCCATTCACATGTCTCATGAATGGAATGAAGAACTCAGGGCTGGCAGATCGACGGCTGAAGGGTGAGATGTGGATGAACTTCTGTCCGGACGACGAAACAACGGCTTACTGAATGTCTTTGTGATATTCGCGTATCCCGCGTTCCTCGTCTAACCGTTGTCGAAGTTTTTTTGCCCAGTAGTCAAATATTTCCAGCACGGGTCCCAGGGAATCCTTTTCGCGCGTCAGGAGGACCTCTGAGCTCATCCGTTGTTCAACATAGGCAACCAGCCGTTCCTGGCTCTGCGTATCCAATATCTCGGCCTCAATGGCCGCCTCTCCCTCCAGGGCATTCATGCCGGAAATTTTTTCGGCGCCCTGGATCAGGAAATCGTTGGCCAGGGGAAGCAGCGGGACCGACGATGCCAGTGCCGGGCGCTCTAACATCACATCCGTCAGGGCTGCGCGGAGGCGCAGGACCCCGGGACCGGGATCTTTCACGATCTCATATCCTCCTGCCAGTGCGCGGCTCATGCTTTCCTGAAAGGCCAGAGCCAACCTCCAGGCTGTTAACCCATCAAGGCCACCATACTCAGAATGTTGGCTGGGAAAGATCACCAGGGGATCCAGCATGATGGTGTTGTAGTCTTTGAAATTGACGCCTGGCTTCCGATAGCTCCAGGCACCGCTGTCATCAGGGGAAGGACGAAGGCTGGTGTAATCAGTTAAAAAACCGGAAAAATCCAATGATTGGGTTTTTTGCGCACAACCGTGCAGGCTGAGAACCACACACAGGAGAATACTCAGCCTGTGTGTTTTTGAAAAGGTGTTCACTCTGGTATCCTACATTTCCTTTCGAGATTGAAAGTTGACGAGTATATCTCGTCTATTTCATAAAGACCATATCAAGGCCACATTTCCAAGCAACTCCATGTGGAAAAAGAGGGTATGTCATGATGAGAGCATGGCTGGTGGTTTGTGTTGGAAGTCTTTTCCTCTAGGGATGCACTGAAGTGAAGTATGTCAAGGCCGGTGCCACGGCCACGGATTTAGAGGCTGATAGAGTCGATTGCCGCAGTCAAATCCTGATGTCGGCCACGGGCCCGGTCATTCCCAGCGGTCAAATGGGAAAACCAGGGGCGAGCAAAGGGATGGGAACCGCTACCCCAACCCAAGTGAGTTGCAGAGAGGATTCAAGCGCCATCGGGCTGTCGTTGTGAAGAACGACTCTTGTCAAAAATTTCACTCATGAATACGTAAGGATGTAAAGAGACTATGAATTCAGCATTGCATAATCAGACCATTGCGAAGGAATTGAAGATCACCGACAAGCAGGTCACGGCCACGGTGAGTCTGCTGGATGATGGCGCCACGGTGCCGTTTCTTTCCCGGTACCGAAAAGAAGTCACCGGCGGGTTGGATGAGGTCGTCATTACCTCCATTCGGGACCGCGTGGCGCAGCTTCGAGAATTGGATAAACGGCGGGACGTCATCCTGGCCTCGCTCGAGGAACAAGGCAAGCTGACCGATGTGCTGCAAGAGCAGGTGCAGGCGGCCACGACCATGACCGAATTGGAAGACATCTATTTACCTTACCGCCCCAAGCGCCGCACCAGGGCCATGATCGCCAAAGAACGAGGATTGGAACCGTTGGCGTTGAGCCTCTGGGAGCAAGATGCCCAAGTGAATGTCGAAGCGGAAGCACAGAAATTCCTGAATCCGGGACTGAGCGTCGAGACGGCGGAGGACGCGTTGGCCGGTGCGCGCGATATCATGGCCGAATGGATCAGCGAAGATCTGCAGGCTCGCGCCTCCATGCGTGCCCTGTATTTGGAACAAGGGACTTTCAAGACCACGGCCGTGCGCGGAAAAGATGTGCAAGGCAGCAAGTATCGGGATTATGTTGAATGGGAAGAACCGGTGGCCAAGGCGCCATCCCATCGTGTGCTGGCCATGCGGCGTGGCGAGGTGGAAGGGTTTCTGACCTTTCGTGTGCTGGTGCCGGAAGCCGAAGCCCTCTCAATTCTGCATCGCCTTTTTGTGAAAGGAAAGGGGCCCTCATCGGAACAGGTCATCCTGGCCCTCAAAGATAGCTTTGCCAGGCTCCTGGCCCTTTCGATGGAAACCGAAGCCCGCCTGGTCACCAAAACCCGCGCCGATCAAACGGCCATAGAAGTGTTTGCCCAAAATGTGCAGCAACTGCTCATGGCGCCACCTCTGGGACAGAAGACCGTCCTGGCCATTGATCCCGGATTTCGCACCGGTTGTAAAATGGTCTGTTTGGACCGACAGGGCACCTTGCGCCATACGGAGACCATCTTTCCGCATCTGGGAGCAGGCGGAGCCGCTAAGGCGGGAGACACGGTGGTGGAGCTGTGTCAGCGTTTTCAGGTTGAGGCGATTGCGGTGGGCAATGGGACGGCCGGGAGGGAGACCGAAACGTTCCTGCGCGCGCTCAAATTGCCATCCGCCATCCCAATCGTCATGGTCAACGAAAGCGGCGCGTCGGTCTATTCCGCGTCTCCGGTCGCCCGGGAGGAATTTCCCGATCATGATGTGACGGTGCGCGGCGCGGTCTCGATCGGGCGGCGGCTGATGGATCCCTTAGCCGAACTGGTGAAGATCGATCCCAAGGCCATCGGCGTCGGGCAATACCAACATGATGTCGATCAAGGAATTTTGAAGCAACGGCTACAGGATGTGGTGATCAGTTGTGTCAATCGGGTAGGGGTGGACGTCAATATGGCGAGCCCGCAATTGCTCACGGCCGTCTCCGGTGTGGGGCCGCAACTCGCCACGAATATCGTGGCCTATCGACAGGAGCATGGCGCGTTTGCGAGCCGGACGGCATTAAAAAAAGTTCCTCGTCTGGGAGCCAAAGCGTTTGAGCAAGCCGCAGGATTTTTACGCATCAGCGATGGGGAGCATCCGCTGGATGCCAGCGCCGTGCATCCTGAACGGTACGCCGTGGTTAACGCGATGGCCAAAGACTTAGGCTGCACCGTCAAGGATCTCATGAAGGATCCTGCCCGACAACGCACGATCGATCTTGCGCGATACATCACGGAGGAAGTGGGCAAACCGACCTTAACCGATATTCTCACCGAATTGGCCAAACCCGGCCGTGATCCCCGCCAACAATTTGAAGCCGTGAAATTTGATGAAGGGGTGCAATCCATCGAGCAGGTGAAGCCGGGCATGATCATGTCGGGGGTGGTGACCAATGTCACGGCCTTTGGCGCGTTCGTCGACATCGGCGTGCATCAGGATGGGCTCGTGCATATCAGTCAACTCGCCAACAAATTTGTCAGCGATCCCAACACGGTGGTGCAGGTCAACCAACAAGTCAAAGTCACCGTGCTGGAAGTCGACATTCCCCGCAAGCGCATTTCCCTTTCCATGAAAGCGGCCCCAAACGGAAGGACCTGATGGTTCTCGGTGAGTAAGTGAACCGTTCCCTTTTGTGGGGCTTGTGGCAAGACGGATTTATGATGGTAAAACAGTGATTTTGGCTAACCGGCAGGCCTGGCGTAGCTTGGTATCAAGTGTAGCCAGCGGCATCCCACGTCTCTTGGCTAACTCAAGATATGAGGCGTCGTAAGTGGTTATTTCGTACTTCCTAGCTAAGGACACAGTTTCTTCCAATGCCCGTTCAGTAGAGGTGGCATCAATTTCCACAGGCAACGCACAAAGTTCCGTGATCAGAAGACTCACATCCCGAGCCGTGAGTCGCCCTCGTTTGACCGCAATGAGTAAGACGTTTCCAATCTCTAATGGCCAAACGGGTGGCACGAGCGCGATATCATCAGCCATGCGATCACAAACATCATCAAGCTGGGGATTGGCCTCATCCGGGAGGACCCAGGCCAATGCGACCGAACTGTCTAGGACAAACGGCATCAGTATCGGTGGCCCAGATGAGCCAAATCCCGAAGCGTTTCGTTCTTTTTGAGAAGGCGTTGGGTGCTGCCCCCCCTTTTACGAAGAGCTTCCCGGTAAGAACGGATGCGGTTGATGGTGTGGCGAACCGCTTCGGGATCCTTGCGGGTCACGGGGACGAGTTCGGCCACGGCCCGCCCATGTTTGGTGATGGTAAATCGTTCTCCCTTTTTGATCCGCTCGAGTAACTTGGGTAAATGTGTTTTAGCTTCATAGGCCCCAATTTCAGGCATAACGACTATCTCCTTATTTAGACTAGTTATAGACTAGTTTGTGATGGAGGCGGGAGCCTGTCAATATAGGACGGAAGGCAGACGCAATCTTTCCTCTATTCATCTTCCTGTCCCATATCACTACATGGTATCAATTTGGCTAACAGGTAGAAGGTACACGGTTAGGTTTTACCGTTCAGACACTGTTTGCTGAATGGCGAACGACCAATGAAAAAGCACACGTCCTGGATGACCGACTGATGTGAGAGGGCAACATCCCCGAAAACTCATGGCGCTGTTGAGGAAGGTAATTTCACGTGAAAAGATTTGTAAACCTACCTCTTTAGTGACTTGATCTTACCCGTAGGACCTTGCCCCTTAATCCAAAGAGTGATATCATTTTTGCTAACATCAAAGGAGGGGAGAGATGGGCCAAGTTATTGTTCGAAACCTTGATGATCACATCATCGCCGCCTTAAAAACTAAAGCTGAAATGCGAGGGCATTCCCTTGAACAAGAACTTAGGGGTATTCTGGCGGAAGCCGCCAAGCCCACAATCGAAGATCGCCGAAACTTGGTCGATCACATTCGTGCCATGACTCCTTCCAATCCGCAAACTGATTCCACGGTCCTCCTGAGGGAGGATCGTGACCGGTGATCCTGGTTATTGATGCCAATGTGGGCCTGAAGTGGTTCATCGAGGAACCCCGCTCCTCGGCTGCCAGAAAAATTCTTGAAAAAGGGGCCTCATTTATTGCCCCGGACATTGTTATTCCAGAAATTTGCAATGTGGTCTGGAAAAAGGTCAAGAATCAGGAGATCACCCCAGTGCAAGGTCAAGCCATAGTAACCAATGTTCCAATGATCTTTGACCATATTGTGCCCTCTTCAGAACTGGCCCAAAGGGCCTTTGGCCTTGCCGTTCAATTTAATCACCCTGTGTATGACTGCTTGTACCTGGCCCTGGCTGAACGTGAATCCAGCACGCTTTTCACGGATGACGCCAAATTGGTGTTGATAGCCAAAAAAGCCAAACTGGCTCGTTTTGTTCAAGCTCTGTAGCGTGGGGCTCAATTACATCTCGCCTTTACCAGCCAATTTACCCTAACAATTCCTGTTCGGCATTAGTGCGCGTGTTCAAACTCTGAAAGACGGACCCTTTGGGCTTCGTTTAGAACAGGTTTCACGAAGCATCCAGCTGAGTGATGGGTGCGAGGGTTGGACACAGATTCTTTATTGCACTCAAAATGACAACGGGGGCTGTTGAAAAAAGCCGCCAGCGGCGTTCTCGCCATTTTCCCGTGCTCACGTACTGGAAGTACGCTCTGCGCGTACAAACGGCTGCGGCCTTGCTGGACGGACCCTTCGGGAAGACTCAGGGCATGCTTTTTTGAACCGCCCCGAGGCCTCTAATATGCAACGTGCCTGTGGGGCAATATGCCCTTGGAAATTGGTTTTATTCAACACTCCACAACGGGATGTTTAGCGGTCGATGCGGCCCCCGGGTTGAATGGTCTGGAGGGTATCCTGGACGAGGAGTAGGAAGGTCAAAACTCTGGCCTTTGATCAGTGTCGTGATCTCAAGCGGCATACCTGGCTTCCAGGGGTTGAACAAGTCGTCGTCTAACCAGCCGCGATCTTCAGGCCTGATCCTTTATCTTGATGGGTAGCATTTGATCCGGCAGGCAATCGGCAAGCGTGTCCTGGGGGACGGGGAGAGACCTACATCTTCAGCGGATCGCCGCACAGATATCTCGGATGTGGCCGCGAAGCCAGCGATGCGCCAGATCGGCATCCAGTCGCGGGTGCCAGAGCAAGGAAACCGTGACCTCCGGGGTGGAGAATGGGAGGGGAAAGCTGTGCATGCCGGTGCGCAGATTTCCGGTGTGCCGTTCGGGAACACTGGCGATCAGGTCGGAACCCCGGGCGAGCGCCAGCGCCGCCGAGAAGCCGCCAACGATCGTGACGATCTCCCGTTTCAGACCCAAGGGTTCCAAGGCCTCATCAATCGGTCCCTTGTCGAGACCCCTCCGCGAGACAACGACGTGCTTTCCGGCCGCATACCGGGAGGGCGTGATCTTCCCCTTGCTCAGCAGGTGTCTCTTTCGCACCACGCCGATAAACCGGTCGCTGAACAAGGCCTGCACGCGCAACTCCGGAGCCGTCGTGTCACTCACCACGCCGGTTTCCAGATCGACGGTCCCGTCGCGAAGTGGCGTGCTGTCTTTGTTGGGCTTCTGTACGAAGCGCAGCCGCACGCCGGGCGCTTCCTTGCCGATGCGGGCAATGAGGGCCGGTCCGAAGTTCTCCACAAAGCCTTCGCCGGTCCGGAGCGTAAACGTCCGGACGAGCTGTGTGAGGTTGAGCTTCCCGGCCGGGCGTAGCACTGCCTCTCCCTCCTGCACGAGCTGACTGACCCGCTCGCGGAGTTCGATCGCCCGGGGCGTGGGAACGAGACCGCGTCCGGCACGCACCAACAGCGGATCGCCCATCGTCTCGCGCAAGCG
>BQIZ01000120.1 GCA_021604365.1 Nitrospirales bacterium
TTGGCCCGGGTTTCCTGCGTGACGGCCTCCTCGGTACGACCCATTTTTCGCAAAAGGGTCGTGTAATTTCTGAGTGCTCGTTCGACACGGAAATGGTCTTTCCCCATGGTCTGTTCCGTGAGGGTGATGGTTCGTTGAAACAGAGGGTCAGCTTTTTCATATTGTCCTGTGGTGACATACAGTAGCGCTAAATTATTGAGAGGCCCGGTCAGACTTGAGTGTTGCGGTCCTTCTGCTTTTTCAATAATCGCAATGGCGCGTTGGATCAAGGGGATAGCTTGTTCGGGCTGGTCCTGTAGTCGATAGATCTCTCCCAATTGATTCAGGTTGAGGGCAACCCGTGGGTGCTCTTTGCCAAACCCCTCTTCGGTAATGGTGAGCATTCGTTCCAAAACCGGTGTCGCCTGTGAGAATTGCCTGGCCGTACTATAGAGCAGCGCGAGGTTATTTAAGCTGCCGAGGAGATGGGGGTTGGTGGGGCCAATCTGCTTCTCTTTGATCGCGAGGGCTCGGAGTAATAATGCCTCTGCCTGGTCATACTGTTCCTGGGCCCGATGCAGGAGTGCGAGATTATTGAGCGGTTCAACGAGTTCGGGCGCATCCGGTCCTGTGGTTCTTTCCCTGCTGTCCAGCACGCGCTTTAAATATGATTCGGCCTCGGCATAGTGGGATTGCCGGACAAACAGTGCGGCCAGGTTCTCTAGGTCCCGGATCACCTCCGGGTTATCAGGACCCAGAGCCTGTTCCCGAACGGCCAAAGCTCGTTCAAATGAGGCTTGAGCCTGGTCGAACTTTTGTTGGGTGACATACAGCGCACCAAGATTACTGAGGCTTGCTGCTAACTCGGCTGTCTGAGCGTTTGGTCCTTCGTCATGAATGCCCACAGCTTTCAAAAGCAGGGTTTCAGCCTGTTCGGGCTCGCCTTTCGCATTGTGCAGAATTGCAAGGTTGGTGATGGATTGGATGAGGCGAGGGTCTTGGCCTTCGAACTGTTCTGCCAGTTCAAGGGCAGCCTTAAGCTCCTGCTCAGCTTCCGGGAACTTTCCCTGTTCCATGAGGGTCGTGCCTTGTTCCGTGTGGAGTTGCCAGGGCGATTTGTCTTCGCTGCACCCGACGAGGGTGATGGCGAACAGTGTGAGGGTCAGGCAGCGGAGAATATGTGAGGGCCAAGAGAGAAGCATCATGAGATGGGGTGTGTCCTTTGGTTTTGAGTGAGCAAGCAAAAATTGTCAGAAGGTGATTGTACTGAAGGGCTCTGGGTCTTGCCAAACCGCGTGTTTCCGGTTGGAGTTATGAGGGAGGATCACCAAACAATGAGAGTTGTGTGGGGCCAGGCCGTCGAAACGTAGAAGGAATTGGTGTATCGGGACTGTTCTGAAACCCATGTTTCCGGTGGGCGGTCTCGAACAGTTGGGCAATGACATCCCACGTTCTCCCCTCGCCCACATGGCGTTTGAAAAAAAATTGTTCTCCGACCCGCCCTTCCCGAACCTCTTTGAGGCGGGCGAGGATTTTCTGGATGCGATCGGGAAAATGGTGCGTCATCCGTTCAACAAACACCTTTTCTACGTTATCGTTCAGACGAAGCAGGATATAGGAGACATGTTGGGCTCCGGCCTCGCGGGCCCGGGATAAAATCTGGGGAATGTCGTGTTCATTGAGTCCTGGAATCACTGGGGCAATGGAGACCGCTGTGGAAATGCCAGCTTTGGACAACTGCTCTAAGGTCTCAAACCGTTTTGTAATCGAGGGGGCTTGTGGTTCAACTTTCCTCGCAATGTCATCTGAGGCAAACGGAATACTCATAAAAACACGCACCCATGCCTTGTCACGCAGTTCCTGTAACATATCAATATCTCGCACGATGAGGGCCGACTTCGTAATGAGTCCAACGGGATTCTGGAATTCTGCACAGACTTGTAGGCATGATCGAGTGAGTTTGTATGTGGCTTCGAGCGGTTGGTACGGATCGGTATTTCCTGAAAAGACAATCAATTCCCCTTGCCAGGATCGTTGGAGCAATGATTCCTGAAGTTTAACAGGGGCATTGACTTTGACGACCAGCTTGGATTCGAAATCCGTTCCAGATCCAAACCCCCAGTATTCGTGGGTAGGGCGTGCATAACAATAGGCGCAGGCATGAAAGCATCCTCGATAGGGATTCACGCTCCATCGAAAGGGGAGGTCGGGGCTGGTATTTTGGCTGAGAATGGTCTTCACCGTCTCTTCGTAGATATCCGGAGTCACGGGTGCAGAGGGCTCCAGGCGTTCCCGCACTTCCGGAACAAAGGGATTTTGGGGGTTGGAGATCGGTTTCATGTCAAGTCAGAGAATACTCCGGGTCCTCTTGTTCTCACTAGATAAAAAAGGTACCCTTTCAGGTCTGCTGTGTGCCACCTGGAGATTCTGGTATAAATTTATATGCTGCACCGGGATTGTAGCTGAAAGGCGTGGCTTTTTTAACATAAGACTTGTTGCCCCCGTAGCTCAGTCGGATAGAGCAGCGGTTTCCTAAACCGCGGGCCGCACGTTCAATTCGTGTCGGGGGCACCAAATTTTTTATCCTCTGCAGGTCTTTCCGTAGCACATTTCCTCCGCTTTTTTCTGCCTTGTCCCGCCTACATTTCCTCTCACAGTGTTGGGTCTTTTAGGTTCAGATCAAGATTTACACGAAAAGTTCTAATTTATTAGGACATATTATGTAACCACTTGTACATTGGAAGTGGTCCTGCCCCAGATTTCTGCTTCGGGGTTTTCATGGCCCCGCTCACTTCTTTTTAATTTTTCTCTCAGACTCGTTCCAGCTATGTGTGTGAATCATGCAAATGCAAGATTCTCGACTATTATTTAATTTTCATCCTCTACTCACCGATTGATAGTTTATTGAGCGCTTTCTGAATGCGAACCAGTGTGCTGATCAAGTTGAGAAATGGTCAACAAATGAAGTGAATTTGAAACGTGCTGTGGCTTGTTTCGTCTATAAATTTGGCCGAATGATACCGTCATGGTTTTGTGTCGATGAAGCGGTTAGAGCTTAACTTACAGGGGTGTGCGGAGAACTTTCACGGGGAATGAGGTGAGTTATGATGCAGAGTGTGTATCGTAGGATTGTCCAGGTCTTCTTTCTGGTAACTGGTTTGTTGACTTTAAACCTTACCGGGTTGGTTTGTGCTGATTCAAGCATGGGTGCAATATCCGAAGAGGCAAAACGAGCCGAAAGTCGTGCCGAAAAACGGGCATTAATTGTGATTGATGATTACATCATTGGTCCGGAAGACATTTTGGAAATCAGTGTTTGGCGCAATCCCGATTTGTCGAGAGAAGTGATGGTTCGTCCCGATGGGAAAATTTCGTTGCCACTGATTGGGGATGTGAAAGCGGTGGGGCGCTCGACCTCTGAACTTCGCGATGACATTACGCACAAACTCAAGTCCTATAAGGAAAATCCGACAGTGGCCATTGTGGTCAAGGCGGTGAATAGCTATTACTTTTATGTGCAAGGGGCTGTCGGAAAAATTGGAAAATTACCCTTGTTAAGCCGAACGACTCTTATCCAGGCTATTACATTGGCAGGTGGAATGGCGCCTGATGCGGTACGGAGTCGGATTACCATTTTTCGATTGGGAATGGATAACGAGGCACCTCAGAAATTAGTGGTCAGTTACGATGATATTATTTTGCGGGGAGCTGACAATGTGGAGTTAAAGCCTGGAGATACGATTGTCGTGCCTTCTGAGACCATGGTCCTGATTCCGTAAATACTCATTTTTTAGTTTGATTGAGGATATATGAGGAATACTTTTCCATCTATAGGCAGCAAGGTGTGTATTCTCCTGATGGGTTTTCTGACCTGTATGGGGTGTTTAAAGCCTGACGTGGTTGTTTCACCAGGCCACCCTGAAGAGGGCTTTGTATTGGGTCCGGAAGATGTCATTGAAGTGATTGTCTGGAAAAACCCCGATTTGTCGAGGCAGGTGGTGATCCGGCCGGACGGAAAAATTTCTTTGGCCTTAATCGGTGATGTGGTAGCCAGCGGGTTGACTGCTGATCAGGTCGCCAAAAAAATTGCAGAAAAATTTAAGGCAGTAAAAGAAAATCCTTCGGTGTCTGTGAATGTGATCGAAGTCAATAGTTACTATGTCTTTATTGTTGGAGAAGTGGTAAAGCCGGGGAAATTGCCATTGAAATCCTATACGACGATCCTCCAGGCCATGTCTTTAGCCGGTGGATTTACCCAATTCGCTTCCCGAAATGACATCATTGTCGTTCGCACAGAAAAAGATGAGAAGGGGCATCTCTTAGAAACACGTATCCCGCTTCGGTATTCCGATCTTATTTCGGAGGATGGGGGAGTGTATAACATCACTCTCCGGTCCGGCGATACAGTCATCGTCCCGTAAATCGGGAAGCCGCTTAAAAACCGGATTGGCCAGGTAAATCCTGGGATCTCGCAATAGAAAGAATATCATGGGCTCCATGTCTGGTCCTACTGCAGCGCATAACAACACCGATCCTGCACTTGTCGTCCAAAAATATCTCAAAGATTTTTGGGATTTGGCGGTTCGACGGAAGTGGTTGATTCTGAGTTTTGTCATACTGGGAATAGCCATTGGTGGAACTTTGGCTTGGCTGAAAGTGGATATGTATCGTTCGGAGACAGTCATTCTCATCGAACAACAAAAAATTCCTGAAAAATATGTCTCGTCCGTGGTCGGAGGCAGTACCGCGGACCGAGTTTCCACTATGACACAGCAGGTGTTAAGCCGAACCAGTTTGCTAAAAATCATAGAAGAATTTCACTTATACTCTGACGATATAAAAGCCCGGGGGTATGAGGGTGTGATTGAGGCATTACGAACAAACATTTTGATTGAAACGAAGGGGAGTGGTGGGCAAATCGAGGCTTTTAACATATCGTTTGCGCATCGTGATCCGAAGGTGGCCATGAAAGTGACGGGAAGGTTGGCTTCTCAGTATATCGATGAAAATATCAAGATTCGCGAACAATTTATTGAAGGGGCGATGGAGTTTTTAGACCAGGAGCTTGTTTCGGCGAAAGAAGCCTTAGATCAAAAAGAAAAAGCCTTGTCGGAATATAGGATGAAATATGTCGGGGAGTTGCCTGCCCAATTAGAGGCAAATTTCAGGACGCTCGATCGATTGCAACTCGAAAAAACCCGGATTCAGGATTCCATGAATTCCATCAATACCCGGTTGGATCTGTTGGAAAAAACCATTTTGGATTATGAGGCAAACCCTGGGACGGCCGCTAAAATCCCGGGATCCCTCCTTCCGGGAAAAATGGATCCTCTGAGTCAGCGATTACATGAGCTGACCCGTGAATTGGCAAAGTTGTCGAGTGAATACAAGGAATCCTATCCTGATATCATTTCCCTAAAAAAACAAATCAAGGATGCTGAGCAGCAACTGGCGAACCGCCCCATGGTGCGCGGAGGACAACAGACTCCTTCTGATCCCTATCTAGCCGAGCTGCTGAACACCAAGAAAGAATTGAATTCTCAACTACCTCCGTTGAATTCACAGTTGGCCGATGTTTCAAAAAACATGAAAAACTTGGAGAAGCGCCTTGAGGGCACGCCTCATCATGAACAGGCATTGCTTGCCCTTGAACGGGACTACGACAATATCCAGAGGCACTATCAACGCCTGCACGAAAATCGGATTAATGCCAGGATTTCTGAAAATCTTGATAAACGACAAAAGGGAGAGCGATTTCGTATTTTAGATCCGGCCAATTTGCCGACCAAGCCGGAGGGAAAGCCTCGGGAATTAATTGCGGTGGGTGGGTTGATTGTAGGGACTGGATTGGGCTTTGGACTTGCCTTTCTTTTGGATTTGTTATGGCCGACTTTCCGACGTTCGGAGGAGGCGGAAATATCCTTAGGGCTTACCACCCTGGCCACCATTCCCAGTTTTAAAATGGCTTACGGGAAATCGATGAAGATGGTGGCCAGTGAATTGGAAGCTCAGAATGGTTCCAATGGGAAGCACCTTGCATTGTCTCAGTGCGTCGATTCCCTGTTGAAAGGGAATGGTTCTGATACGGATAAGGAAGGAACCGAAACTGGGGCCTCTGGGCACCGCCACCAAACCTTTCAGGAGGCGTTTCTCCCTCAGTTGAATTTAGTGACCAAATGGCGCCCTCAATCCATTGTGGCTGAGCAGTACCGGGTGGCCGCGACTCGGCTGGATCTTCTGGATCCCGGTGCTTCCAACCAGGTGGTGTTAATTACGAGTGCCATGAAGGGAGAGGGGAAAACCAGCACATCTGCGAATATCGCCTATACTCTGGCAAGGGATTTGAATGAGCCGACCCTCATCATTGATTGCGACTTTAAATGTCCGAATTTGCACAGGGTTCTAGGTTTAAATCAGGCGCCAGGTGTTGCAGAATATTTTTCTGGGACTAATCGGTTGTTGGAACCCAGTCTACAAAAAATTTCTGATCTGCCGTTGTGGTGCATGACGGTGGGGGATGTTGGTCGGTATCCAGTTCCGCTTGCCAAGTTGCAAAATCTCTCTTCTATGCTAGAGATGATAACATCACGTTACCGGTTTATTATTCTCGACGCCCCCCCCGTGTTGCCATTGGCGGATGTGAATGTCTTAAGCGGATTGGCTCAAGTCGTATTGATGGTTGTTCGGTCCGGAGTCACTCCCAAGGATGCGGTGCAAAAAGCTGCTGAAATGATCCACCATGCAGGACCCACAAGACTCGTGTTGACCGATGCTTGGACGCAAGGTGTGCCGTACTATGTGCGGCAAAGTTACATTATTCCTTACACGTTGGGTAGCAAGGGGTAGAGATAGATTTTGGGGAAGTAAAAATTGCCACGATGGGTCGTAGGCTGAATGTGAGAGATTCGGTGTGGCGACGGGTGGTTTTTATTTTGACTTCATTCGAATTGTCTGCTTTGTCGTCTTCCAGACTGTTGTTGGAGACGTCGAAGCATGTGCTAGGGCGTGAGGCTTGCTTAAATTCCTACCACAGGGTGTGAGACAAGGCAGGGAGGCTCAATACAATATCCAGCCAGGGACTGACCGAGTATTTTGAATGTGATGCTGATGAGGTGGGCTTGCCTCGGATTGCTAAGGCTTTTTATGCGAAGTCAATGGAGGAGGTATGTTTTTACATTGGCCCCAAAGCGGTGGCCTAAAAAACGTGTTCTCATTGTAGGCGATGGGGTTTTGGCTCAAGCCCTTGCGCGTGTCTTAGTGTTCGACCGATCTTACCGGTATGACGTCAAAGGGTTTTTGTCGAATAACCCTGCCTTGGTCGGAACTTCATTGGTCAATCCCATGGTTCTTGGGACGATCGAGCAGTTGTTTGAAATCGTTGAAAAGTGCGAAATAGAGACGGTTGCGGTCTGTGTAGAGGATCGTCGAGGAGGCTTGCCCCTGGATTCTCTCCTGGATGTCAAATCCATGGGCCTGGAGGTGATTGATGGGCACCGCCTGTATGAGACTGAGTGTGGTCGCCTGTCGATTGATGAGCTCAAACCAAGCTTTCTCATTTTTTCGTCAGGGTTCAGAAGAAAACCGATCATTATGTTTCTTAAGCGTGTTGGGGATATCCTCGGCGCCTTTCTGGGTCTGATTGCGTTGGCCCCCGTGTTTGGTTTAATTGCCCTATTGGTAAAATCGGACTCTCCTGGACCGATCTTTTATCGCCAAACTCGAGTGGGGCATCATGGGTATCCCTATGTCCTGTTGAAATTTCGTTCGATGCGAAATGATGCCGAGGCCGAAGGGATTCAGTGGGCGAGTTTAGGGGATGTGCGCGTGACGCAAACGGGGGCCTGGCTTCGAAAGCTTCGGTTAGATGAATTACCCCAATTGATTAATGTTTTAAAAGGGGATATGAGCTTGGTCGGCCCTCGACCTGAGCGCCCACATTTTGTCCAAGAACTACGCAAATCCATTCCCTACTATGACCTTCGACACACCGTTCGCCCAGGAATCTCAGGCTGGGCGCAGATCTGTTTCCAGTATGCGGGGTCGCTGGAGGATTCGCATGTCAAATTGCAATATGACCTCTATTATGTGAAAAATCTCTCGTTATGTTTGGACCTACGAATTCTGATGAGAACCATTGGTGTCATGTTTACGGGAGAGGGTGCGCGATAAGCAAAATTGACAAGGAGTTCGTTGGACGTTTTTAGGATGGCTCCACGTGATCAGCCTCGGGAAGTATGTCGTAAGGCATAACGTGTGAGGCGTGAAGAGTGCAACGGTAGTCGAATCTCTTCCTGTCATGCAGCACTTTCTGTTCCGGCATCCATCGTTTAGTTTTAAGAAACACATGAGGTGTGAGGGGTAAAGGGTGAAGCAAATGTGTTGGCGTTTTACATCGTAGACCTTCCGTCTCAAGCTTCACTCAAAATCCACTCCCACTTCTCTCCCCCTATCCCTATCGCCTCACGCTTTTCTGCTTCATGCTTTCAAGTTCTCACTGGTGAATCGTGAAGAATCCCTCGCGGCGGCACTCGTTCATCTTCAACGGACTTCAGTGTACCCTCCGATAAACCGAAAGGGTCTGAAAACACGTTAAAGGATGGGCATTCATTATGATCCACGGGTTGAGCTTTGATATTGAAGAACATTTTCAGGTTGCGGCTTTTGATTGTGTGGCCCGCCGTCGCCATTGGGAGAGGCATGAAAGCCGGGTCGAGCGCAACACTCATCTTATCCTGGATCTCCTGGAGAAGCAGGGGATTCATGCCACGATGTTTGTGCTGGGTTGGGTGGCCGAACGACACAAGGGGTTAATCAGGCGTATTGTGGAGTCGGGGCATGAGTTGGCCTCGCATGGATATGGGCATGAACTCATTACGGGGCAAACCCCTCAGGCGTTTCGGGAAGATATTCGCCAAGCCAAACATATTTTGGAAGATATTGGAGGGGTGCCTATCATCGGTTATCGTGCCCCGACTTTCTCGATTACTAAGGAATCGGAATGGGCCTTGCCGATTCTTGTAGAGGAGGGGTACCGCTATGATTCCAGTATCATGGCCGTCGTGCACGATTACTATGGAATTCCCGGGGCCATCCCAACCATTCACGCCATCTCCACCGATTCAGGGCCAATTTGGGAGGTGCCACCGTCGACCTGTAAATGGGCCGGGATGACCTTTCCGGTTGCAGGAGGCGGATATTTTCGGCTGTTTCCTTATCGGTTGCTCAAGCCACTCCTGCAGCGAATCGAATCACAGGGGCATCCTCTTATTATGTACCTTCATCCGTGGGAGCTGGACCCTACTCAACCCCGAATGAGGGGCTCCATGCTTTCAGAGTTTCGTCATTACTTGAATCTAGAAAAGGTTCATGGTCGACTCATTCAACTCATTCAGGATTTTCCCTTCGGGCCGTATCGCAATCTCATTACCTCCTAATTGGTAGACCGTGTCTATCGGCAAACCACCTGCAACCTCTATCCAAGGAATTTTTGGCGTGGAAAAGGGAGGGCGGTGAAATTAGTAGGGGAGCCTTACCTACATTCCTCCAATTGGCCAACATTCCCATATCCTTCCTGTGTAGGTCCACATTTCCATTTTAAATTTCATTATATCTTCCTGAAGGGAGTCACCAATTAAGCCTCCCCATCCGTTCTCGGTGGATTTTGTCGTTCTCGTCATGAACTCCGGTCAAGACGGCAACTTTTTTTCATGGTCAGTTTCTAAGGCAACTATTGAATCTGAAATAATTTTGGATTTGTGGCTTATTTTTTTATTTTTTTGACCGATAAATTACATTATGCCCGGTTTTATCGGTTGGTTTTCTTGTCTTGAGATTGGGAGTCTGCCAGTGGCAGCGCTTTTCTGAGCCTGCGGTTGTGTGTGTTTGACCAAGATGAGGAGGGTGTAATTTAGAATATGCGAAATCAGAATGTCTTTTGTCTGGTGGCTATGTTTACCCTCTTCCTGGCCATCGCTTACCCTTCGAGTCCCGTATCAGGTGCTTTTACTCTGGAGTCCTCCTTTAACGCCACTCAAACGTATACGGACAATCTTTTTTACGATGATAAGAACAGGGAGGAAGATTTTGGAACATTTTTGGGACCCAACCTTCTTTTGAAATATGACACTCCAGACATTGTGATTGGCGGCACCTATTTCGGCAGGTTCGTCGCATTCGTCAACAACCCTGACCAAAATCGGTATATCCAAAATGCAAACGTCCTGTTGGACCTACCCTTTTTGACCAAACGATATAAGAAATTGACTGTGTCTATTGATGAGACCATGAATTTTACACCTCAATTGGATGCGTTCTCTTTGTCCGGAGCGCAGGATGCCTCCACTACGGTTACTGAGAGAGGGGGAAGTGAGGGTGGGGGTACGGGAGCAACTGGAAGCACAGGAGCCACTGGGACCGCCAGTGGTGGAGGAGCCTTGGGTGGATCAGGTATTTCACAAGGGACCGGTGGCACCCAAGGGGTGTTTACTTCCAGAGCCAGTGCGTTTTCGAATTTGGCCGGCTTAACCTTGGGGTACGCCCTGACGCCTTCCGTGACACCGACGGTTGCCTACCATAACCAATATCTTCATTTTTTTTCGAGTGGTTTTCAAGATTCCATGACACATATTGGACGAATTACCGTGCCCTATGGAAAGTCTGAAAAAATCACGATCATCCCTTCCTATACTTATCTGCAGACAAACTATCTTGGGACACCTACCCAGGTTACTGTTTCAGATAAACTGGTTTCCCATCAGCCTCGATTGGCCATTTCCTATCTCTTTACTCCGTTGTTGATGGGGTCTCTTCAGGGCGGAGCAGCGTTTAGCAAACAAACAGGCGCTAAAGAGACTCAGGATAATGGAGTCACCACAACATCGCTTTCTGATAAGTGGCAGAGCACCTTAATTGGCGGAGCCACGATTACCAAAAGTTACCGAAATGGGAACCTGACCTTCAATGCTGATCAAACGATCGGTGGTGGGGGAGGATTGGCCTCACAGGCGACTCGCACGCAAACTCTTACGGGAAGGATCCAACATAACCTGAGTACAAAGTTGAAAGGATTTGCGTCGATCGGTTATGCGAAGAACAAATCGACTCAAGACGGCGATGCTTTTAATACCAATACGTATCGGATTCAGGGTGGGCTCTCTTATGCTTTGCTGAGCTGGCTTTCCTGCAATGTGAACTATTCTCATATTAATCAGAAATCCAAGGGTTTGGCTGTTGATGACATTAAAGTCAACCAGGTCTTTCTTGGATTCACCGCCTTTGCCGATCCCTGGATTCTGATGCGATAAGGAAGGATCCAAGATATTTATGGAATTGGGATCTCCCCAACCTTTTATAGCCAATGCTCTCAAGATTCATCCTCCCCGCACCAATCCTTATTCCTCCGTGTCCTTAAGCGGATTCTCGAATGCGAACTGATTGACCATGTCTTTACCTGGCCGGTCTGTAGATTAGGTTATCTCCTTTATGAGAAATCTTCAATTAGTCTCACCCATTGGCCGATAGATTCCTTAAAGCGTTGTCGCGGTAATCAGGATCCTTTCTTTTAAATCGACAACATGTAGAACACGTGCGTATGGGGAGCTGTCAAGAATCCTGGTGGTCAAGTCATGGCTAAGAAAAACCCTGGTCCCGATGAGAGTGAGTCATGATTCCTCGCTCAGGAAAACCATGTCTGAACAAGCAGGAACGCTCGCTACGGATTTCCTTTTTAAGAATTGCATAAAAGTCTGAGTATGAATGTTTTGCTGCTAGCTCCCCATCCGTTTTACCAGGATCGAGGAACACCCATTGCGGTCAATCTTGTCCTCAAGGTCTTATCCGAACGGGGGGATCGCGTTGATGTGCTTACGTTCCATGAAGGAAGGGCTGTGGACTATCCAAACGTCAGTATTTACCGAATACCCGCATGGCCGTTCCTCCGC
>BQIZ01000121.1 GCA_021604365.1 Nitrospirales bacterium
TAATAAATGATCCCCGCCGCAAGCGGACGGGGTATTAGAAGAGTGCCAACTGGTGATTTGTGTATAACTTTTGATAGGCATCCCCTTGTTGTTTGACATATTTCCCTATCATATTTTCATTGCCATGCTTACCCACTGTGCTTGCATAATAACCGTCGGTCCATAGCTCTCCACCCCATAATTGCTGTTTTACCTGAGGAGCTCGTCGGAAGATCTCTCTAGCGGTCAAACTCTTGATGATGGTCACCACCTTCGTCACACTATACCGGGGAACCGATTGGACCAGAAAATGTACATGGTTCTTATCCGTACCAATCTCCAGAAATTTCAACTGATATCGCTGCTCGATCTCTAGGCAGACCTCCTGCAACACGCTATCGACGGCTGAATCAAATATCGCACGGCGATATTTGGCAGGAAAAACCAGATGGTACAACAAAACCGTAACATTATGACTTTTATGAATGTACTCGCTCACGCGAGTAGTTTACGCCGCAAGCGGCGGGGAATATACCCGCAAGTGATTCAAAAGACCATTGAGAATTTTAAACAGAGCCGGATCGAGTTTCCCCGCGCACAGTCGAATGTGCCAGATACCCCCTTAGTGGTTAGGAGCAGGTTACTACCATAACGTGAAGGTCTACAGCGGCAGTCGGGGAGATTCCCTGGAGTATAATGGCGCGACCGTCTATCAAGGAGCAGGCGTTCCTTTTTTGGTGGGAGAGCGAGATATTCTGATCGTGGGTGAATATCTGAATCGAGCCGAATTTGACGTTATCCATTCGTCGATGGACTCTTTTAACGTCACCACAGTCGGCTTGCCTGTCGGGTGGTTACGACAAGTTAATCCTCACTGGCAAACCGCAGCCTGCATCATGCCATTGGCCCACTTCAGCTCCCTGGACAATGGCGAGTTGAACTGGCAATTCATGGGGGGCGTATTCGGCTGGTATGTACAGAACGAGCGTCTGTAGCGGGCATTCGGGTTCTTTGCCGATATCGCGTCAGACGGGAATTTATATTTTCCGTACCTTGGCGCGTCCTGATCGCTCAACAAACATGGACACTCAGAGCCATCCTTCCCTGGCCGGGAATCTACTATGCGCCGACCCCGACCTGGATGGTTCGCCTGGGATTTTAGCCTGGGGGTTGGGCGCCGTGTCATCTCGGATTTCTGGGCAAGCTTGGATGCAGCAGTCGGTGGAATGCGAGGGTTGCGATTGTCCGGTTCAAAAATTGAAACTGTGGATTTTGACGTGGATTGCAGCTTATACGTTGGGCTGGGTCTGAAATTTAGAACATCGCTCAATTAACTCGTGTTGTTCTAGTTCATACTAAATACCCTATCATGTCCGAAATAAATTCATCGCGGATTTAGGGTCAAGCAATGCCCGCATCTCGGTCAATCACGCTTGGGCACGACCGCTTGTCAATTGCTATAGCGTACTCCATTTGGTAAAACCCGTTTTTGCGAGTGGTGGTCTAATTGAGAGGGGAAGCCAAAGGTGTTCCGGAAGCAAGATTCCAAGCAATGGGGGCATGCGTTCGTGCCTCGCGCAATCCGGTGGCGGGGTCTCGCCGCTTCGGTACTGGTCGTTTCGATTGCGGCCGTGGCGGGCAACGTGCAGCCAGGGAAAGCTCAAGGAGCGGACACCTCACCAACGGGTATGGTGGCATTCTTTCCGCAAACCGAATGCCCTGCAGGGTGGGAGGTGGCAGATTATCTGCAGGGCAGGCTCGCCATCGGCATCGTCGACACGGATGAATGGACACTCGGAACGCAGGTGGGCACGGCGCTCAAGAATGTCACCGCGCCGTCCCACGACCACGGGTTTGATGTTACCCTGACATTAAGCGAAAAAAAACTTAAAGCCGGTGACTGCGGCGGGGATACCTCCGGCGCTGCAAAAAAAGGCGACTATCCCGTTAACGGTCCGACAGAGAGCGGGGGAAGCGCCGACTTGCCGTTATATCAGATCCTCGCATGCGAGAAGCAGGATAGCGGGATGCCGCCGCCGACGGATGGCTATGGTACCTCGGCGCTTGCCTTCTTCAATCTCTCGTCCTGCCCGGCCAACTGGACGGGGGCGACTGCATTGTCCTCGGATTCCAACACGTCCAATGATGTGAACGGTTTTTTCGTCCTGCCGTTCGAGAACCCCTCAGATGGGACCGTCGGCAGTGCGGTCGGCAAACCGTACAATGATGGCGAGCAGCGCAAGCATACGCATACTCTTAATTCGAGCATCACGCTCGGCGAGGTCAAGTACGAAGGGGTGGCCGGCAGTTGTGGGAAACTAACCAGTGACGGCACGCACAGTTTCAGTGGCACAACGGATGCAGCATTCGACAACGTCCCGTACACGCAGCTTCTGATGTGCGAGCGCTATCCGAACATGAGCGCGACCAACCCGCCAACCGGCGTGCCCACCAACATTGCGCTCTTCTACGCCGTGGATGAATGTGCCTGGGGCTGGAAAGCGAGCGCGACGGGAAGCGGGCGCTTCTTTGTCGGCCTACCGGAAAATGGCACCGAAAATGAGGCCTTCGGCAGTGGTAACCCGATGGTGACGCCGGGCGAGGGCATTTCCCACGACCACGCGATCAGTGGTTCGGTCACGATCTCCAATCAAAAGGTGGCTTTAGCGAAAGGGACCGATTCTGATCCCTACGGCCAGAAGGGCACGTATAGCTACGGCGGCAGCACCGAGGCGAGTGACTTCTCCCTGCCATATGTGGTCGTGGCCGATTGTCAGCCATGCAGCGTCAATGATACCAATCCGCAATGCCAAGAGGCAGTGCCGTCCGAAAAGGAAAGCGTTGAAGCCGACGCAAAAGGGATGTGAGACCGGCTTCGCCGGCAGGACAAATTGAACGAAACCGACGAAGCACTGCAGCGAAAATGCGCCGGTAATGGCAGTCGTTCAGCAGTCTGTCAGAACCATTGATGGGGTGAGGGAACGGACATGGTCGCCACCATTCAGAACATCACCGTCGGCGTAAACCTTATCGACGACTACCTGTTAACGCAGGAAGCGCCTGTGGCCAGCCAACTGACGCGGCAGCTTTTCGCGGTTGTGCAACATCCCGTTAGTACGGCGGATAACGCCTGCGAACTCTTGACCATCAACGGAGATGGCGACCCGGTGCACTTCTACCCCGACGCGTCGTCTCAGTCCGGCTGGTCGACGACAACCATTTCCGTTACTCAACCGACCAACACCGGCATTTGCGACCGCATCCTTGGTTTTTATCACAAAAACGTACTCAATGCCTTGTTCTACTATCCGTTGACGAGCGGATCGGGCAGCGCGGTGGTGTGGATGCAGTCTTCACAGCCGGGAACATGGACCACTGCACCCCTGTCCCCGACGGCAGAGGACTGGATCGGCTTTACCTATCAGACCGACCAGTACGTCGACCCCGACGGCAACGCCTATCTCTACGGCATCACCGGCAACGTCAGTCCCCATGCATTTTTCATCTTAACCTACGCCACCGATTCACAGACGGGCCAACTGGCTTGGATTCCTATCGCCGAGTTTTTCCCGAGCCAGTTCTCGCCCGAGATCACCAGTCCGGACACCGCCGCCTTTCTGATGACCGAAGGCGCCGGTGGCGCGGGCACCGTCACCGTTCTTTGGGTGGACGACGATAACATTTCGCATCAAGACGCCACCCTCACCTGGACACAGAATTCATCTCAGTTTCAGTGGATAGGGGAATCAGCCACGTTCAATCCCAATGTCGGCACGTTGACCGCCAATAATCTTTACGGCATTCCCGGCGATCTCGGCAGCGGCCATCTTCTGATTCTTGACAACAATAGCAAACTGTACCTGGTCTCGGACTTCTATTCATCCAATCCGACCATCACGGCGCTGACGGGAGACACAACCGAAGGCCAACCCGGAAGTGCCACCGCTGTCGGCATCGGCGTCGACGCCAGTAATATCGTCACGATGTTCATCATCGAGGGTGGCAGCAGCAATCTGTGGTACCTGGAGCAGACCGAGACGTCGTCTCTGAGCTTCGGTGCCTGGTCGAATTTGGGCGGGACTCTCTACGCCGTCAACTGTCCGCCGTACATGCGCGCCGGGCCGGAGCTGTTCAGCGCCGGGATCGGCACCGGCACGCCAGCCGCCTATCACACCGACCAGAACCTTTCCGATGCCGGCGATGGAACCTACATCTGGTCGACCCGAAAAATCTCGGGGCCGCCGTCGTCATCCGATACTACGCCGGCCGATACCGCGACCTACTCGATGGAGCTGCAGGCCTTTGACTCCGGGCAGAATCCGGTCGCCAACGGCACGGTGACGGTGACGGCGGACCAGGCCGTCACCGTGATCTGGAACGCGATTGCCTCGCACATCAGCCCCAACGCGCCGCTCCAGGTGGGCCTGGACGCCAATGGCCAGGCTACCGTGCTATACGAAGCCGTGGGCCTGACCCCGCCTGTGATCACCTTCACCGCCTATGATACAAGCGAGGCCGTGAGCGCTTCGCGATGGTGCCGCGGCGACGTCATCCAATACATCCAGTCTCTGGACGATTCGCCGCCACCGACGCCGGATGATTCAGTGGCGCCGCAGTTAAGTACTGTCACAGGGTCCGAATTGATCAGCAACAACCTGACCGGAGGGGATTACTCGCAATCCGGACCGGCCGATTCAGCCGCCCAGGCGATCAATTCAACCGGCGGATATATGATACAGAACGCCAATGACCAGAACGGGCAAGGCGCTATCGACGTCGGCCGCATCAAGGTCCCTCACTGGCAGATCGACTTTACCCATTCCGACGGCCCGCGCTTTCGCGTGCTAAGTGATGAGGAAGCAACAGACCTCCTTGCGGGTCTGCGCAAGCCGGGCGAGGCGTCCGGCGGTATCGGCAAAGCGTTCGGCGACGTGGCACATTTTTTCAAGCACGAGATCAACCAACTGGAAAAATTCAGCGCGACCCTCCAGAACGATGTCCTCACCATCGTTTTTAATGATTTGGCACCCTTTGTTATCTCCACAATCAAGCAGGCCGGGGCGGCTTGCCAGACCCTCTTCGCCAAGATTAGAGATCTGGCCGATGAGATCTACACGGCGATGCAGGACGTGATTGCCTGGCTGAAGATGATGTTTGACTGGGGCGATATCTTGAACACGCACACGGCGATAAAGTCCACGGTCACTCAGACATTGACCAACATGCAGAACAGTATCGCCGGCGCCGAAAAAGACTTCCCGAATTATTTCTCGTCACTCAATGCCGAGATCACCAAGGTCTTTACCGATCTTGAGCAGTATTTTGACAACTCCACATCGTTCAATGGCATGGCAAATAATGCCCAGACGCAAGCTGCGGCGCTCTCCGGTTCCGGCGGCAACGTCCTGGCCGCCACAACAATTCTCAACAAAGAGCAGGAGTACGCGTCGAAGTGCAAGTATATCTATAGCCGGTCGAAGTCTTACTTCGGCGACATCGCCCCGGCTGCGCTGGCGGGGTTGCCGCCGCGGCTGGGGGACGGTGATCCGACGCAATCAATTCTTCAAGCGGTGCAGACCTACATTCTCGACCCGAAGGATTCCCAGGGGCACTCGTACTTCACGCAATACTTCGACACATTCAATCAGACAATCATGAACGCCGTCTCCGATCCAAGTGAGTTTTTTGATCTCATCATCTTGACCTTCCTGGAAGCGGCTAAGGATCTCACTCTTTTCATCGTCGGTGCGATCGAACAAGTCCTGGAAGCGATTATCAAATTATTGGGGCAGGCGCTATCGGCATTCCAGAGCATGATCAATACCAAAATCGATATTCCCATCATTTCGTGGCTGTGGAAGACCTGGATTAGTCCCGGCGACGATCTGACGCTCCTCGACTTGTCCTGTCTGATCGCTGCCGTCCCGGCCACAATCCTGTATAAGCTCTTATACGGCGATAACAATCCACCGTTCAACAGCACCACGCTCAATGAGCTCACCAATGGGGGGCTTGCGTGGCCCGCGATGCCAACCTTGAGCCACACGAAGGTCTCCGCGACCCAGCAGTCGGTCCGCACGCAGGCATCAAACGATTATATCGTGCCCCTGCAGGTTGTCGCCGGCCTCTCCCTTTTCTTTACTGGAATCGTGACGGTCGCCGCAGATAGCAAAGCCGCTAACGGGGAGGCCGATGACACTGCCAAGACTCTGTCAATCATCTCAGTCGTGCTGGCGGCCCTTCAGGCGGGGGCCGGCGCGCCTTACGATGTGTTCACCGAGGCGCCGGCGAATCGCACCAACGCCGATAATTGGGCTATCGGCACTTGGACCGCGTCATTGGCCCAGTTGTCTTGCGATACGTGTTTTGTCGCCCTTGGTGCGACAAATACATTGACCGAGTTTGTCGAAGTTGTCGGTCCGACGGCAGACACGGCTTTGGGAATTTGTGAGGAAGCGTGCGGCGTCGTTGCCTGTATTTACCAGAGCGACTCGGGGTCTTACTCGGGGTGGGATTGCACGTTGGATATCGTTTCCCCCATCAGCGAAAGTCTCAGGTTTATGCTCAGCTGTGGTCAGGAGGCCGCGACATTCCTGATGGTGGCTGACACGGTCCTCTACCTGGGCACGATGGCAGTCTCCATCCCTGCCGCCGACAGTGATTGAGCCGGGCCAGCAGGCGTGGTGCCGTTAATCGGTCCCGCACTACCACGACCCGGTTTAATTTCCTTTCCTTCATCGTTTACTTTAATTATGACCTTTGCTACGATCCCTGCCGCAAATCCAGGCGAAGATGTAAGGGAATACCGTTCGATCGCCAATCCATTCATCCTCTACCTACAACCAAGGAGTATTTTGCTTATGAAGCAGTTCATCATGTGTACCGTCGCCGCGGCCATCATGTGTGTGACTCCGGTGTTCGCGGAAAATGCACAAATTACCAATATGC
The DNA here is from genome assembly GCA_021604365.1 of Nitrospirales bacterium. Taxonomy (GTDB): domain Bacteria; phylum Nitrospirota; class Nitrospiria; order Nitrospirales; family UBA8639; genus Nitrospira_E. Next base: position 6,928 of record BQIZ01000121.1, read on the forward strand.
AAATTTTGATCGATAAGGTCAAAGCCGATAAGAAATTGCTCATCGCCAGCAATATGGATTTGACGGACAAAGAATCCAAGGATTTCTGGCCGCTCTACGAGGGCTATCAAAAGGAACTCGAACATTTAAACCAGCATTTGGGCGGACTCATCAACGAATATGCCGAGGCGTACAATAAAGGCTCAGTGCCTGATAAGGTGGCCAAGGATCTCATCAACGAATCAATCAAAACTGACGGGGCGGAGGTCAAAATGCGGAGGGAATATGCCGAAAAGCTCAGCAAGGTCCTTCCGGCTCATAAAGTCGCTCGCTATCTGCAAATGGAGAACAAGATCCGGGCTGCGATCAAGTTTGATCTCGCGGCCAATATTCCGTTGATGGATTAGTTGAGGATTCTGATTTGTGCCTCAGCACGGGTGCATAGGTTGAGTGCTTTGGTTTCCGCAGACTAGGCCGACTTGCTCTTTCGGAAATGGAGGAGTGAGTCGGTCGTCCGAAGATGGAAACGGTTGGGGCAATCCCGAAAAATTTGATTCGGGATTAGCCGTAGCCAGTCCTAACCCAATTTTCTGAAATGAATGAACAAGTCACATGAGGAGTACAGGGCCTCACGGCCTCTGATTTGTTGTCATCCTCACCGTCGTCATGAAATTCATTCCCGTCGCAGCGTTGGAAGTTCTCGGGTTACAATACCGGTATCGTCAAGCCGGAATCGGGGTCCCGTTAGCGGCCGATCATTTGTCAATCGCCTCGTCTTTATCGCCACGCCACAACATGCGAGTGATGGGCCCGAAGTTGGGGGGCTCATCAACTGGCCAAGTTCGTCAAGCTGCCCGGCCGGTTGCTGTCAGGCATCACCGATCTCATGACTCTCAAAATGGATACCCTCAAGTTGAAAATCCAAGGGAAGAATTTGAGAAGTGTGTCTGCCATCGAACCAGAAAGCCCCCTCATGACCTTCCTGCCACAGACGCCTCTGGCTCCCGGGATTACCGGGCACTCAATTATTGTGGTGGAAGGTGATGGTCCCCTGGACGAAGGGAACGATGGGGTCGTGGTCTGTCAGATTGGCCGCGTGGAAGGCATGAAGTCGGAATTTATCGTCCGGTCCGGGCATTCCTGTCAATCGAATACTCATACAATTCAGGAAGTCAGGCGGATTTTATTGCTTCATGCCATGGAAACATACAAGACCCATGGCCTTTGCGTCTGATGTGTTGTGCCGGGAGGAATTGGGAAGACTGTCTGTATGCGGGTATTTTCCTAAACTTTTGAAGCTTCTTGAATCATCACTGTTCGAATGTACTGATGGGTGCGGAGTTTTTCAGTTGACGGCATGGGACATCACGTTTCCGTCCCTGGAATTCCTCGTATTTTTTTCATGCGGATATCGCTATAATCCCGATAAAAACAACTGCCTTTTACGAGCATCTTAACAATCTTAATCGAGGGGAGAAGCGTAATGAGTCGTTTACCGTTACATGTGGTTCTCATTCTGTTGGTGGGTGTATCGGGTTGTGCCGGCACTCAGCAAACCCGGAGCGTGGAACAATCAGGATTTCTTGGAGATTATTCCATGTTACAAGAAGGGAAAAAGGACGAAACCCTTTTGATCTATAAAAATCCTCAAGCCGATTGGAAGAAATACCGGAAAATCATTCTTGATCCCGTCACCCTCTGGATCGGCAAGGACTCCCAATTGGAAGATGTGTCAGCAGAAGATCGTCAACGAATGGCGGATCTCTTCTGGGTCAAATTGCATGAGGCCTTAAAAACCGATTATGAAATCGTGACCACAGCCGGTCCGGATGTTATGCGTATTCAGGCGGCCATTACGGAAGCCGAAACCTCCAATCCCGTTCTAGATACGGTTTCAAGCATCATTCCTCAGTTGAGAGTCTTGACCGGAGTCAAAGGTTTCGCGACCGGCGTTTCCGGTTTTACCGGGTCGGCGAGTGTGGAGATGAAAGTCACGGATTCTTCGGACGAGACCCTATTGGCCGCTGCGGTGGATCGCCGGGGCGGGACGAAAAGTCTGAGCGGAGTCACCAATTCGTGGCACGATGTCGAGGAAGCCTACCGGTATTGGGCGGAAAAAGTACGCTGGCGGGCATGTCTGCTTCGAGGTGAAGAAAATTGTGTGGAGCCTGAGGCGTAAGGGCCAGGCATTCCCAACGGGATCCGGTCAAATACAGCGTGTGATTCACTGACAAGGAGATGACTATGAAAGGCGTGCCCTGGTGGTCTGGTTGCGTGATTCTTACCTTGGCGTCCTGTGGTGGAGGGAATCTCCAACATATGGATGCCACACCGTATGCTCAAATGATCGAGCGTCCTAATGGAGAGTGTCCTCATTCCAAGATTGAACAAGGTCTTGTCAATAAACATCCCGATGCGACTATCATGGCAACCGTTTCCGAAATCACAGGAGACAAGGTGGTCACGACCACGCAAATCCCTGTGAAAGCAAATGAAACGGTGTATCTCGGGTGTACGATCCTGCCGTCCGGCCAAAAGGCTGATCGAAAGATTTTGAACGTCCAATTTGAATAAGCGATTTCAGAGCGACATCAAAAGTGTGGCCCTGGACATTCCAGCAGGGCATTCTTTAGAAAAGGAAGAATCATGATTCAGTTTTTTTCGGTGAGAGTCCGATTACACATCCTGAGTCTTGTCTTGGGGGGAGCATTGCTCCTGCCTCCATCGATTCAAGCCGGAGGGCTCTTCCTGACTGAAATCGGCACACCGGACGTGGGACTCGCTGGAGCCGGATGGGCGGCTCGTGCTCAGGATGCGTCGACATTATTTAAAAATCCCGCCGGCATGACCCTCCTGGAGGGTGCGCAATTTCAGGGTGGCGCGCAACTCTTGTATGGCGATATTGGATTCACCTCCAACGGCAATTCCACCCCGTCCGGCGGAGGAGGCGGAAATCCCATCGATGTGTTTCCCGGAGCCAGCGGGTTTTACGTGCATCCTCTCGGAGATGATTGGAGAGTGGGCTTTGGCATATTTTCCAATTTCGGTCTGGGATTGAAATACAAAGGGGAATGGGTCGGTCGCTATTACGTGAAAGATGCGCTGCTGGCCGGAGTTAGTTTCATGCCCACCGCGAGCTATCGGGTGAATGAATACCTGTCTGTCGGCGGAGGGGTCAACGTGATGCTGGGCGCCGTCAAACAAACCGTTGGTATCAATAATCTCGGGAGTACCAACGACGGGCAAATGCAAATCAAAGATCAGGCTGTCGGGGTTGGGGGCAATATCGGCGTCATGTTTACCCCGACACGAGGCACACGCTTCGGACTCACGTATCAATCTCCCATTGACTTGAATTTTTCCGATAAACCGAAGTTTTCGAATCTTGGACCCATTGGCACCGCCCTTCAGAACAACGGCCTGCTGAACAAGAAACTCGATGTCGGCATGACGGTCCCCCAATCGCTGATGTTCAGCGCCTATCACGACCTGACCGGAGCATGGTCCATCATGGGTGACTTTGGATGGCAGGACTGGTCTGAATTCGGGAAGGTGGATATCGGTGTGGATACGGCCAACCCCACAAACCTCGTCGCCAACCTGAACTATCAGGATACCTGGCATGTGGCATTCGGGACCCAATATCGCGTGAATCCCGCATGGGTGCTATCGACCGGTTTTGCCTACGATAGTTCCATGGTGAAGGATAAAAATCGTACACTCAGTATGCCCGTTGGGGAAACCTACAAATTCGGGCTGGGAGCCCTCTGGCAAACGACGCGCACTCTTAATCTTGGTTTTTCCTATGAACTCACCTGGATAGGAGATATGCCGGTTGATCAAAATCGTGGGCCACTATCCGGCCAGGTATCCGGTGAATTTAAGGATTCCGCGATGCACTTTTTTGCCTTGACCGTCACCTGGGGAGAAGGGGTGAAGATGGGGCCAGGAGGAGCCTAACGCCACAACTTCCGGAGCGCATCCGTGACAAGGTCGAGGGGGGAATGGTTTGTTACCGGACTCAGGATTGATTCTTGCTCCCTGCATTTCGATCATAACCGTATGAGAGAACCAATTCCTCTGACTCTTTGCGTTGGCATCGGGTGAAGGGTGCGAGGATTGGTCACTTGAAGTATGATGTGAACAGGAAGGCCAATCACGCGATGGATCCGGGTCGCTTCCGGGTTTTTCCTCTTCAGTCGATTTCCATCTTCATATTGAGACAATCTCCTGACATGTGGTTGACGAACTTCCAATCGCTCAAAAGATTTTTTTCCTTCAGTATAGATACACACGAGTACTTTCATGATGGGTTTCTGGCTATCTATGAGAGCTGGAACCATGGTCATGAAAACCGACGCTCGCCTGTTCGACATATCCTGCGCCGATAAAACGGCCACTCAGGGAGTGTTGAATAATAAAGATATTCAAGTCCAAATTTGCCCAGGATTAGATTACTCATCAAAGGCTCCGGGTCGGTTGAAAAAAGTCCGTCCAGCAAGGCCGCAGCCGTTTTATCGCGCGGAGCGTACGCTGAGTACGTGAGCACGGGAAAATGGCGAGAACGCCGC
>BQIZ01000122.1 GCA_021604365.1 Nitrospirales bacterium
AGAGTTAATTGTGGCAACCTGAGACTCGTCGGGAGCGGAAGGAAAGGTAAAATCTGCGTAACACCCCGTCTCACGCAAAATGGAGATCTCATTATTGACTCCACACCATCTCCCTGCACCACCACTATTATCTAAGGCCCAGTTCCCATGGATAAAACCATATTCGATCTCTCCTGATTCAGGATTTTTACGGAGGAGATCGTGGCGCTCATGAAGAATGGTCTTAAATTCATGAAGTGTGTCCCTCAAATGTTCGGGGGTATCATTATCATGATGTAGATGAATCTCAACATCTCCAAACCCCATTCCACATAAAGTGGCGAGATGATCTAAATGAGCAGGTCGATATTCTTCTGCAGGAAAGAAAAAGCTATGCTGTGGGCATCGCCCACTCACATCCCGATGCTTGGACGCGATATGCGGATAATTTTTCATCCATTTTTCTACCCGGGCACATTCTTGTTCATACGGCACTCCACCAACAGCGGGCTCATAATGGTCGGTCACACAAAAAAAAATATGAATCGGCCCCGCAGTCAACTTTGGACGAGAACGAAATTGCTGGATGACATAACTCGCAATCCAGAGATGCATCTGCTTTTGCCGCAATACGAGCCCGACAAATCCCAGGATGATCAGAAAACCACCGAGAAGTCCAGATACGAGATACACTTAGCCATTCTCCAAGATTAGGGAATCCTACCGTTCGGCTTTACGCCAAAGACTGGTTTGTCCGGCACTAAAGAAATGAAGGAAAAATCCGTACAACGCGGCGGCATTCCCCATACAGAAGTACAACGGCACATAAAAAAGAGTAGCGTGACCGATTTTTTTCATGAGAACCCATCCTAGGACCGCAGTAAGATAAAAAGACACTTGCCCCCAGAAAAGACTGTGATACCAAAGGGAGGGAATCAGCGCACTGCTCAACAGCATGGTTAAAAGAAAAAATGGGATCAACCAGCGGAATAATTTGTGAGAAATAAACTGAAAGGCAAAAAACGTCTTTGGCGGAAAAAACATCTTGGGGAATTGGGTAAGAATCTGATACCCGGCAGATGCATAGCGAACCTTGAGAAAAAATTCATCATGAAGCGTTTTTGAGGAATATTCGGCAGAAGTCGCTTCTCCTTCATAAATCACTCGAAATCCGGCTTCAACAATTTTCAGAGAAAGAAACATATCGTCATGAACAATGAAAGATGGCATAGGGGCAAAAAGAGCTCTGCGGATTGCGAAAATTTCACCATCCGCACCCACGATGGATCCTAAACGGCTTTCCCCCGATTTAAGCCAACCTTCATAATTCCAGAAGGCTGTCTCCCCTTGACTGGTTTGCCTATCGCAGTCTTTTAAAATGACCTTCCGGCCTGAAACCCCTCCCACAGAAGGATCATTAAAATTTCGTACGATCTTTTGAATCACTGTCGGTTCATACATGGTGTTGGCATCAGAAAAAAAGACAATTTCCCCGGTAGCCGATGAAACCGCACGGTTCAAGGCAGCCGTCTTCCCTTGCCGAAGCGATTGATGCAAGACGGTCACCCCTTCTTTTTCATACGACTGAACAATACTCACCGTCTGGTCAGTCGACCCATCCGCCACAACAATTATTTCCAACTGTCCTTCCGGATAGGCCAATGCCATGGTGTTGACCATTTTGTGACCAATAACCTTTTCTTCGTTATAGGCGGCAATAATCATCGAGACAGACGGATTAAATTTCCCTTGTTTAATGGGCCTCGGTCTCATGCGTCCTATCAACCAAACAAGAAGGGGATACCCAAAATAGGTATACACGACCGCTGCAAATGCCACCCAAAAAAGCAGTTTCATCCCAAGTCCTTTTCAGTAAAGAGGAGATTCATGCCATCCCTTTAATTTCCTTCAACCCGAGCCCATGGCCGTGCGATCTCCTTCCCAATCATGAAAGGAGTGATTCAACTTGATGAAAGAGGAGTCTACGGAAGGTATGTCGGTATTTCTTCCGACAATCCTAAGCGGTAGAAATAGCGGGATGGGAAAACCCTGGCGTCTTAATCCTTCTCTATGAGGGCCGAAGCAAACCGTTCAACACGTTTTCCGTTCTCCTGCCAGGTATGCTGATCCAAAACCTTTTGCCGGGCACGCGCCCCTAATTCTCTGCAAAGAGTCCTATCACTCAATAACCGCGAGAGAGCCTGTTGGAGCGAATGAGGATCGCCAGGTTGGACGATCAATCCATCCCTCCCATCTTCAATAATATCCCGGATAGGCAGAAGGTCAGGCGCAATCACGGCCTTACCCATACCCATAAACTCAAATAAGACAATGGGAGAACCGAACACATTCGAATCCGGAAGGACACAAATATCCATAGCCGCGATATACGATAACACCTGAGATTTGGGCACGGGCCCTGTGAGAAAAACAACCTCTTCCAGGTTGCTGTTTCGGACCTGTTCTGTCAACAGATCGGCCACCGGGCCATTGCCCACCAGCATAAGCCGAACATGTGGATATTCCTCGTGAACCTCTCTGATCACATCGATAAGCAGATCCAACCGATCCCAGGTGTCAAACCATCCTGCAAAACCAACGACTTTGTGACGATCGAATTGATAACGCTTTCGAATCTGGTCTCCGGTTTCGGTCGATTCGATCACTTGGGCATCCACCGCGTTGGGAATGACATGAACCCCACCTGGTCTTCCGCTCCGCTTTAACACCTCTTCTTTCAAAAAGCTTGAGACGGTGAAAATCGCATCAGCCTTTTTAAAGACCATTTTTTCAAACCATTGAGAGACAGGAATAAGCACCTGGTTCCGAGCCCTTTGAACTCCGACCACCTCATTCACCTCCAGCAAAACAGGCCACCCAAAATATTTGGCTAAACACACTCCCATAAACATGAAGAAGGCATACCGTTCGTAGTACACATCTTGACGTCGCCGTTGTAAAATGGGCCCCAATCGAAACAATACAACCACGTTATAGCCGATTTCGAGAATTTCAAAGAAAATATCCGGAACCCAGCAACTCACGAATTTCCAGATTCGGTTGATGCCTCGTACCTGGGACAGTCCCTTATCAACCGGCGAGGCTCCAGCCATGTTGAGTGGATCCACACCAGACGGGGAAGCCACCCTGGTCGTATGGCCCAAAGCTTCAAGAGCCCGAACCATACTGGCAATATGCACGCCTTCCCCCCCCCGACCCAGTGTTCTGTGATGATACAGAAATTTCATCGTGGCACTCCCTCAAACCGTGAGCATTTTAGAAATGTGGACCGGGTGCATATTTTGGCGAACGATGACGTCGAGAATATCCGGAAGCGCTTTGACCGCAGAAGGATTGGTTCCGTGATATAACAGAACATCCCCGGACTGAAGAGGCTGGCATTGGAGGGCAGCAAGGATTTCTCCTGAACTCGTGGCCTGAAAATCCTTGAGATCTATACTCCACATGACACACGTCAGACGTGTCATCCATGCCCCTAAAACAGAACCCACGCACAATTTCCCAAAAGGGGGACGGAATAATCGACAAGGGCGTCCGGTGATGGCGTGGAAGAGGGACTGAGTCCGCTCAATTTCCTCAACAGCTTCCTTCCATGACAAATGATCAAAGGAAGGATGGGTAAACGAGTGATTTCCTAATTCGTGACCTTCCTCAACGATTTGTCTCACCAACCCTTTGTGCCGTTCGATCCTTTCACCGACAAGGAAAAAGGTTGCGGTGACACCATAGGTTTTTAGGATATCCAGGATTTGAGGAGTGTAGATCGGATCGGGGCCATCGTCGAAGGTGACGGCAATGTGACGAATATCCCGCGTTCCCTGCCATAACATCCATTGCCGTGGTAATTTCTGAACAACCCTTTTCACGACGTTCCTCAGGAATGGAGGTGGTGGCTCCATCTGATAGAGATAGTGATAGGCCTCGGACATGGCGGTCATTCCAAAACGCTCTCGAATGCGATCTTCGGCCTTGCCGCCCAATCGTTTGGCTTCAACTGGTTCCTGAATGAGTTGTAACAAGGCGTGAGCTAAGGCCTCAGGCTGCCCGGGAGGAACCAGGAGACCTGATTCCTGGTGCACAATAATCTCTGGAATCCCCCCGACATCCGTCGCCACAACGGGAAGGCCGTTGGCCATTGCCTCCAGCAGTGAAAGTGGAATGCCTTCGGTCAAAGACGGAAGGGCAAAAAAATCGAATGTTGAGAGGAATGTTTCGACATTTTCCTGATATCCCAGAAACTCGACGCTCGAGGAAATTTCAAGTTCCTCAGCAAGCGCTTCCAATTCACCGCGTTGAGGCCCCTCTCCCACAAGAACAAGTCGCAGGGCATGGCCTCGTGCCTGAAGAATCGAATGGGCGTGCAACAGATGGTGGATCCCTTTTTCAGGAGAAAGCCGCGCGACCGTCCCCACCCTCCATTCTCTATGATTCCGGGAATCTGGTGCCTTGAGAACAGGCCTGCTCTTCCCATTGGGTGTTCTGGAGAATTTCTTTTCCTCGATCCCATTTAAAATCGTCAGGCCCTGAGTCGATGAGATTCCATACTGCCCAAATGCCCGTGTGGTATCTTGAGAAACACCGACGATTTTATGAAAAAATATGGACGCGACACGAAACTTCAAGCGATCCTTCCAATTGTACGTTCTCAGCCAGATATCATGTTGCGTATGAATACGAAGGGCGACGGACGCCAACCACGTTGCCCACCCCGCATACAACATCGGATCAAGGCTGTGGGTGTGAACCACGGTGACTCCTTCCCGCTTCAACACTGTGGCCAAACGCCCGATCAACCCCAAATCAAGACCTGGCCGACGCTTGACCATCACAACACGACAGCCCGCCTTTTCAACCATCGGAGCCAGAACTCCCGGTTCGTCCAAACAGACGACGATAGTGGGCCAAGTTGACAACACTGGAGAACTGACAAGAGTACAGACCAGTCGTTCAAGTCCACCAGGTTGAAGACTTAAGACCACATGAGCAATTTTTTGTTGACCGTTCAACGCCATTCCTCAACCTAACATCTTGGGATGCAGGCAACGTTCTGGACAAGAAGAAAGCCCTATCGAGCTGTTCCCCGCATCCGCTTTATGCCTTGGACAGCGAATTGCCACCCCGCCTCGACTTCTGACCAATTCAGACAGCCGGCACTTAAGACGAGAAAAGGGTAGCTACACAAAATAATCACGCCCGCTCCCAGGAACTCGCCGTACCCCACATAGAGGACTCCCCAAATGAGTCCCAACAAAAGGCCACAAATCCCTCCGATTTTTCCCAAAGCCCTATAGTCATATTGAATAGGAAAAAGTTGTTGGGAATAGAAAAGCAGGCAACTCACACTCACCGTTTCCGCCAGAAAATACGCAAGGCCTGCCCCCACGGCTCCCAAGCGTGGGATCATGGCAATACTTAAGACGATTTTTATCACACCGGCCATCACGGTCACATAAAACAGATACTTGGTTTTTTTCAAATACAAAATACCGGTCTGGAAAGGATAGCCCAAGCTGGACACCAACAGACCCGCGGCCAGGATTGGGATAAGGTGTTCCGCCGGCCAATACTCCGGAGTGGTCAACATTCGAAGAACCCCAGGTGAAAAGGCTGAAATTCCCAGGGCCAGGAACCCAACCGCTACCGCCATATAGAGGACAATTTTGGCTTGCAACTCTTTGACATTCTCATTGTTCATAATCGAAAAGCGGAAAGATCCGTAACTGTTTTTAAACGGCTCCAAGACCAGCACATTGCCCAATTCCACAAACTTCAACGCCAGAGCATAGAGTCCGACCGCTTCAAGTCCATACAAAGCCTTGAGAAGAAACCGATCTGAATACAGAACAGCCACACCAACAATGGTGCTTAAGAGAAACGGAAAACTATAGGCGAGGACCTGGCGAAACTTCGTTTGGTGAAACCGTAGGCCACATTCAGACACCGTGATGCCAACGACATAGATCCAGGAGACCCCGACACTCATGAGATTGCCCAGAAGAATCCCCCACACTCCCCAACCAAGAATAGCCACCGAGTAATAATTGCAACCGACCTGTAACAATAATCGCAGAAAGGAAGCCACAACAAACCGGGTGGAATACTCCCTCGCCCGAAAATACGCGAGCCCGATTTCCGTAGACAATTGTAGGATAAGAATCAAAAGCCCAAGTTGCAGAAGGCTGGCTTCTTGGGCTGACCCCAATAAGAGCCTGGACAAGATCGGTGTCATCGACCACAATAACGCTACCCCGGTGCAGGCAATGACACCGGCACCGACCAATGTCGTACTCACCAAATACTTTCGTTCCGAATCTTCCTGGAACTCAAAATAAAACCGAAGCGTAGCATGAGCCAAGCCGACACCCAGCAAAGAAGACACGAGCGCAGTGACCCCATAAACTAACTCCAGTGTTCCATATTCCGACGGAGTCAGATAGCTTGTGTAAAGCGGAAGAAGGAGAAACGCTCCAGCGCGATTGACAATTCCCCCAACAGCATAGATTGAAGAATGCTTAAAGAGTCGCTTCATATCGGACTGCATATTCATAAGTTCATTTCAAAAAGAACCGTCAACGAGAACCAGAAGGCTGTTTTTGGCTATTGATTCAATAGGAAAATTAGGAGACAGAACAGTGTGTCTTGGTGACTGCATCTAACGCGTTCTCGAAAGCGGAACGGAGGATTGGCATCATGGTGTGAAAGAACCAATCTTCATCCGATTTATGCCAATGGTCGAGATGCTCATGAAATTGATAGAGAAGCAGAATGACCGCATACAATTTCTGCCGATCTGCAGGTCCTAGACCTAGTGTTTGCCAATACGTTTGAACGCAGTCATTCATCAAAAGGTCTTCTTCAAAGGCCACCCTCACAATGGCCTGATAAAAGGGAATTCGCTCATTCAAAGAGACTTCGTAACTCAAGTACCACAATAAATCCATCAACGGGAAACCCATCTCTCGTGACAAATCCCAATCAATCAAACCAACCACTTCTCCGGATTTATTGACAAGTAAATTCGTGCGTTTAAAGTCACCATGGGTCCGTACAAGAACGGTGTCCTTTCCCAGCAACCGTTTTTTCAACAGGACTTCAATTTGATCAACGATATCTTTATCGGTTCCCTGGCAATACCGCCTTAAATGAGTCAGTGAAGCACCCACAAGTCTTTCAAAGAGAACGTCATCAAGCATGACTTTTTGTGCAGTTGCTTGATGAAGTTGCAAAAGGAATCGGAAAGCCTGGGCCGTCATCATGTCGGTTTTCCAAGCCCATGTCCGCTCCCCTGTTGGTTCATCGCCCGGCAGCTTGGATTCTGCGAAATACCTCAGGTCCCCAAAATACCCCGGATCGTAGGGAGCTGGAATGGCCACAGGACAGTTACCTTGTATGGCTTGCAACGTTTCATAATTATTCCGACATCGAATCAACGACTCGTCGCCTAAAGGAAACCGGACAATCCGACCTGGAATTTTTCCCACAAGTGTATTGGCGGTTCCTACGTATACTTGAATATCTGATCGATCCGTTTGTCCAATCTCCGACTGATTCACAATGTCTCCGATTACTCCTGAAAATCGATCAGGGAAGGACTTCCCAATAACCAAACCGTATGACTCCCCTTTCACCGCTTTTTTTAATCTGGATCGACATCCGGAGATCCAAGACTTTGTGTTTCGCTCCTCAAACACCGCTTCAACAGGTCCGAAAGTCGGATAAAACGTGAGTCTCTTGAGAACTCTGCTTGAATTCTTCTCCAATGTAGATCCAAGACCCCGTTGGGATAACCGGTGAGAATCATGGCCAATGCCTGAGAATAACGGCCCTTCCTTCATTCCCAAATAGATCATCCCCCCAGGAGTTAATAGGTTGAAAATTTTGGAAAAATAATCCCTACCCTTGCCTACAGTGCCTCCACCGACTTCTAACCAAACCTCCGGGTTGGAAAGACAAATGACATCGAAGATGCCTTCTTGAAAGGGGAGTGGCTCGCTAAGGCCGTCAATGAGAACCGTTTCAATCTTCCGGCCCTCCTGATGGGCGCGAGCCATGGCGCATCTCCTACTGGGCTCGTCACGAAACACTCCCGTCACATTGAGGAATAAATAAGAAAGGGCAACGGTGGTGGTCCCCATCCCTGCATCAAGATTCAAAATCGTATCATGGCTTGTTCGTCCCACCCATAACATCCAAGCTGCCTGGGCACCCAAATGCATGTCCCAAAAAAGGTCATTTCTCTCATTGGAGCCCAATTCATTCAGGATCCTTCCGACGCCCTCCCGCCATCCATACTTTTCTACCAAATCGGCCAGAAGTTCATGTATCGTCGAGGCCATTACTCGATATCCTTGCGAAAGCCGAAATGTCCTTGAAATAGGCGAAGAAGCCTTTTCACCTGGTATGTAACCAATCCACGGCCAAACCGGACTTGGTAGGAGAGGTTGGCGGGATGTAATTTTATAGCCTTGACTTGCAACTTCCAGGCATGACTTTCCTCTTCAACAAAGCTGCTCTCGGCCCATTCACTATAAATTTTTGCCTTACGTATGTTGTAATTTTCAGGAGTATATTCACTTCGATACATTCGTAATAATTGAAATTGTGCACCATATTCCTTTCGAAGACTTCCATGACTCCTCGACTGTTTGAGGATCCGATACTGACCCATGTATTGGGAAGATAGATAAAATCGAGTCGTTCTTGACAATCGGATCCACAAATCAAAGTCTTCCGCTTTGATATCTTGTCGGCCAGCTTGGAATCCCCCGATACTCGAAAACGCATGTTTTCTAATCAGAGCGGTCGACAGACAGATCATATTGCCTTCCATCAGGAAGGCCTGGTGAAGCTTCATAGGCTTGTCATACAGATTCAATGCCCTGTGAGATGACTTGAGCGTTCTACCCAGTTCATCGATGTTCTCCATGAACCCGCCGACCACCCCGACACAAGGATGTCGTTTGACAATTTCCATTTGCGCTTTCAGTTTCCCGGGGAACCAAATATCATCAGCATCGCAAAAAGCAATATACGATCCCACACTGTGTTCAACTCCCACATTCCGGGCAACGCCTACTCCCTGGTTCTCCTGATGTATGCGCTGGATCCGATCGGCAAATTCTCTCAAAATATCCGAGGAAGAATCGGTAGATCCATCATCCACCGTGATGACTTCGATAGGCCTATAGGTTTGACATAAGAGCGATTCAAGAGTTTCACGTAAAAATCTTTCCGCGTTAAAAACAGGGACAACAACTGACACCAAAGGGAAACTTTCACTGATAGATGGAATAGTATCCAAATTCAGGCTCATCATTCGGGCGAATTACGCCTGACTTTGATGACCTGCATTCGCTGATCTCTACCGGGATTCGCACGATGGATGCCGGCGAGGTTATCCCCTAATGCCTCTTTCACCCATTCAAACAACACCGTTTGGTATCTTGGATTTGTCAGGATCCACACTTCACCTTCCCTCCCCTGCACCGCCTTTTGTATGGTGTCCTTATTGTGCAGAATCGGATTTCCCCAACGGTCTGTCGTTCCTCCATTTTGCGAATTCTCCCTAAAGAGGGAAGACTGATCATCATAAAAAATGTAATTCTCATGGGTAAGATAGAATGACGAAGAAGGAACGGCATTGAGAATCAGATCGCCGGACTTCCAATCGTCATTAATATATTCGGCAGGACTTCGTACATCCGCTCGCTGATAGTAGTGGGTCGCAACCTCCTCGGAAACGTTCATCCGAAAGTTCACTTCCGGCTTTCCGACATTCATGAGATGGGCAAAAGAGAAATCTTCCGAGCCGAGCAGCATGCCGAATGGCAAGAGAACCACCGCACACTTTGAAACTCTTCCTAACATGACATTGGGTGCCCAATTCGATTCAAGCCATGACTTCACAGACAGCGCCCCTTCAAACCAAAGAAGAAGAACCAAGGGATACAGGAAAAAGGAATATCTTGTTGAGTTGTACATCGTGTTGATCACTCCCAGGATGAGGATACAACTGACAACCACGAGGAGGAGAAAGTGATCGGTCAGAAAGTGCCGAGAATTTTTTGACCCCCACAGCACCATCAACCCGAACAGACATGACACCACTATGAGATAGGGCATGACATCGAGCCAGAGAAAAGCAAATTCTTCCATCACTCTTGGATAATGAAAGATCATGGCCAACATTTTGTGTAGGGATAGGCTTTCGAGCCCCGATGTCACAATGTGCCCGGTCGTGGTCAGTACCCCCACGGTAAGCCAGAACCCAAGGCAGGCAACCAGAAATATGGTCATATTTCTTTCAATTGACTTACGAAGGACCAATTTTGGATCAGCGTTTTGAGTGAAATAGGAGACAAGCAGGAGCGCCAGCACAATTCCAAACAACTGAGACAGGCCGGCGGCCAGGAGAACCAAACCAATGACTTTTTGCCGCCAATCCCATAAGGGCGATTTCATCACCATATAGGCGAGGCCTATCCCGAAGAGGACAAGCAAAAGATATCCCACACCCCAAAGATCTCCGCGCATAAAGACAGACTGCCACAAGGAAAAGTCAGGAAGGAGCAGAATGCCCCCACCCTCCTGAGGAAGCACAAATCCTTGTGGGTACTCGTTTCCCGAATCTCCAGGGAAAAGCCAAGACCACACCTTCGGAACAGCAACATTCAAAAGAAGAATTGCCCCGGCGGATATCCCATACTGAACCTGTTTCGCCAGGCTTACCCCTCGAAGAAGGAGTGGCAAGAACAGTAAGCACGCCATGAAAATCGAACCTTCATAGATGAATATACTGAAACCCGCAATGACATAGGACCATACAATGGCCTTCTTTCTACCCAGAAAAAATCCTTCATAAAAAAAATACAGAAACCAAAGAAAGGCACATTGAAACATCGAATACATTCGTGCAAATCGGGAAAATTCTACTTCCCAGATGGATACACAGAAAAAGGCAACCAGGAGAAAGGCGCCGGCGAGTCCGATTCGTTTCCTACCCAGCCAATAGAGAGGGGGGATCGTAAACAGATTGAACAGGACTGCCGGCAGGCGAAGTGCATATTCATTCATCCCGAAGAGGCCGGCACTAGCGGCTTCAACGTACTGAAAGAGCAGACCTCGCCAATACATGCCGCCATCGGGATAGATAGGGAGCCCGTTTTGCTGAATCAGTTCAACGGATTTCGCGATATAAAATTCATCTACGGCCAAGCACCAGGTACCTAACTCACTCAATCTGGCCAGGATTCCAATACATAAGGCAACAAGACAAAGAAGGGCGCACCAACACTCATTTTTTGAAAGGGAGACGTTTCGGAATGGAGCGAGTGGGATGCTCATACACCAGCTGGTCGTGGGAAATGGGGGGCCTGCGACTTTCAGACGTTCACATGCGTAATTGAATGTCTCTTACCATTCTTGGGGCTGTTGAAAAAATCCGCCGTGCCTTCGCCGGAGCTA
>BQIZ01000123.1 GCA_021604365.1 Nitrospirales bacterium
TTGCTGTGCTTTTGGAAAGAGAATTATATAATATGGTTCGAAAGGAATTATAATGAACCATAGACCGGAGAGTGCCATGATAATTGAGTCGGCACTGTGTGCCATCATACAAAATGATCCTGTATGAAACCAATAAAGTCCGACCATGCATTAAAATTGATGAAAATTTCCATTAGTGCGAATGTGGGCAACGACGGAACCCAATCAAAAACCTTATGCCACAGTCTTATCTAAACCGCATTCTTGATGCCCGCATCTATGACCTCGCCATAGAAACACCCTTGGATGATACTTCCCTCGTTTCCGAACGCATGGGTAATCATGTGTTATTGAAAAGAGAAGATTTGCAACCTGTGTTTTCGTTCAAAATTCGTGGTGCGTACAATAAATTATTACACCTCACCGATGAGCAGCGGGCGGGTGGCGTCATTACGGCCTCGGCGGGCAATCACGCACAGGGTCTGGCGCTTGCGGCGAGGCACATGGGTGTGAATGCCACCATCGTCATGCCGCGAACAACTCCCGCAATTAAGGTAGATGCTGTAAAACGCCATGGCGGGAAAGTCGCGTTGTTTGGCGACACATACGATGAAGCGTCAACCCATGCCCAAACCTTGTTGAAAGAAAAAGATCTGACGTACATTCCGCCCTACGATGATCCGGATGTTATCGCTGGTCAGGGTACTGTTGCCATGGAGTTATTGCGGCAGCATCCCGCCCGCATTGATGCCGTATTTATTCCCGTAGGTGGGGGTGGGTTGTGCGCAGGTATGACGGCCTATATTAAATGTGTGCGACCGGAAATCAAAGTGTTTGCCGTTGAGCCAGAAGACGCGGCCTGCCTGAAGATGGCAATGGAAGCAAAACGACGAGTGATGTTACCCCAGGTGGGCATATTCGCCGACGGGGTTGCTGTGGCGCGAATCGGCAAGGAGCCGTTCCGTGTGCTAAGGAAAACTATCGATGGCGTCATCACTGCCAACGCAGATGAAATGTGTGCCGCCATTAAAGATATCTTTGAGGACACCCGCTCGATTGCCGAGCCCGCCGGAGCGCTTTCGTTGGCAGGATTGAAAAAATATGTGGCGCAGACAGGCTGCAAGGGCAAAACCTTAATCGCGATTGATAGCGGAGCCAACATTAATTTTGATCGTTTACGCTATATCAGCGAACGCACAGAAATCGGCGAGGGTCGGGAAGCAATTCTCGCAGTCACTATCCCTGAAAAGCCTGGAAGCTATATGAAATTCTGCAGCTTGATGGGAAAACATTCAATTACAGAATTTAATTACCGGTTTGCGGATAATCTCGATGCACATATTTTTGTTGGTGTGCAGATTTCACCCGATAAAAATGATCGCGAAGATATTATTTCGCTTCTGAAGGGAAAAGGTTATCAGGTGGTTGACATGACCGACAATGAAGTGGCTAAGCTGCATATTCGCCATATGGTGGGAGGGCATGCGCCACAGGCCAAAAATGAAATCGTATTTCGTTTTGAGTTTCCCGAACGACCGGGCGCCCTCCTGAATTTTCTCACAAAGCTCGCCTCCCGTTGGAATATCTCCATGTTCCATTATCGCAATCACGGTTCTGCCTATGGCCGTGTGCTTGTGGGTATGCAGGTGCCTAAACCTGAGCGCAAACAGCTCGATGTTCTTCTGAAAGCACTGGGTTACCCTTACCGGGATGAAACGAAAAACGAAGCCTATCAATATTTCTTAGGCTAAATCCGTGGCGAGAAGTTTTTCCCACTCCAGAAACACTGGGGGAATTTTGAAGACTAGTCGATGGGCTCCATTTTTTATTTGTTCCACTATTCCTATCCTACCCCTATGGGCTTACTTTTCTGATCAACTCCTACAAGAATTAATTTCTGTTAGGAGTCACAGCACGTCTCTGTGGTTAGGTTACTGTGTTTCCTGGGTGGCCTCAGTGGGAATGTCTGCCTATCTTGTTTGCAAAAGTGAACGTTCCCAAAAAGGGGATAGTGCCAATCCCATTTTTTGGGGATTCCTTACTTTACTCTGTATTCCTTTTATTGTGGTTGGAGTATGGGTTTTTTTCAGTCCGCACATTCCCATCAGAATTTTTCTGCTCTTTTCTCTGACCAGCTTTTTTCCCCTCGGCTTTTTTCTGGGATGGGAGTTAATTGTCAAAAACCTGGTCGCTGGAGAATCATGGGTTAACCTCATTGTTCTCCCGGTAGGCTCCGGGCTCCTGACGCTTGTTTTTTTTGAATTCTTCTTTGGGAGTGGTTTGCGGAAGCCAGATCTGGTTCAAAATATTTCAGCTATGAATAGTCCGGATCGGTCCTATTGGTATTATGCACGATATAGGGAAAATGGAATAGAAAGAGCAAATTCCTATGGGTTCGTAGGACCTGAACCAAAACCTCAAATACCGGAGGAGAGGGTTCTCCTTATTGGCGATTCTATTCCAGCTGCTGAGCGCCACCCTAGAAATTTCCCTACCATCTCCCAAGAAGAATTTAACAAAGAATTTCACCAAGATACAAAACTTGAAGTTATCAATGCCAGTATTGCTGCTTATAGCGTGGAACAGATTTACCTGTATTATTCAGAAAAACTTGGAGACCTTCCCCATAATTACTTAATCTTTAGCTTTTATCTGGATGATGTTAACCGAAACCTTCGTTACCGAAAAAATAATCGTTTATATTCTCCTGATTGGTTTGAGTGGCAACAGGATGTCTATTGGCAATGTTATCTTTGTAGGCGTCTTTTGAGTCTCTGCAATGTGTCGGATCACCTATTTCTTAATAATCGGAAAAAAAATTACGAAGAAGCCTTCCCGGAGGCATTAAAAATTCTTGAGAAAACCCGTCTTCTGGCAAATTCACGCGGAGCCAAGTTTGCCGTTTTAAATATCCCTCGTTTTACGTGGGAGGGGGTACTTCCGAATGTTGACACGTATCAATATTTCGAGATGAACAAGGCTTTGGAACGGTGGTGTATAGGCAAAAGCGTGCCTTGCTACGATACCTTGCCATTGCTGATTGGGAAAGAAATTTCTACCCTGAGGAGGAGCAAGACAGACATTCATTTTACTTATTTGGGGCACCAGGTCGTTGGGCTTGCTCTAAAGGATTTTCTTGCTTCACTAATACGGCCTGGCAAAACGACAAGGGGGTCCTGGTAAGTATGTATCGGGCGTGTGGATGAGATGGAAATGTCCCATCGTTGGCTTAATTTTCACCTTACCAACCGTGGTGGGGGAGGGCAAAAAACGCGGACTGCAAAGAATCGAACCGTTCATTGCCCCAAAGTGATTGTTGTCCAGCAGTTCTGCCTCAATTGGAAGGGTTTACGGTCGTTTGGATGGAGACTTAATTGAAGTGTTTGGACTCCCTCCTTGGTAGGTACCTGGCCGTAACCTTTCCGAGTAAGAGAGCTGTTGCTGGCGGTTATAAAACCGTTGACCCTGGGCTGGGTGAAGTTGGATAGAAATCATGGCCAATACGAGCAGGGTGAATTCCCGCCCCTGCAGCAGTGGGTCAACCATTCGAATGCACCAAGCTCCCATTTCGCTCTCCTGCTGTGATACTTTGCCGTTTCTCCCAGGGTGGTCGCACCAAGTTATCAAAATCTGACTTCGGTTTGAATATAGAAATAATTGGTATTTTGCGCAGGAGGATTTCCTGGCACGTTCGTTTGGTTTTTAATATAGGAACCTTTGAAAAAGTGGTCATAGCCGGCATCTATGCTGAGATTGGGAGAGGGATTCCACCGAAGGCCTACCTCCAGATCCTGTCCCAACACGTTGCCTGCGGCGCCGGATGGATCCTGCAGGCCGGAATTGACCCACGCATCCCGGGATTGGGCCAAATACCAGGCGCGGAATTTCAAGTCAAGTCGAAGGACAGGAAGTGGCTTGAGAATCAGTCGAATGCCCGGCGAGCTGATGTTGGAGCGATAGAATGGTCCAAACAGACTGGTGGGTGTTAATTCACTTCGCCGCGCGCCAAAAAGAGGATCAAAGGTCTGACTCTCGTTCCCATTTGGGTTCTTAGTGCCACTGGCGTAATCGTACATGGCCATGATCCGAGGTGCCCAGGGGAGTTTAAAGGTATAGCCCAGGGACAGATGTTGGAAATAGGCAAAATGATCTTTGCCATCCAACGTACCTACCTGCCAGGCGGTTTCACCATCATAATCAAATGATCCAATTTGGGGTGGCTGATAGAGTCTCAGCCCAAAGGTGGAATGCGCCCGCGCCACCTGGTTAGTTTCAGCATTATTATCCCTTCCGAAATAATACACGTGAATTCGGGACCAGGAGAGCTGGTAGTTTTCATAGGAAAGGCCCCAGAACAAATTCCTGCTATTGGTAAACAGGCCCAGACGATCCGTGGCACGGGTGTTTGAAACCACTTCAGAAAAAAAAGTCCGGAATTGCCACTGACCTTCATTGGCAAGATTCCAGTGAATGCCGTCAAAGGCCTGAGAGATGTTGCTAAAGCGACTGCGGGCAACGAGGCGACGTGCTCCGATATCCAGGTTGATGCGCCCGACATGGAGATCGGTGCGAAAACCGGTCTGCCAGATATTTGGCAATGTGTGTGCCACAAACAACTGCTGCACGTTTCCGGCCGTCAATGTCGAAGTCCCCACTACGTCAGTGGCGGAATCGACACCGGATGTGGACCCCTGAAATTCCAGCTGAGCACGGAAGGCCTTCCACCGTGCGCTGGCCCGGAAACGGGATCTGGTCGCCCATTGCCAGGTGCTTCCCTTCTGGTTCGTTTTAAACGGATAATCAAAGCCCTCGCGCCGCAGACGAGCGGTCATGCCGAGGTCCAGCCATTTCGGCGCATTGAGGGCCGCGGACAGGTACCGGGTCCAATGTATTTCTGCCTCCTCCTGTAAAAGCACCTGATCGGGATATTCGTTCCAATTCCACTCCTGACCGTTTCGAATCCGTTCCTGGACATTTTGAGGAATTTCTCTGGCTCTTTCCCTGACTGCATCCAATTGCCAAAGCAGGAAAGGATCATCTATTGGAGGAGTTGGTTGTTTATTGGGCTCTCCGCCATGCGAAAAAGGTGTAGCCAGCAGGATCCAAAGCAAGGAAAGAGCCATGACCTTTCCGGCATTCCTGCTTTGAGTGAACCAAATCCGCATGGAAGCTAAACTATGTACGAAGCTCGGACTTAGGCTGGTTTAACATTTGTAATGTGCCAATTCCCTGGGTCGCTCGGAGGATCATGAATCTCGCTAAGAAAAAATTAAAATGCCCATTTGGCGCCTACCCAGGTATTCAGGTTTTTTAACCCCTTCTCAAAACTTTCTTTTCGATGGGCTCCTTGGAAGCCACCCGTCAGTTGAAGAAGGTCGTTGACCTGATAATGAACGGCAATATCCCCTTGCACCACATTTTCATGTTGTCCCTTGCGTTCATCCCCCTCAATGCCTGTGGTCCATCCGTTAAATTCATAATGGAGCGCCATTTCCAGTCCAAACCGTTCCGTGATTTCCAGGTCCATCTCCCCGGTCACGAAATGATTAAAGTAAGACGTATCATCCTGTAATTCTGGCTGCTTCCGTCCATCTGACAACCCCCGCTCATAATGGTAGCCCAGAGCCAACCCGATTTTTTGTGAGGGTTTCCATTCCACGTGCGTCCCGATAGTCCAAAACCGGGTATCCCGTTGTGTGAAGGGTTTGTCGTATTCCCGCAATCCATAGCGGCCATAGAGGATAATCCTGGCATCGTCCATACTGGGGATCTGTTGAGCAAGTCCTCCTGCCCAATAATTGGTAGTGACCTCTTCCTTTTTTACTTTTGGTGTATTTTCGCCAGTCTCTTCAAGTGGCCGCACCTCATTCTTTCCTAAAAACAGGTCGGGTGCGAAAAAATAGCGCATGAGGAGGTGTGTGGAGGAGGTCAGATGATGGGAGGCCTCCACACTCAGGGATCCGTGATTAAATTGAGTATTGTTCGTAAAGATAAACCCTTGTCCTCGGACACCCAATTGGGTAGATCGACCCATTATTGGGAAGGACTTCGTAATATGAGCCATGGGTTCATACACAACATCGTCCCCTTGGTTAGCAAGAAGGCTATCAATAACCGGTTGAGTGGGGTCCTGGCTTCGGCTCAGCCTCCGGGTTGCCGAGAATAGGGCGGCATCGTCGGTATAATAGACATTGCTCTCGCCTGTGACCTTCCACTCGGCAAACGTCGTGGGCGCAAGGAATAGAATGAGAATGACAAGAGATAAAAAGGCCGGCATGTAAGCCGTCTCACATGGGTCGGTTAGTCTCAAGAGCATAGGTTGTCGGATTCTCATTTGTCGGCGGACATCTATCTTTCTTGCATCATACCTGCGTGTCTGTGGCAGGTATCTATCTGAAAACACACACAGATAGATTCTCGATACTCAATGTCGGGAATGACTGCTTTGGAGGGGTTCCCTTTTGCACGTGTTGGGAATGTCCTGAGTGGAATGATTTCCGATTTAACCTTTCAGGAATAACGAGGTTGAAGGTGCAGGGTTGGCACGATAAAATAAAAAGTGGGGGGCACTTTCAAAAATTTTCGTATGCTCACCCTTCATCAGACATAGTCCCTACGTTCATAGTGATCTGTTTGCCGTTCAGACCCAACATGCCCTCGGTCACAGAAGATTGGGGTGGACGACATGTTCTTTAACGTATCTATCCATAACGATGCAATCACCATCCCACCCCTCATCCGCCTTCCTTGAGTAAGTACATAGGACCTGAAGGTCGCGAGTCGAAAAGTGTGAGAAGTGTCTGCTATAGTCTTGTTCCGCGAAACCGGATCAGGCAGAAAGCATGCCGGACGACCACCGATTTACACTCATGATCGTCGCGGTGGGAGGCGGAGCACTTCTGGTGTCCCTTCGCACCGTCTATTTTAAACAGATTGATGTTCTCCCGGCAGAATTAGCCGTCTCACAAGGGAGGGCATCGAGCTTCAATGAAGCGGGAAAATTCAATAACCAATGTGGCCTTCACCAAACAGAGGGCGGAAATTGCTCACAGATTTGAGTTCATCGCTCTGAGTCTTCGACATGCCATGATATCTGTTCCCGGGAAGATCTCTCTGTGATGAATATACTGATTCCGAAATTCTGGGATGCGATGCATATTTTATAAGAAAGGGCCTTCTTCATGCGATGTCTCATGGGGCTTTTCGTTATGTTGTCATTACCGGTCTTCTTCGGGTGCTCCAGTATTTCTGTCAGTTCTGATTATAGGGAGTCGACGGACTTTAGTGAGCTGAGGACATTTTCATGGATGCTGAAGACGCCGGAAGGGGAGATTGATCTTGGTGGGGCCAATCAAATGGCGCGGCAAAGGATTGAGAGTGCGATCGCAGCCGAACTGGCGAACAAGGGGTACATTGAAATTATCGCTGGAAATTCAGATTTCCATGTGACCTATTATGTTGGTAGGGAAGAGCGAATTCAGGTCGAAACGATGCGAGGTCCGCTCATGAGACCCTACTGGGGGATGGGTATGGGCTACACAGAAGTTTACCAATACGAGGAAGGGACGCTCATCATTGATCTGCTTGATGCGAAGCCGCCTCAGCATATCATCTGGCGTGGGGTTGCTAAAGGCGTGGTGGATTGGAAGGGAACGACAGGAGGGCAAACCGGGCTGATCAATGAGGCCGTCCAGAAAGTTTTGGCACAATTCCCGCCCAAGCCATCTTGATGAGGGCGTGCCGGTGTGTGTGTTGATTGACCAATGGGCCCCCAGACGCGCTTCGCGATCGTGGATTCAACACGTCAGTGTAATTCTCGCTCCTGGTGGAATGGATCAGCTACGCTTGCTTCGTGGTGTTATCTCACTGACCTGAGCTCCCGGCATGGTAATTCTACATCGGAAAAATCATTTAGCAGAAGGTTCGGACATAGGCGAATCGGTTTCATGTTTGTGGAAGGGATAGATGGTCTTCCAATCCTGTTTCATGTCCACCACCACCCACCCTTTCCCTTTCGCTTCGTCAAGAGCCTTATCAAGATGGCCGATGGATGACTTGCGGTCATAGGCCCATTTACGCTCAGCGTCCGTGTGGTGGATGAGAGCCAAGAAGCGTGCTCCGCTACCGCCCGCCGTCCACTGGAGCAATTGAAAATCGCCGTATGAGTTGCCGAATGCAAGAATGGGCCTCCGGCCGATGTGTGATTGAATGCCGACGGGTTTGCCGTTCTTGTCGTCAATGAAATTGATTTCAGGACGTTTGACGAGTCCCGGATGCCCGTCACGCAACGCATATTTCAGCTTTCCGTTGCTCCCGACAACCTGTTGGGGAGGATTCCATAGACCTGCTCCCTCCATGGACGCATGAACTTCATACCCCCGGCGGAAACAATGAACGTGTTGAAATCATGCGCCCGAAGATACGCCAGCAACTCCAACATGGGCTGATAGACCATTTCACTGATCAAGCGTCCGGTTTGCGGGTGCTTCGCGGTTGCGATCCAATATTTCACGGTTTTCTCGAACTCATTCGTCGTCATACCCGCGTGGGTGGCCATGACGATTTTGAGGATCGCTTTTTCGCCATCTTCCAGAGCGCCCTAGATATTTCCTTTGAGTAGCGAGGCGAACGGTTCCGTGGTTTCCCATTCGGGATGTTGTGGGGCGAGTGCTTTGACGCGTCAAGCGCAAAGAAAGATTGGAAGTACATGGGTTGTTCCGCTCAAAGAGTGCCATCGTTGTCAAAAACAGCAATGCGGGCAGTTTCAGGGACAAGGTCGGGAGCGGGTGTGGTCTCGTTTGACAAAATCCGCCAAGGACTGATTGTTCTCGCCGTCATTCCAGGATGGGAGCACGTCTTCGGCGTAGATGAGGGGTGCGGTAAAAATCAAGATGTAAAAAACCCCGACAGCAATGAAAGTCCGCGTACCGATCGTTTTCATCCTGGGCTCCTTTACGTTATTGATATTTAGTTTGGACGACGTTCCACTGATCGGATTCACATATGTGACCGAAGGTACACGAGGCACCCAGTCCCTGCCTCAAAGACCGCGGTCAGGATGAACAAAGACCTGGGTGGGATGGCGGTGTTCTCCCAATTAAGTGGTTGGTGAGTTAGTCCGCACCAGCGGGTTCAGCGGGTGCGGACTGAAACCTGGTCTGTCAAATCCTAGTCAGCTCAACGTTACTGGTTTGAGCCGCCCGTCACCGCTTGCATCACATGGTCGAGGTTGAAGCTACCGGGCTTTTGGCGGGGTGGAAAATCGCGAAAGCTCTGCAGCCACTTCCCGACATATCCTGCTGCGGGAGCGAACATGAACATGTGCTCGACAAACCAGCGATCGTAGTCCATGCCAATCTCATGGGCGAGTTCGAATGGATCCATGCGCAGATTGGTTAGCATTGGTGCGCGCAGTTTTACAAACGGCTCCTGCCAGACACGCAGGCCGTCAGCGTCCTGCCGCAGGAACGTAGCTTTCCAGTTCTGGTAACGGAGCGCTGCTACGCTACCGTCGTCGGTCCAGTAGATAAACTCTTTGCGTGGCCACTGACCTTCGCCATTGAGCGCTGGTAGGAGGTTGTAGCCGTCGATGTGTACCTTGTAGGTCATGTCGCCGACTTTCCTGCCCTCCAACAGATCTTCCTTGACGGTGGTGTCGCCAGCTGCGGCCAGCAGGGTGGGGAGCATATCTTCGTGAGCACCGATGTCATTGACAATCGTGCCGGGCTTGATGATACCCGGCCACTTGATCGCAGTGGGGACGCGGTACCCACCCTCCCATTGCGTGTTTTTCTCTCCTCGGAACATGGTCGTGCCGCCGTCCGGCCAGGAGAAGGACTCCGAGCCGTTGTCTGTGGAATACATAACAATGGTGTTCTCTTCGAGACCCAGTTCTTTAAGTTTGTCCAGCACCTGCCCGACGTGACCGTCATGTTCGACCATGCCATCAGCATAGATCCCCAAGCCGGTCTGTCCGACAGATTCCTTCTTTAGGTGGGTAAAAATATGCATGCGGGTGGAGTTCCACCAGAGGAAGAACGGCTTGTCCGCCTTCTTGGCACGCTCCATGAAGTCCAACGCCTTGACGTTCACCTCTTCGTCGATGGTCTCCATGCGTTTCCTGGTCAACGGGCCGGTGTCCGTGATGCGGCCATCGGCGTAACTGTGAATGACCCCGCGCGGGCCGAATTTCTTCTTGAACTCCGGATTTTTGGGATAGTCCGGATTTTCCGGTTCTTCTTCGGCGTTCAGATGATACAGATTGCCGAAGAATTCATCGAATCCGTGGTTTGTCGGCAACATTTCATCCCGGTCACCGAGATGGTTCTTGCCGAACTGACCGGTCATGTATCCCTGCGCCTTGAGCAAAGTCGCGATCGTCGGATCTTCCTTCTGCATCCCCTCGGGAGCGCCCGGCAGACCGACCTTGGTAAGGCCGGTGCGTATAGGTGACTGTCCGGTGATGAACGCCGCGCGTCCGGCTGTGCAGCTTTGTTGGCCATACCAGTCAGTGAACAGGGCGCCTTCCTTTGCGATGCGGTCGATATTCGGGGTCTTGTAACCCATCATGCCCATGTTGTAGGCGCTGATATTGAATCCGCCAATGTCATCTCCCCATATCACGAGGATGTTAGGTTTCTCCCCTGCCATCGCAAGGCTTGGGATAATGAAGATGGCGAGTAGCCCGAAAAGAATATGTCGAATCGAGTTCATTCTATTTCTTTCTCCTTTTCTCTTTGATTTGTGAGACATGTGACCATTCGAAATATATGGTTAACCTGTGGGTGATGATCGTTATTTTCCGGTGCTATTTATCCGAATCTTCCGCCACCAGGTCATCAAGATTTTCGAGACGTGGATTAGGTGATGGTCAAGCTAGGGAAGAATTCGACGCTGAACACACTCTTTCCCTTAAAATATCATTAACCTGCCAGGAAAAATGGTGATCATTTCACCCCGTTTTCGGAGCCAAATCCGTGTGACGTTGGCAATAACTGATGGCCTCCTCACGAAATTGGACCGGGTAGTACTAATATATGAAAGGAGAGTTGGAATGCAAAAACAAATTATTCACAGAAATTTTTTTTGCATTTTAGAATTTATAGAGCTCATGCAATTCAGCCACGGAAGGCCATCAGGGAGAACTGAATACGATGCGCCTCAAGGTTCCTTCTCCTAACCGCCGATCAATACCTCTATAAAGAAAAAACCCCATAAAGGCCAGCCCGATGCATATAACATTAGCGAAAATGAGGGAAAAATCCTTATGTTCCCATACGTCCATGAATGCCGCACCCAACAGACCACTCTCCCGAAAAGCATGAAACATCTTTTCAGCAAACAAAACCAGGAAGGTGCAACCA
>BQIZ01000124.1 GCA_021604365.1 Nitrospirales bacterium
TCGAATAGTCAACAATGATTATAATACGAATAAGCAACAGAATAGTTTCGGTTACGGGGCATATACGGGCTTCAGTATAGCCCCTACCCGCCAGCTCTCAGGGGACTTCAATATAGGGTATCAGGTTTTAAATTTTGACCACGCGCCCATCGATGAAGACTCCGCCCGTGGACAGGCCCTCCTTGCAAGGGGTTTAAGCCTAGGATCGGAGCAGCGGACCTTCTTTTACATGCGAGGAAATTTGCAATGGAATCCTACGTCCCGGTTAAGTTTTCGTCTCCGTCCCTTCTCGAGAATTAATCAGTCAGCGGTGCAGGGTACTTCCACCTATAAACGAATAGGCGTTGATTTTTATGGGAAACAGTCATTTACGGACCGTTTTGCCCTGAGAGGAAATGTTTATTATGCCAACGATAATTTTAATACGAATAGAACTGATGATCGATTTCGTTTACGGATAGGACCGGAATATCGAACGGTTAAATGGTTGGGCTTTCGGTTAGATTATATTTTCGAGAAGAGAAGCTCAAACATCGCCAATTTTGATTTCAATAGTAATACGATCATGCTTTCGATCCAAGGGATTATCTAGGAAAACAGAATGCACCTTTGATCCGCCCCAATTCTTTCCAAACTGTTCTTTGCCCTTTGCCAGTTGTGTGACAAATATTTTTCTGTTTTCTTGAGATCGCCCCGTGGCGGTGATCCTCCTATCTCGTTTGAACAGCATGCAGTGAAATCCTCACGGATCTCTCTAATAAGAGTTTCAAAATTTCCGCACTCTTTACTTTTGCTCAGGAGATTGAGATTAATTGAGGGTGATGCGAAAATATGAAAAATAGATGGAGGTTTTGAGGAAAGGATTTTCGTTTACTCCAGATTGAGATGAGCTAGTTTCAACCGTATGATTGGGAAAGGAGATGTGCCATGGGATCCGGTCAAAAAATACTGTCTAAATGGATGAATGGGCTGGTTCTGGTGGCCTTACTCCTTTTGGTAGGCCTCAGGGGAGTGGGAGTTGCTTTGACCCCTGAGGTTTCTCTACAGGTTGAGGGGGATCGGCTAACAGGTCATCTGTCACAGGTGACCTTACGAACGGTATTGGAGCAATTACAGAAACAGTTGGGTATAAAATATGAGGCTCCCGTTGAGGAACTGAATAAAGTCATTTCCGTCGATTTACAGCAGGACAAGATACTTCCTGCGTTGGCAAAAATTTTGGCGCAGTGGGATTACGCGTTCACGGTCAATGCGGCGGGACACTTACAATTTCTCTATGTAACGCCAAAAGCCTCACCAGCAGAAGCGGTGTCTGAGGCGAGGAACCCATCAGAGGTTGGTTCTTCAAATGCTTTTGGCGAAGAGGATTTCCGTTCAGACCGCCAAAGGGAACCAGTGCAAGAAGAGGTGGATGCCCCTGCGTTTCTGTCTCAGGATGGGGGGCCTGATGCAAACTTTTCACCATCTGCCTCATCTTTTTCATCTTCTCCGGAAGGGAGCTCTGACTTAAAATCTCCTGAGGTGGGTGTCCCCATGGATATTCAGCCAGTACCGGCTGGAACCACCATGCCAATGATACCGGCAAGTAGTGGTAGTGGGATGCAAGTGACGCCTCCAGCCAATTCACCGGACATGCCAATCATTCCGGCCACAGCCTATCCACCGATGGAGATTGAGCCGGTGCCAAGCTACCTGCAAGAAGAGATGCTTCGGAGTATGCAGCCGTAACCGGAGAGTCGAGCGACAAAAGGTATATTGGTCTATGAGTCTTAAAGTTTGAAAGTCTCATAAGAATAATAGACTGAAAAAATCCGGATACGCGGATCGAAGGGTTGAGTCTTTCGACGCGCGTTTTATATGAAGATATCTGTCTCAATCGTTCCTGAGGCACTGGTGGTTTATGGAGGAGCACTCTTCAACAGTGATTCATTCTTTGTTTCATCTTTCGAAAAATTTCCCCCATTCGGCATGGTTGCCGTCAACGCCATCAACGAAGTTTTTAAAATGTCTATAATTTTTCTATCAAAGATAATGACATTGAATTTGCACAGTTTTGGGATGCCTTGATCATGTCGGATTCAGTTGTAGGCTGCAATAGAAAACATAGTGTGGGTATGAGTCGAAGGTCTATTTGGAAGTGATGAGAGGACAATGAAAAATCTGAGCGAAGGAGGTAATATGGGGAGTCTAATATCACCAACGTTTCTTTATCCTTTTCAGCTTTGGGCAAGATGGATTTGATCGATACAATCCCTACAAAGGCCTGAGTGTTTGATTAAGATTACCAAAATTGTTCTTGTTTGTGGGCGGGTATCTTCAGGACGGTCACAAGTCTGCTGTGCCAGGGACAGTTGTCGGTGAGGTTGTAACATCTACGATCCAGCCCATAAAATCGAGATCTTCGAAGTCGTGATGTGGTACAGATGGAACCGAGGATTCCGCCGAAAACCGGACTTCACGCGAAATTCTTGTGCCTCCCGTGAATTGCCCCACCAGGAGTTGCCGATCGAGAGCGGACGAAGTGTGGTCGGCTGGTAGGGTATTTGTCTGCGCTCGGTAGGATGGGCTCAGCCTTCACAGGTTTTTCCGTATTCCTCCTTTTTTTGCAAAAAGACGGCAATGAAATCTTGAGAAAGGCTTGGCAGAGTGGATGCCCCTGTTCATGGGGGACGGATGCTTGATGCCATGGTGTTGATTTTGATATAAATTAGATGGGTCGTGTTTGGTCCTTTCCCCCTTCAGTCATGTAATTGGACTCTTCCCGAAGCTTGAGTGGGTCAATTCTTTCTGCCGCATACCCCAAATGGATTTTTAGAATTTTTTCCACTTCCTGGTCACCCACCCCTTTAATTTCATCGGTTTATTTGCAGGTTTTGAGAGTTTAGGTTGAAGGTTCGAGTCAAGGGCCTATCAGTGTGAGGATTATATGCTGAGAGATTTGCTAACTTAGCCTTGGTGATAAAGGGGGTTGCATGAGGGAGGAATGGTTTTTTAACTTCCCACTCGGTCAATTTCCTGAAATTAGGTCAACGATAATCTTGATGAGATTGATAATTAACCAATGAATAATGCGTATAATCCTTTTTCGCCATTGATCTGTGCCTGGCAGCACAGAACGTTGATTGCTCGTCTTGCCAAGCGAGAGATTGATGCGCGTTATCGAGGGTCGATGCTTGGGGTCATCTGGGCCTTTGTTGTCCCGATGTTGATGCTGGGGGTGTATACGTTTGTTTTTTCTGTAGTGTTTCGAATTCGATGGGAGGTGCCCATGGAGGAAAATGGCGCCTTTGCTCTGTTATTATTTTCCGGGTTGATTATTTTTAATTTATTTTCCGAATGTGTCACCCGTGCTCCGGGTCTTATGCTCGAAAATGTGTCATATGTTAAAAAGGTAGTGTTTCCTCTGGAAATAATGCCCTGGGTGTCGATGCAGGTGGCACTGTTTAACGCCGCCGTGAGTCTTTTGATTCTGCTGGTTTTTTATCTCGTAGTCCATGGGCTCCCACCAGTAACGGTGTTGTTGTTGCCGGTCGTACTCTTTCCGTTTGTGTTGTTGATTGTAGGATTGGGCTGGTTTCTGGCCTCAGTGGGGGTTTTTCTTCGTGATGTCCAACCTTTGGTTGGGGTGATGGCGACGATGATGATGTTTCTCAGTCCTATTTTTTATCCGCTGTCTGCAATTCCTGAAGCCTATCGAGGGTTGATTCAGCTCAATCCGTTGACACCTGTTCTGAATGCGTCGAAATCGATCATATTTTGGGGACAAATGCCGGAATGGTTAGACTGGCTCCTGTATATGGTTGTGTTTTGGATGGTGGGTTGGTTGGGTTATGCATGGTTCCAGAAAACGCGAAAAGGATTTGCTGATGTCGTCTGATCTGGCTATACGCGTCCAAGGACTTGGAAAGGCCTATCAGATCTTTCGAAAGCCTGAAGATCGGCTGAAACAGATGTTATGGAGAGGGCACCGACAGTTTTATGAAGAGTTTTGGGGCCTCCAAGGTGTGGATCTGAGCGTGTATCGAGGAGAAACGGTCGGGATTATTGGTCGAAATGGATCCGGGAAGTCGACTTTTTTGCAAATGGTGTGCGGCACTCTCGCGCCGACCTGTGGCGATTTGACTGTCAAGGGCCGAGTCGCGGCGCTGCTGGAATTGGGATCGAGTTTTAATCCTGAATTCACTGGGAAAGAAAATGTGTATTTGGCTGCCTCCATTCTTGGTCTAACCAGTGAGCAGATCGATGCCCGGTATGAATCCATAACGGAATTTGCCGCCATTGGAGATTTTATTAATCATCCGGTTAAAATTTTTTCGAGTGGAATGTATGCGCGGTTGGCGTTTTCCCTTGTCGCTCATGTGGATGCCGATATTCTGATTATCGATGAAATTCTTGCCGTGGGTGATGCCGCCTTTACGCAAAAATGTATGCGTTTCCTTCATCAATTCAGGGAAAAAGGCACGCTCCTGTTTGTCTCCCATGATACGGCTTCGGTGACCAATCTTTGCAACCGGGTCGTTTGGCTTGATAATGGGGCCGTCAGGGAGATTGGTCCCGCAAAAGAGGTCTGTCATAATTTCCTTGCTGCGCTGTATCACGAACAGGAAAATGCCAATACCTTTCGTATTGGAGGAAGCCGCAAAGCTCCAACAGATTTAGCCATGCGGGTAAAAGATCCACGGAGTGAGATGTTAAAGAACTCTTCACATCGAAATGAGTTGGAAGTTTTTGATTTTGATCCGAATGCTCCGTGGTTTGGTGAGCGCGGAGCCAGTATTTGCGAAGTGGCGCTTTCCGATCAACATGGCTCTCTCCTGACAGCGCTAGATGGCGGGGAGGAAGTCACGCTGACCATCCGGTGTGTGTCGGAACGACCTTTAGCGCGGCCCATTCTCGGGTTTTACGTGAAAGATCGATTAGGGCAGTATTTGTTTGGCGACAATACGTATTTGATGTACCGTGACGTGGAGCGTTCTATGGAAAAAGGGCAACGATTTCAGGCGATGTTCCGTTTCCAGCTACCCTATCTTCCAACCGGCGATTATTCTGTGATTGCAGCGATAGCCGAAGGGACGCCAGAGAGTCATGCTCTTCATCATTGGATCGATGATGCCCTATTTTTTCGAGTTCACTCGAGTCACGTGGCACGGGGCCTCATTGGCATTCCGATGTTGGCGATTGAATTCGAATCATCGGTGATGCCCTATGCTTCATCGTGAAAAGAACTTTAGGAATACCCCGTCAGGATTGGAGGTGTTCCATGTTGTTGTCCGGCCGGGCAGGAGACTTCGGTAGGCTGGGGTAAGGGTGAAATTTTAATCCAGACTTGGCGGTGATCACTTATGGATAGAGCCAAAACATGAAAAAGATTGAACAACAGGTCTCATCCGGGAGAACCCCATCGTTAGCCGGCGAAGGCCAGAAAATGGATGTCATTGAATCCGAATCAACTCCTTTGTCCTTTACTGAAAGAAAGCGGGGGACCATGGCCGATGTGACGGAACAGCCAAAACTTCCCTGGACAGGCGAGCGCTTTGTTCCCGGAGTCATTGGAGATATTGAGCTAGAACATTTGCATCGCTACTACCTGGCCCGCGAACTGGCGGTAGGAAAGGATGTGCTCGATATTGCAAGCGGGGAGGGGTATGGTTCAGCGCTGTTAGCCGAGGTTGCGCGGAATGTCGTGGGCGTTGATGCCTCGGAGGAGGTCATACGATATGCGGCTGAACGCTATCAACGTTCGAATGTCCAGTTTAAGCATGGGGCGTGTGGTCACATTCCGCTCCCTGATGCCAGTATAGACCTTATTGTGAGTTTTGAAACGCTCGAACACCATGATGAGCATCATGAAATGATGCGGGAGTTTGTTCGAGTCTTGCGCCCAGACGGCCTGGTCCTCATCTCCAGTCCGGATAAGGCTGAATATTCCGACAAACCACAGTTCGTCAATTCCTTTCATGTGAAGGAACTCTATTTCGAAGAGTTCCAAGAACTATTGTTAAATTATTTCGGGCATGCGCAGTTTTATGGCCAGCGAGTCCGCTATGGATCATGTATTGGTCCGCTTCATAACGCCTCAACGCCCCCGGCAAACTTTCGTTTATCCCAAGGGCGAGCCCATAAGTTTCTGAGCATTCCTGAGCCTGTCTACTTCGTGGCCATCGTCGGGAATGGGGTATTACCCGTGCTTCCCTCTGGAGTCTTTGTTCCGGAAGTTCCAGAATATTGGCATCAACATATGGCGCTGCAGGCTGGCATTGAAGAACGCGATCAACAGCTTGGCCATCTTCAAAGTCAGCTGTTGAATGCCACGGCTGAACATACACGTGTCCTTGAGGAACGGGATCAGCGCTTTGGCAGTCTGTATACCCGGCTGCTGACGAAAGAGGAAGAATTACGTCGCATGCATTCATCTTTGCTCTGGCGAAATATCAGCAAAGTAAGGATCTTGAGGGAACGGCTATGCCCAGAGGGCTCATGGCGTGGAAGGGTTTGTGCAAGTTTTATAAATTGGTTGAAGGGCTCAGATCTTCCTGTGACTCAAAGTCGCCAATCCCTTGGTGGCTCGCTTGATCGAGTCCTAACGAGTGCAAAATCCCTATTGCCCGTTTCCCCTCACCGAAAACATCAATTGGTGTCGTTTGTCTTTGGACGGTTCGGCTCTTTCTTTCAACAGACGGAAAGTTATCGGCGGTGGAAAGACATGCAATTGCCTGTCCTTCATGAATCTGGAAATCCGCATTTCTCTCCTCAGAATCCTCCTCGTCAGCCGGTTTCTCTCATTCAGCTTGAACCGGGTGGGATGACCACGCTCATTCAGTCCCTCAACTTCACCGAAGTGGAGCAGCCCTTGGTGTCTATCGTGATTCCTGTCTACAATCACCTGGAATACACCGTTTGTTGTTTGGCTTCGATTTTGAGG
Organism: Nitrospirales bacterium; assembly: GCA_021604365.1. Classification (GTDB taxonomy): domain Bacteria; phylum Nitrospirota; class Nitrospiria; order Nitrospirales; family UBA8639; genus Nitrospira_E. The sequence goes on from BQIZ01000124.1 coordinate 6,923, forward strand.
CATGTGCCTCAGTGTAGCTTTGAGGTAATCATCGTTGACGATGGGTCTCAGGATGAGACTCCCAATATTCTCCCGGATATTCAGAACATTCGTTATTGCAGGAATGAGACAAATATTGGATTTCTCCATTCTTGCAATAGGGGTGCAACATTGGCCCGCGGCCAATATCTGTTGTTACTGAATAATGACACGCAGGTGTTTGAGGGATGGCTTGATGAATTAGTGAACACCTTTCAAGAACACCCAGAAGTTGGCCTTGTGGGTTCAAAATTGCTGTATCCCAATGGTGTGCTCCAGGAGGCTGGGGCCATGATTAAACCTGATGGCCAAGCGGAACTGGTGGGGTTGAATGGTGATCCGGACAGCCCTGAATATAATGTGGTGCGGGAGGTCGATTATTGCTCCGGGGCCTGCTTGCTCATCAAGGCTGAGTTATTTAAGACCTTGGGGGGATTTGATGACATCTATGCACCCAGTTATTGCGAAGATTCGGATTTAGCCTTCCGTGTGAGAAAGTTGGGGAAGCGGGTCTTCTATCAACCGCGTTCCGTGGTCGTTCACCATCTCAGCGTCAGCACCAATGATTCCAAGCACGCGAAGATGCCTCTCATTGCGAAAAATAGTCGGATTTTCATAGAACGATGGAGCGATGAGCTGAAGAAGCTGAATGAGGTTCGGGCGATCGCTTTTTTTCTTCCTCAATACCACCCCATTCCTGAAAATGATCGATGGTGGGGGAAAGGTTTTACGGAATGGACCAATGTGACCAAAGCGCGACCGAATTTCCAAGGTCATTATCAGCCTCATCTGCCGGCGGATTTGGGATTTTATGATTTACGTATGCCCGAGGTACGAGAAGAGCAGGCGCGGTTGGCTCGCCAGTATGGGATTTCGGCCTTCTGCTATTACTATTATTGGTTTGCTGGAAAGAAACTGCTGAATCGTCCCCTTGATGAAGTGCTGCAATCCGGTTCTCCGGACTTTCCGTTTTGCCTCTGTTGGGCCAATGAGAACTGGACGAGACGATGGGACGGGTGTGAGGAGGATATCCTCATCGCACAGAGTCATACCCAGGCGGATCATGCGGGTTTTATTGCGGAGATTGCCCCCGCGCTGCTGGATCCACGGTATGTCAGAATACATGGAAAGCCTTTGGTGATTGTGTATCGCCTCGGCCAGTTTCCGGAGCCGAAACGGACTGCGAATTTGTGGCGGGAATACTGTGTGAACGCGGGGATTGGGGAAATTTACTTAGCTTATGTTCAAAGCTTTGATCGGATGCCGATGGGAGACGATCCAAGTCTCTATGGGTTCGATGCGGCTATTGAATTTCCCCCTCATCGGTATCCGGTTCAAGCTGAGCTTTCACAACCCTTGATTAATCCTGAGTATCAGGGCGTGTTATTTGATTATGTCCAGACATCCGAAAACTTTATACGAAGAACTTGGCCATCCTACAAACTCTTTAAAGGCGTGATGCCTTCGTGGGACAATACTGCTCGCCGGCAGGATGTCTCTCATGTCTTTGTGGGTGCAACTCCCGAACGATATGAATACTGGTTGCGACGGGTCGTTGAACAAACACGTCGGCTTCACTTTGGAGATGAACGGATAGTCTTTATTAATGCGTGGAACGAATGGGCCGAAGGTAATCACTTAGAGCCTGATCGGGAATTTGGTCATCAATATCTGGTGGCCACCAAAAATGCTCTCGGATAAACTACTATTCACATTTTTTATCCGAAAAACTGTACATGTTTAATTGGTTTCATGGAAAACGCAAAATCCCCATTACATGGAACAGATATAGCCATATCAACTCGAGGTTGAGTGGGTTGCTTTCTCAATCTGAGATGCGTGGAAGCTTTATGGCTAAAAGCCTTCGAAGAAAGTTATGCAGAATGTTTGACTGACCATCTTTGTTTTTAGGAAGGCTTTGTTTGTGAGTATTTTTTTTAAGACCTTATCGTCATGAACAAGGCGTTATAGGCCTTGTTCTTTCCCTCGGATATGCGAACAAAGGAGCTTATGATTGCTTTATTCGTTCTTGAAGAATTCCCTTGGTTGGGGCAGGAATGATTTGTATTAATTTATCTAGAACGGATTTCCTTGCCAGATCTGGAGTTTCCTTAAATCTATTCGCAAAAGACCTTTTCAATGTCTCCTGTTCTTTGAAAGTTGCTGGTCTTCGTTCCCAGGCGCATGAATTGCACATTGGATGGGTATAACGCCTCAGAAGGATCTCCTCCTTCGACAATTCTAGGTAAGGGCCGATCCTGAGAAAATCGAAATTTCCATAGGCACAACACAGATAGACGTCACCGGCGTGATTAATCGCGATATGCTCGAAAATCAGGGGGCAGACGTGTCCATGGCTTTCATGGGGACGTTCAGCTGAGAAATGTGCCAGGCGGTCACGGACTGCCTCACCCGCTTGATCATCTAATGCCCACTTGATTGGATGGCCTGATGCGGGAAGTACTTCGAAGTTTAGGCCGAGATTGGATGCGTAATCTGAAAGTTTCGTTTCCTGGTCAGCGTTGTAATCGAATTTAAGAAACCTTAGGCTTACCAAAGTCCTGATTGCTCCAGTCCTGAGCAAACGGGAGATAGTTTCAAGATGGTGTTTGACATAGTCGATGTTCCCCCCGACGTGATTAACCTCGTAAACCTCCTGATCAATGCCTGAGACTGAGACGGTTAGGCTATTGGTGTTGACGAGGGTTTCTTCTAAATTATGAATCCTTGGGAGGGACAGTGCGCTAGAGATCCCACAAGGCAGTCCAGCGTCCTTGACGACATTGGTGTATTCATGTAGATTTTTGTTGAGAAATGGCTCTATCCAATTGAATAAATCCACCTGATGAACGTCCCCATCATCCTTGGCCTTTTCAACGATTTGTCGGAACATTGCTAAGGACATTTTCTCGCCTGTGTTTGGGAGTGCTCTTGAACCTCTAACGCATGTGGGACACTTCAAATTACATGCATCTATAGTGTCAACATAAAGCAACATGGTGCACCTCATATTTGGATTTGTGGAAGGCGATGCAACTGAGAGGTTAGCATGGGTGAATCAGTTTAAGATATGATTTTTTTAAATTTTCAGGGCGTTGGAAGGGGGCACGTTGGTCAAGGCATATAATAAAACTGATGTGGACCACTTGGTTAAATGTAAATCCTTGTCTCAAATGCTTGCAGGAAATAATTTTTGGGCTGGCGTAGGAAATTTGAATTTTCTATGCTGGGTTTGTGCGATTTCAGTTCTCAACTCGGCCATTAGCAGTCGAATCGGCTGCTGAAACCCTTGTTTAGGGGGAGTGACTTCCCGGACGGCCGAAGATTTGGTGGGCATTCATCGTTAAATAGGTATTTACTGTTACCATCGTTGACGAATAATCATGGCTTGGCAGATCGAAAGGGTTTGGACGGTTGTAGGAGCCATTGAGCTGGATGAATCCTATTGGTGGTAGACGCGAAGGGAACCGCAGGCAGGGTGCCCGCTTTTGGTATTTTACAACGGGGAGGTAAGGTGTCACCCAATGTCATTTTTGCTGCCACACTCTCAGAATCATTTGTCCATCATCCGGGAGAGGTTGCGCTTAGAATTGCCTATAATGCCCCTTATTGATCCAACAAGGCATTAGATAAATCCGAGTTGAAGCATTCTCGAATGAACCACCGCTGACTCTTTGTGGACACCCCCCTCCCAACATTCTATCAAGAACTTTGGGAATTCGGTAAAACGTCATTTGCCTCAATTCAAAGGTATTCTCACACAACAGTCCTGTTCTGAAAAGAAGGTAAATGGTGGTTTCACGATGGTTCTCCCAAGCAAGTGAAAAAGTCTCTACGTCACTAGGTAAAACTCGCTCATTCATCATGACTCCCTCTGCCAGTCATATATTATTTATTATTGGACTCAAATAACTGTGGATCAAGACAGCCAAAACTAGCACAACTAGGGCGATATTTTGGTAAGGTCTGGCCGGAGGATTCCTGCTTTTTCAAAGTTGGACCCCTTTGCTGTCTAAAAGAAAGTGTGTGAGCCTATGGATATTGGGGGAGCCCCTCTTCATATTCTGTTTTGGACAAACAACAAAGAGTTATTATCAATTGAAATTTGGCTGGCATAATCAATGGGAACTTTTATTGATTTAGTGGATGTGGCAAAACAAGCTATCCGTCATCATGGAGGGGTTTCCATGGTGTTTCGGCGTCTGTGGCAGGTCATCGCCTTTGAGGGTTTCTCTGGGCTCC
>BQIZ01000125.1 GCA_021604365.1 Nitrospirales bacterium
AATTTAATGAAAAAATCACGATGACAAGCATCACTGCCACGGAAGCCCGAAGGCAGCTTTACGCGTTGCTTGACGATGTAGCGGATTCCCATGAGCCGATTCAACTTGCCGGTAAACGCCATTCCGCTGTCCTCGTATAGGAAGAGGATTGGCGTGCCATTCAGGAACCGCTGTATCTCACGTCGATCCCCGGCGTGCGGGAATCGTTAGTCAAGGGAATAAAGACCCCGGTTGAGAAGTGCCACGGACCTTGAAAGTTGAGTTGGACGCTTGTCTATACCAATCAGGCCTGGCGCGATGCGAAAAAATTCTCGCGGTCGGGTCTTAAATCTCAAGCACAAAAGCTCCTCGGGATTTTGCCCAAAGATCCCTACCAAACCCCACCGCCCTATGAAAAGCTTGTCGGTGACCTTGCGGGAGCATGCTCCCGAAGAATCAATATTCAACGTCGTCTCGTCTACCAAGGTCTCGACTACATCAAGACCATCAAAATCATTCGAATGTGGACACACTATGAAGAAGACAGGAGAATCACCGCTTGTATAGCGGACCGTCGCCTAAGCGTCCCCTTCTGAACAGAGCTTGTGCCTGGAGTTCCTCGTCAGCCGCCTGTTGCCCGAACGCGCGGCTCGAATCGACGAGCCTTCGGCCCCCCACTCAGCCGCAGACTCTGTTAGGTCTTGTTGCGTGATACGCAACGCGCTATTATTAGCGCATGATCCAATCGTTTCGACACAAGGGAATCAAAAAGTTCTTTGTGTCGGGAAGTGCGGCAGGAATCCAACCCCACCATGCCCGGCGGCTTCGGATGCTCTTGGCGGCATTGGACCCTTCGCAGTCCCTTGAGGACATGAACGTTCCGGGGTTTCGCCATCCTTTGAAGAGCTTTGAACGTGGTCGGTGTGGGTAAATGGCAACTGGCGTTTAACATTCGAGTTCAGAGATGGAAATGCCTAGGTCTTGGACTATGAGGACTGCCATTGATGACTATGCACAATCCTCCTCATCCCGGTGAGTTTATCACCGAGGTGTATCTTGAGCCCAACAACCTGAGTGGTCGGAAACTTTCTGGAAAGCTCGATGTGTCGGCTTCCACGCTGAATCGCATCTTGAAGGGAACCAGCGGTATCAGCCCGGGAATGGCCCTGCGCCTTTCAAAAGCGCTCGGTCGCTCTCCGGAGAGTTGGCTCGCCCTACAGTACAATTATGACCTGTGGCAGGCCCGGCAACACGTCAAGCTCGAAAGGGTTAAGAAGGTTCGGTTTATCACGGCCTAATTTGTCGCTCCTGCCGATGGCAGCTCTTTCCGTGGGCTTCGCGGTGAGACTTCAGGGCGGCAGTAGACAGTTCTGTATTCAGCAGCCTATGGCAGTCGAATGCGAGGCTGTGTCAGTGTGTAAACGCACGCAGAAAGGTTGAATCGACGGACATCCAGCTCGCCACTCAGCCGCGGCTTGGTTTCTTCCAGGTGTCTCTTTAGGAAGATCTTAATGGAGTGCCCCCATAACCTCACGAATCTCTAAACTATCATGCTATCCACAACAGAGATGAAGATTCTTTCTTGCTCTCCAATTGTCTTTCTTCTTTTTCCGGAATTCGGCCCGGCGACGGGGCCCTTTTGTTTTGGCAAAATGACCAAATAACGGTCGCGTTCTTCGAGACGCATCATTCACATTTCCACCAAGTTCGGCCACATTCAATCGTGCTGACGCAGCAACCGGAAGCGGCCCAATTCGCAAGGCCTGCCCTGAGTTTTATCGAAGGGCTCAGACAAGGTCCATCCATTGATTTGAGCGTCAGCACGTGGGCGGATCTGAAGGCGGTGATAAGGTTGGGCCAGGTTTTTCATGAGCCTCATAAACATTGGGCAATCCGCATTTGAACCCACGATAACTTCCTTGTGGCTTCTTCCTTCCTCAAGCATTTTAAAATGCCGCTCAAAAGTTTCTTGACATTGTTCCTTCCCTGTTAAAGAATCCCCTACATTGCGGTCGGCTTCATTGTGTGCCTTGGAATTCCTGAGTGAATAAGAGTCCCCAGACACGGAATAAACAATTGCCACGCATAAACAATCCCAGCAACGCTTCACGAATGGGTAATGCCAAAGGGGGAAGAAGGCCATATGGCTCAAGGCTGGAATCGTCAGACCGGCGAACGGCCAGATGGAGCGCCGTTCTTTTGCCACGCACCTACTCGGAAGCGGTTCTGATCCGTGTGCCATTCCGCAAAAAAAAACTCGGGAAATGGGCGATGGGGTGCGACTGATTCCAAGAGCAACGAGGAAGGCATTTTTTTTACAAACATTGGTGGCGTGTTAGACGGACAGAAATTAGCAGATCTGGCGTCTATGCGGATCCATTTAAACATTGTTATGTAGACGTGAGGAACGACGATGGCCTTTGATCTTCCACCTGATTTATTGAACCGAGATGATGTACTCGAATTCTTCTGGAGTTTTTCCGTTTTTGAGTGTGCGTTAAAACGAGAGGGGTTCCTCCAAAAGGGAGGGCAAGATAGGGCGGAACCAGATTGGGAGAAGTTTGGAAAATCATTGAAGGGACGATTTGATCCGGAACCCATCCCTGGTTTCGGGGAAGCAGTTGAGCGGCTAAAGAATCTCTCTCCTCAGCGTCAAGTTGTTGAGGATGGTCAGCTTTGCTGGCGTCCTGTCACTCAACGGTCAGATGAGTCTGATGAGCAATATGTACTCGATTTGCTCAAGACCGTGCGGAACAATCTATTTCATGGGGGAAAGTATCCTGATGGCCCGATCGCCGAAGTCAGTCGAGACCGTGAGATTCTCGTCGCCGCCATATCGGTACTCAGGGCTTGCTATGAATTGCATCCCGGCATCAAGCGTTGGGTCGATGAGCCTTCATAAAAAGCCGCTGCAAAGGACGCCGAGCACTTCGCTAGTTGGCGCAGCTAAACGGAGCCCGCATTCATGCGCATTCAGCCACCTGTGGCATTCGAATGCGGGAATCGATTCGAAAAACCTCCGGCCCGCCACTCAGCTGCGGACTGGGTTCCGCCCTCCAAAGGATCGCAGCGGAGGAACGAATTAACGTGAACAAATGGAACATTCCTGGTTGGCTCGAGCGAGAGGTCATTAAGCGAGACCGCTGTTGTGTCTATTGCGGCGTTGAGTTCATGACCACGAACGCAACAAGGCGATATCGGCCATCCTGGGAGCACATCATCAATGACGCACGGATAGTCAGACGAGAGAATATGGCTAGATGCTGCATTTCATGCAATGCGAGCAAGGGCACCAAGGAGTTGGCCGATGGGCTCGAATCAAAGTACTGCACGACCCGTGGAATTACGGCGGAATCCGTCGCAGAAGTGGTGAAGGTGGCTCTTGGGTGTCGCGCGAGGGGTTACCAAACAGGGACCTAACTTTCTCTCCAGCCGACATCTTAGATCTTGAGGCCTTGGCCCCTACCTGGGCTCAAACGTTCTGATGCACCCATCCGAATCGAACCACCTACTCTTCAACACATTTAAAAAGGTGACGTGATATCGGCCTGCCCGACAAGGGATTTATAGTGTTTTCAAAATTTTCCCAATGATTTCTGTCTTGAAGTCAAGCCAATATAGGTTACCTTGTCATATGGAATTTCCTGTCGTTTCTATTTTTCCCATTGTCCGACGCCTGCCGTTCGGCCCCATGGGCGGATGCTCTTATCAGGCGGCGGGCCTTGTCTGAGCGCAACGAGTTGGCCCGCCCTCTTCCCTGCATCCGCCCAATCCAATGAGGCCGAACGAAGCGTCACTGGTTTTGGGTCCTTTTGCCGAAACCAAAGGCCTGTCCTGAACCCTGCCGAAGGAGACCTCGGCTGCCGGGCCGAAACCCGTCACTTAAACAGTATTAGCATTCCGGAAGGGAATTGAGGGAGAATGGCCATTCAAAGGCATTTATATAATTTTTACAGATATAGTTTGGCGTTGAGAGAGCATTTTCTTTTTCTTGCTCTTGAACGTCATTGAAGGGGAGCTATGGCCAATCCGTGTCCACCATCGAAACCCAAAACACTTATCCCTGCTGGGACCGGCTCAGATCTGAAATTTACAAATGCGCAGATCGGCCTCTTAAGACAAGTGGCTCGGGATTTCCGTAGTAGGTTTAAGGTGCCTCCCTTTCGCAATAAAAATGAGAACGTCCAAGGGACCCTGGCGCTTTTTTCTGGTCCAAGTGGCACTGGAAAAATGATAGCGGCGGAAATCGTGGCCAAAGAGTTAAGACTTTCGATCTATCGCGTGAATCTCAACCGGGTCGTGAATAAGTTTATCGGCGAGACGGAAAAGAATCTGGCGCGCGCGCTGAAGACTGCTGAAAACAAAAAGGCGGTCTTGCTGTTTGATGAAGCTGATGCCTTGTTTGGGAAACCAAATGAGGTGAGAGATACCTTTGACCGGTATGCGAATATCGAAGCCAGTTATTTATTGAAAAATTTGAAGGCCTATCCCGGACTGGTCATTTTGATCTCCAAGGAGAAAGTCGACCTTGCCCTCCAAACGGGATGTGGCTTGAAATATCATTTCAAGTTTTCCGCTCTGCGTTCCACATCTCCCTCAAAGAGACGATGAATGGAAGAAAACAAATAGGAATTGAGCTCCCCGTTTCACATCGTATACACCCGAAAGATTTTGAAGACGGTAACCTTCCGGCCTTAGCCGGCTATGATTGGCTACTTGCATTTTCTTCCCCTTATTCAGAGAAATTTGTAGGGGAAGGTCCTAGCTGAAAAATTCTAGAATCTATTTGTGGGCGGTCGCTTCTCAGGCAAGAAGAGTTTTCTTCATTTGGCGGAAAAATTGGGCCTGAAGGTTTTTCCACCATTGAGCCCTCGCTACAACATTACTCCTTCGCAGGTGGTGGCCTGTGTGCGCATCAATCTGAAATCGCGGCAATGAGAAGGCATGGAATGGGAATGGGGACTGGTGTTCTTTTAGGCCAACGAATCTGAAAAAATCCGATCCTGCCATCTCACCTCAACCGACTGTGTCTGCTACAGCGGGCGATTTGCCGTTGCCCCAGCCCTGCCCTTTGGCGCGGATTTGAAGGAAGTCTTGATGCACGGGAATGCGGTAGCCTCCACCGGGAAGGGCAAAATGGGCCTCAATATAGGCTTCGACGTCTTTTCGGCTGGGAGCCTGCTCGATGCCAAGCAGATTGAGCATGAATTCAGCGACGGCATAAGTGGTGGATAGGTCGGGGGTGTCGACATGTGCCGGATCGAGGGTGGTCATGACCTCGTACCGGTTGCCGTGATTGGCGCGGAATTGTTCGGCGGTCCGGCGGAGTTCAAACCTGTGGGAGAAGAAATGATGAAACATGTTCATGCAGCCGCTCTCGCGATTCTGGAGGACGATGATGGTGACGCCGGTCGGGGACATCCAGGAGACGAGGCGTTCGAGGTGCGCGAGCCATTCATCGGCAGGGATGTAATAAAATGTATGGGAGGAGAGCACCAAATCGCCAGGGGTGGATGGCTGGGCGGACAGTATTGGCATGCCTATGGCTTCGGCAGTTGGAATGGCCTGTTGTAGTTGATTCAGCAGATAGCCGTTTGGTTCGATGGTGATGGTGCGGGCAAAGTCGGCGGTGAAGGCGCGGGTAAGTTCGCCGTTCCCGGCCCCGGCATCGACGAACACATGTCGCCCCGGCAGATCATTTATGACTTGTTGCAGCCAACGCTTTGCGTTCCGTTTTTGGTCGGTATGATTTAAGAAAATTTGAAAGGCCTGTTTGTAGGCCTCCCCCTGGGAATCAAAGATGCGAATGTGTTCCTGATCGGTCATCGTTGGGGCCTCCGGTGATCTTTCGCAATGAAGCGGTATTTCTTGCAGTTTCCTAGAAAATGAAAACATGGTTCTGTATTTTTTGGGCTCCACATCAGTGAATAACAGATAGTTTGTGACCTGGAAAAATTAAGGTCAAAAAAATCTAAATAACCGCGATGGAAAAAATGATATCAGGAAACAAAAAAATTAACATCTATGATTAGTGAAAAAACTGAGTTTCAGTCATCCCACATACATATGGTCGAGTTGAATAACCGTGGAACATGCCCTCGACTTTTTTCGTTAATGGCGGCCTCTTTAAATTTTCTTCCCTTTATTCCCATTTTTTTGTAGTGTTGAGTTTAACCGGAAACTTCATAGGGCTCAATTATGTGCGGTCGCTTCACACGCAAAGAGAATTTTCAGCATTTGGCGAAACAATTGGGGCTACAGGTCCTCCCACCAATGGGTCCTCGCTATAATATCGCTCCCTCTCAGTTGGTAGCCTGTGTACGCACCAACCTTGAGTCTCGACAACGAGAATGCACGGAATTGAAATGGGGACTGGTGCCCTCATGGGCCAAGGATCCCAGCATCGGGAATAAATTGATTAATGCCCGCGGAGAGACTGTCGCGGAGAAGCCAGCCTTCCGCAAAGCGTTTAAACAGCAACGCTGCCTGGTCTTGGCTGATGGCTTTTATGAATGGAAACGGGAAGGGAAAGCAAAGCAACCCTATTACGTTCGATTCAAAGATCATCGAGGTTTTGCATTCGCAGGCTTATGGGAACGGTGGGAGAAAAACGACGAGGATTCTTTGGAAACCTGCACACTCATTACGACTTCTCCCAATGCGGTGATGGAACCGATCCATCATCGCATGCCGGTTGTATTATCTTTCAAGGACTTTGCCGATTGGCTCGATCCATCTGTGCAAAATACTGAACAAGTCAACGCGTTGCTCAGACCGTTTCCACCCGAGGAGATGGAAGCCTTTCCCGTCAGTCAGCTTGTGAATAATCCCAGAAATGATCGACCCGAATGTGTTAACCCCATTTAGTCGCTCCACTGATTTAATCCGGATCTTTCTCATTCAGATTAAAGAGAGGAAATGAACAATGTGATTCTTGAATGAAGCCTTTTTTTGTTTGCCCTCATGTGGAAAGAACCCGCAATCGCCAATCCGCATCCACTGTCCATCCCAAACACTTCAGCTCCGTTTTGAAATAAAACCGTCGGGGCATGGGGATTGACACGTCACGATTCCCTCCCTCTTGCGAATCCCACCCACTTCGTGTAGACGGAAAATTTACGATACCGTTCCATTTGTAACATCATTTTTAAAGACCGGGAAAACAAGGGTTTCTGTCAGTTGGTCTGGGCATTCCGGCGTGGTACTCATACCTATACAAAGGGTCATCCCCCGACCGGAATTAATCACAAATGCCAAGGATGGAGGTTTTATGAAAATGCATACGTCGAAGTCTGTGTGGTCTCTCACCATGTTTATGGTGCTCTCACTGGGTATGTGGGGGACTTCTACCTCTGCTCAAGAATCTGATCCATCGAAAGATTCGGCAGCATTTTCAGACGTGGGGCCTTCCCTACAAGAACTGGGTGAAGCCCAACGGGACATTGATCGGTATGAAGAAGCACAGGATAATTTTAATGAAAATGTTGATCAATTTATGAATGACCGGATGCGGTACAACGAAGCCAGGGCCAAATTTGATCGCTCGCGATCAATGTATGAACAGGAAGAGCATTTGTTCAATAAAACCTTTGAAAAATTCAGCCGGGACCGCGATCGGTATTTAGAAGCACGGGACAAATTTGTGGGTGCCCGAGAAAGATTTCAAGATGCCAGAAGTAATTTCTTTGGTAGTTCGATTAACGCATCTAGCCGGTCTAATGACGGACGCATGGAGGGCAACCCGGCTGATAGGCGATGACCTGTTTGTCAAGGAACAGGGAGGAAATGAAGGAATCCTGATTTCACAAACATTCAATGGGACATTCTGATGAATTTTTTTATTCATGAATGAATTTAGGAAAAAAAGGAGAAAAGGTTTATGAAATACTCAATGGAGATGAAATTGGTCGTTTGTCTTTTCTTCGTATTTATGGCGGTGGGATGCGCGGGTGGCCCTCAATCGGAAAGTTTCGGGGAACATATTGACGACAGTGTCATCACGACCAAAGTCAAAACAGCTCTTCTAAGTGATCCGGAGGTGTCTGGCACGGATATCAATGTGACGACCTTCAAAGGTCGGGTACAATTAAACGGCCTTGTTAATGATGCTCAACAAATTGACCAGGCTGTACAATTGGCACGGCGAGTCGGTGGGGTCCAGGCAGTCGAAAGCAATCTGTCCATCAAGTAAATGAACCAGGCCACGATGAGTTCAACATGAATATCAGATATTTTTTTTACGACGAGGAAACGTAGAAGATGCAAAATGGTCTGATTATCGGTGGGATCACTTTCATGATGCTGATGTCCATCGGATGTGCGAGTAGCCCTCTTCATGAAAGCACGGGAGAATACCTTGATGATAGCGTCATTACGACGAAGGTGAAGACCGTTCTTCTCCGATGTCCCCTGGTGTCGGGTACCGATGTTCATGTCGAAACATTTAAAAACCGTGTTCAACTTAGCGGGTTCGTGGATGAATTGAGGCAAATTGACCATGCGATCCTCTTATCGAGAGAGGTAGAGGGAGTGGGCTTGGTTGAAAATCGAATGAGTGTTAAATGAATAATAACCTTTTGATTGAAAAGCATGAGAAATATCGAGCGCGTGAAGGTGGTTCAGGGAGTAAAGGGGACCCTTGGTATTTTTCCTCCTATGGGAGTTTCCTGGGTCGTACATGGAAGAAAAAATGCTTGATGGACCTTATTCATCTTTGCGTGCCTTCGCTTTAACTCATAGGATGGGGGCCTCCCCCCATCCTTAGCAAACAAATTTTAAACGCCTATTGCCAAATCCAGTGATATGCTGAGAGGCTTTCCGGCGGGACCATGAATTCAAGATAGAAAGTTGCAAATATAAAAAACAAAACCCCAAAAATAATTAAAATTATACGTTCCGTGAAAGATGGTGGTTGTTTCCTCCATGAACGGACTAAATGTGTTTGAGATTCATCCCTTCGTTCAAGGAGGATTTTCCCGCGATCCTCCCGAAAAAAATAGTCCTCATACATAACTGTTTCCTCCATGAAAGAATTTCGAATTTCAGGCGATGCCTAAAATTTAAAAATACGCTTGGTTGCCATAATGGGTGGTTTGATTACAGATCTCATCTTTTCTTTAAGGCATCTCAATGAAGAACCCCGTCAACTTATTGCGGGTTTCTTCACTATGAGTAAGCATTTTTCAGGCCCAAAGAATCGGCCCTGAGGTATTAGCGCAAGATTCCAATATTCCATCGGTGGAATGACACGTTTTGAGAATTTCAGAAGAACTCGGAAATCATCCTCTAAGGATACACACACACACAAGTCTGTCCATCTTTGAGCGGGATTAAAATGGCAGACCTTGCTGTTTAAATTGAAAAGTTTTGCACGTGAGAACAGGTCCTAACCTCTGCCGGAAGATAATGATAAAAATTTACCAAAGGGGCAGGGATGAGTTCCTCTGTTCCTTATAACGCGACCAACAATTGTTTCTGGTCATGAACCAATCGTAAAATATAACGATGAGAGAGGGTTTATGAGAGGCGGATCGAGCACTTATTGGATCAAAATCGCACAGTGTGCTCACTGCAAAATCAATCATCTCTTAAAATCAGGCTAGGGGAAATGGACAATTTGGAAGGGAGAGTAGTGGCACAAGATGGTTGTCGAGAATGTCATGGAAGAAAAGCCCTATTCTGAAGACGTGAAACGAGAAACAGTCGCTTGCAGCCTGATTGTTCTCAGGTCTGACTGGAAAAAATACCGCTTCAGCTTCTTCGAAATCTTCGAAAATGGTTAATTTATTTTTGAGGCACCAACCTTGATATGGTAAAATCAATGCATGCGTCGTTGGATCCTTAGTGGAGTATTGGTTGCGAGTGGTCTTTTCTCAGGCCTTGAGGCGTGGGGATTGGAATTTACTGCAGATCAGATAGTTAAGGTTGGGCGGAAGACCCAAAAGGCCAACCTGTACTATCGGGATGACCGGTGGCGGTTAGAGCACCACACGATGGGTCCGGTCAACGTCACCATTGTGCGTAAAGACAAACAGGTTATGTGGCTGCTCCTCTCGCGGGTGAGGCACTTCAAGACCCTCCCCTATGATCCTGCTCAGGAGCCAAAATTGAGCAAGCATCTGGATGGAGAGATTTCGCGGGAAGAGATTGGAAGGGAGACGCGCGAAGGCCATCCGACGATCTTATACGAGGTGGCGGTGAAGCAGGGAAATCAGACCGATGTCTACTACCAATGGTTTGCCACCGACATTCAGTTCCCGATGCAGTTGACCAGAAAGGACGGGAGCTGGAGTGTTGAGTATCGACATGTGAGGCTGAGGCCGGTGACCGATTATTTGTTTCAACTCCCAGTCAATTTCCATCCGCTGGAAGAGTTTGACCCGCCGAAGAAAAAAGAATCCTAACCGCATTCAATGTCCTCACCTATTCGTTCGAAGGCGAGGTAGCCTCTGCAGGCTGCAACATCCCCTAACAAATAACTTCCGGGTCTGTTGAAAAAACCCGCCAGCGGCGTTCTCACCATTTTTCCATGCTCACGTACTAAGCGTACGCTCCGTGCGTAAAAACGGCTGCGGCCTTGCTGGACGGACATTTTTGAACCGTCCCGGAGCCTTTGATGAGTAATCTAATTCTGGGCAAATTTGCTCTTGAAAATCTTTATTATTCAACACTCCCCTTCTCTACCTGAGCATAGACCCTTGCCCGTTGACTCAGGGTAACATAAGGGGTGGGGTTTTCCTGAACCAGGATGTGTTCGGCGCATGCTTAAATGGTGAAGTCTATGTTTGGACAGCTTTGGGTGTTAACCGATCACTCGCATATGCTGCACCGTCAGTGTGGTGGCGGTGAAGTCTTCCTCCACCAAGCCCTCCAGAAGAAGTGGCCGTTCGTTTGTCAGTAACGGTCCGTATCGTTGAAATATTTTCGGGAACAGCGTGGCGTCATAGAGCCCCGTTGTATCTTCGAGCGTGATAAATTC
The DNA here is from genome assembly GCA_021604365.1 of Nitrospirales bacterium. Classification (GTDB taxonomy): domain Bacteria; phylum Nitrospirota; class Nitrospiria; order Nitrospirales; family UBA8639; genus Nitrospira_E. Next base: position 10,958 of record BQIZ01000125.1, read on the forward strand.
CATCGATTCGCCGTGTTTGGTCGATGTGGCTTTTTCCGTGATCAGCCAGCCAACCATCTTCACCCGACGGCCGATATGCATGGTCATCTCAGTCGCGCGGGTGATCTGCAGGTCTTGTAAGTGTTTCGCGTAGAGCGTCAACGGATGGCAACGGAGCGGAAAGCCGAAGAGCTCAATCTCATGCTGGATCAGCCGATCTGTGGCATATTCGTGGGGAATCGGGAG
>BQIZ01000126.1 GCA_021604365.1 Nitrospirales bacterium
ATCACTTGAGACGTCTCTACAGCCGCATCAAAGCGGTGCGGGAACTAGAAAACGTGCCGGGTGATCACAAGAGAACCGCCGAAGGCATTCATGACGAATTACGATAGAAAGAAGGCCCAGTAGGGTGGGAACATGTGGCGAGGATTTAATGACAAGAAAAAATGTAAGCGTCGAGACCGAAGTGTAAAAAAATTAATCCTATGGTTTTCGATGAATTGTTAGCTATGCACCAGAAGAAAATTTTGAAAGGTCGTGAATGGTTTGAACGTGGGGAAAAAAGGCAGAAAATCCAATTGACAGATTTTCAAACTATTGGCTCGCATGTCACAACGTGTACTCCGACATTGGAAACAATGAGAGGAAAAAAGCAGAAATTCTTTGTTGAACCATTTTCAGGAGAGGATGCAAAAAAGAGCTCCGACTAAAACGGCAAACTCGCGGCACGAGTTTGCCAGCCGGTTATGGTGCGCGTTAGGCTAAATACCCACCCTATTCGTGAAATGACTTGCCCGTCTGAGGAGGAAAGTCAAAATATGATTTCCAATCTTAGGATGCTCAGAGTCCGAAGCTCTTTACCACGAAGTACTATTTGGTTGCCGACTTGCGGAACGATGTTCCTGATGAGCTGTGCATGCCTTGCGATGGCATTGCTCGTGATGTTGGCCTCCGTGGGTCAGTCGCACGCCGCAGACAGAGGTCCGACGAAGTTTCAGCGCATTTCAACGCAGTACATCGCCGCATTGGGTGATCCGGATGCAACCTCCGGGAACGGCGCGGAGTCGTGGGGACTCTGGCCGCTGGATCCGGGCCCTCGGGGAGTGAGGTTGAGCAGCTTGGAACAGTTGGAGAAGGCGGGTGGTGTCGCCCCGGCACGCTGGCAATTCGACCACACAGACTGGTGGCTGGAGGAACACGGCCTCATCATGGAGCAGCCGACATTTCCAATCCCTCCCGGCAAATACCTGGTCACGGGTGACCGCGAGGTCAAAACCGTGCTGACCATTCATCCCGCTGACAAGGATAACAATAGGCTATGGGAGCTTGATGATCAGGCGACGCTCTATGACGTGACGCACTTGGCGTGCCGCTCCGCGCGCTATACACCGACGACCGGTGATGGGTCGTGTTCTCCGGCAAACGTGCAGAAGACTGCGTTTCCGGTCGCACCAGGCGGGACGATGCCTCCAGTCGAGGGCTGTAAGAAGCAAGACTATGCCGTGCTCATCGTCATCGCTGTGGCCGAGAAAGACGAAGGCCGGTGATCCCGGCAAGATTCGTAGTGTAAGCGGAGTGTCGCCCAACGAACGCATGGCAAGCCACTTGCGACGTTTGAGATCTGCCGCTGATGTGTTGCCTGCGGTGGCGTGAACCTCTCCCAACCCAAACCAGGAAGAATGTGAAGGCCGTGAGGGCAATATTTCTCTTGCCGACCTATTACCTACTTCGAAGGATGTGATACCACGGAGATGGTAAGTTTCCTTCCCTATCCCACCCTGCTGCTCCTGCCGGGAAGGCAATTTAAGGCCATCGTCTCGAACATGGATAAACGGTCCTTTTCGAGGAAAAGGGGAGAGGAGCTGATACGGAAGCAGTGGGATGCAGGACGAAAAAGCGTTAGGGTTCAGGGCCTTGGGTGAAACGTTACGCCGGAAAAGCCTATTGTGGGATCTGCTCGGACCTGTGAGAGCAGCGAAACCTGGTTTATGACCAGTCGACCAGGGTGATGGTCTTTGAGGGAAACCGATAACCAGCGCTAGCTGTGGGGTGTTGGTGGGCATCGCACTGATCAGCCAAAGGACTACTAATTTTCAATTCTGCGATTGGCATTACTTAATAATAAAAATAGGGTAAACTTCTTCAAAAAAACAATTTTTTATTTCGTTAATACAGCTAGGAAATTAATCCCTGCGGTCGACAAACAGCTTTCAGAAAGGTATTCTTGTTCTAATGGATCAAGGCCAGAAGAATATAATTGATTTGTTTTGCGGGTGTGGTGGGTTCAGTCTTGGAGCGCATCTTGCGGGTTTCAATACCGTTCTAGCAGTCGATATAGATCCTATATTATCCTCAGCTTTTGCAGTGAATTTTCCCCATTCGAAGCTGACTCATTTCGATCTTGCAAAAACAAGTGGAAAGGAAATTCTTGAGGCAAGTGGCAATCAAAAAATTTTCGGTATTACAGGAGGTCCTCCCTGCCAAGGTTTCAGTACGATGGGCAGAAGAGACAATAATGACCCTAGAAATAAATTAATCGGGCATTTTCTCGAGCAAGTAAAAGATATTGAGCCTTCGTTTTTCGTCATGGAGAATGTTCCCGGCCTTATTTCTGGAATGATGAGGGAAAAGCTTGAAAAACAAATGAAAACCATTTCCGAGCACTATTCGGTTATTGGGCCGACAATGGTTAATGCATCCGGTTTAGGCGCGGCAACCAAAAGGCAACGTGTCATTGTTATAGGGTATAACCCCAGAGAATTTAAAGCGTTCACAGAAAAAGATATATTGGCTCTTCATTCTCAAGAATTGACAAGTGTTCGCGATGCTATTGGCGATTTGCCCCCACCACTAGATTGTGAAGAGGGCGATTATGGCTGGACTAAATATGATGGAAGAAGACGAATGAGTGAATATGCTCGAAATGCTCGAGAAATTCCATCAAATGGGTGTGGCTGGGATATGGCAATTGAAAAATTGAAACAAGGGCATGTTTCAGGACTCATGAATACGGTGCACTCAAAAGAGATAATGAAAAGATACGCCTCCTTATATCCCGGAAGTACCGATAGCATAAGTAAATCCTACAAACTCGATTGGGAAGGACAATGTCCTACCTTACGAGCAGGAACAGGAAGTGATAGAGGCAGCTTTCAGGCAGTGCGACCCATCCATCCGGATCAAGGAAGAGTCATAACGGTTAGGGAAGCTGCTAGACTGCAAGGCTTTCCCGATTGGTTCGTTTTCCATCCTACGAAGTGGCATAGCTTCCGTATGATAGGAAACAGCGTTTCTCCCCATCTGGCGAAGAAAATTTTAAAATTTATAAGGGGGCGGAATAATAATAGCTTACTAGATGTCGCATAATTAAATTACTGCCCTAATAAAATAGGGGTATTCTGTATAAAATTCAGCGTATTGTTTCATTTGTTCGAGACTTCTTGTTCCATCTATTTTATACCCTAACAACTTCAGTAAATCTCTTCCGGCACAGGGCAGATAACTCTGGAGTTGTAATCTCTCCTTAGTGCTCAACACCGGGATATCTATGCGGGTCGGCCTTTTTTTCCAGTGTAAATTAGCCAGTTTCCATTTCGAAAAACTTTCAGTTATTTTTGACACTTCTGCCTTTTCGCACACAATGCCGGTCAATGTGAAAATTCCTACATTCCCGTCTTTGTAATAGAATGAGGTCAAAGGCTGATAAAAAAGTCCACCTGCAGAGCTTGGCAATGCTTTTTGCGAAGCAATTCGAAGCATAGATTGTAGAAGTTTCGCAAATTCCAATTGTGGTCGTGGTATTACAACATTGGAACTGGGCAATACTTCCTGAAATTTATTTCTGAATTTTTGGTTTTTGTCGATTGCAGACCCATCGTTTGAAAAATGCTCATCGTTAGGATGGTTTTGGTAATTTGAAGATTGGGCCATCAATGTTATTTTTATAATACTTCCTGGAGAAACTTTGCTTAAAAGCAGCATGAATTCTTCAAACTGGTAGTATTCAAGTTGCGTATAATCTAGCCAGAAAACGCATTTTTTATCGCCCGCATCGTACTGAGCCAAAAACGAATGCAGGTCGTTGTTTAAAAGTTCTATGTTTCGATTGGGCTGATGAAATTGCTGGCGTTTGAAAATATCAGGATCGCGTTCAATTGAAACCATTTTCATATCCGGAAAATTTTCATGGATTAATCTAAAGTCATCTAAGTATGGCCCACCAAAACTATAATAAGTGTAGTCGGCCATTTCACCGACGGGAATTATTTTTCGAAGGATTTTCAAAAATAAAAGACGTTCAACGGCTTTATTTGTCCGTAAGTGATAAGCAGGAGCAGCCATTATTTTGCTTCTTTCAGCGCTATATTGAAACACTCTTCCCCCACTCTGGAGGCATCAATATTTTTATCTTCAAAAAGATATTCTGATACCAGCCTTACCTCATCTAGACTCTTCAGAAAGGTAATACGTCTTTGTCTGGCCTCAATGGTTTTGGGGAGTGGTAATGACGGCTTGTATTGTCTGCCAGATGGAATTGTGCGTTTTGTTTGGCTTAAGGTTAGGCTTTTGGCTTCGTTTTTAATTTCGGAAAGGGAAAGGGCTTTTCCATTAGCCATATGCTTTTTTGTTTCTTCCGCTTGCCCTTTCCATTTATTGGTATAATTGGTGAAAAGAAGCATCCCTTCTCGCATCTTATTTTTTATTTGAAGGTAAAGCTGTGATGAGGCGTCAATGCCGCGTTTGGTGGTAGTGGTAGGAAGTTTAGATGCATCAGGAGATTTAAATTCAACCATACCTGAAATGGCGATAAATTGAGTGTGATAGCGAGGAACTCCGGCCTCTCCCCATCCTGTAAGCTCGGTACGATCACAATAAAGAACTGCTCTGTCATTACATATGACCGTCCATCCGGCGTCTATTGAAGAATATCTCTTTTCTGTTTGCTCGTCGGAAATTTCATCTGATGTGGGTATAGGCTGCGTAAATCCAACCGTAACAAAAACTTCAACATTGTCCCATTTAGCTTCGAAGATAAACGGCTGGATACTGTTCTTTGAAGTGCGAGTGAACATCAGTTTTGTAGGCAGGGGCTTTACTGAATAACCGTTAATTCTCACCTCAAAACCCTTGTCGATAATGAAGGCATAATGTTTTGCCACCATTCGCTCCAGCTCAGAAAAAAACAATTCCGCATCTGTACCAAACTGAGCTTTTATTCCTGGATATAGGTTGGTTATGTAGATTGTTGTTCCATCCTCATACTGTTGTTTTTTCATGGCCTTAACTGGTATCTCCCAGCTGTCATTATCTATCCATTCGGGAGTGATTTCCACTTCATACCTGTCTATTTTATTCTGTGTTGAAATAAGGCAATCTTTTCCAATTTTGAATATGGCCCTTTTCATGCCAATTCCGTATACGCCAACAGAACCTATTACATCTTTTGGTCTGTCCTCTGATCGACCCATACGAAAAGCATAATCTTTTAAACTCCATGGAATACCACCGCAATTATCGGAAATTGAAAATGATGATTTGTTGAATTTAATTTCGGCATAAAATCCATCGTATGGCTTCAAACCTTTTAGGTTTTTATGGGAACGTAAAATTCCGTCTACACAATTATCCAATAAGTCGAGAATAGCATCTTCAAGTTTGATGTCTCGGGTAAGCATCGTTACGAAAAACGATTTTACAGGAGAGGCATCTACGAGCTCGTAAATTACCTGCTTTGCTTTAGTAGTCATAAATACGCATCCCTTCAAACTTCTGTTTCTAAGATTATCTGGCCCTTAGCTTTAATTTTATCCTGAGGGAATTTTCCAATTATGGCAAGATGCTTTCTCCTGGCTGTTATCCATTGCGAAAGTATTTTTAACAGCTTTCCCTCCTCAATCTTGCCTTGTCTTTTTAACGCGCATTCCCAGATCAGGCAGACGCGCCAGCCATTAAAAATAAGTTGGTTGAGAGTTTTTTCGTCTCTTATTTTATTGGATGAAATCTTTTTCCGCCAGAAAACTTTCCTGGTTTTTGGTAGGGTTTTGGAAAGATGACAACCGTGACCATGCCAGAAGCAGCCGTGCACAAAAATGACTGCCCAATATTTTCTCAGCACAATATCCGGTTTTCCAGGTAGTTTTTTGACATGCAACCTATAACGGTATCCTGCTGAAAATAGTAGTTTCCTAACTATATACTCCGGTCTTGTATCCCTCCCCTTAACTGCAGCCATAATCTGGCTGCGTTTTTCTCTACTTACATGATCAACCATGATTTCATATTTGAAAATATTGTTAGATAGATACAAGAATATTATTCAGGAATAACTTCTATCTTTAATTTATTTGAAAATTATTAGTCTGGACTTCCCGATATTATCGACACTGGGGAAAAAGAGCCAGGGGAGAACATGGAATTTGTATGAAAAACAATTCCTTATTAGCGTTCAGATAGCATTTATTCTGCATTGGGGAAGGGCAGTAGTGTAGCCAAATATTGAAATTAGAAGTGGGTTTCACAAATTCCAGAGGCAGGTTTTTCCCAGAACTGGGAATTGGCACTATCGACCTAATTGGTTGTTTGTTTTGCTCGGTCGTTTAGGGGGCGAACCTGCGGCCCGTTGATAAAAAGTTCGAATGCGGGGAGTGTGAAATCAACCTGCCAATTCCTTTTACGTCCAGAATGTTGTCATGGCTTTCTGGTCTATCCTCTATTTGGTCGACACATCTGAAAAGTGGAATGCCAGGCGAAGAGGCGTGACACGGAGAAACGCAGAAAGTCTAGCCAAAAGTTTGGGCGAACTATTGTGATTTAACTCTCATTTCTTGGATCATCGGGAATGTGTGACCAAACAGTCTCTCCGCCAGATGACGTAGGCCGTAAAAGCCACGAGTGAGATGAAGAACGCGATGCGAATGCGTCCGAATCCAAAGCATGCAAAGTTGGTGGTGGCATTGAGAATGCCAAAGCCGGCATAGGCCAGGAAGACAAATAAAGCCCACCGACGCAGCTTGAGAAAGCCATATCCGATGGCGACATGAAGTGCGGGGGATTGCGCCTTGAACAAGAGACCTAAGGTTCCTGTAGGTTTGGTGCAAAAGACGGACAGGTGGTATTCAGGGTTCACCAAAATAATATACAGGTCCATGAGGGCTGTCCACAGAAACAACCCGCCAAGAAACCGCAGGTCGTGAGCGCGTTTCCAGGCAAGGCGTAACGTGTCCAATTGGCCTGGTGGGGTTGGGAGATACGCTTGATAGGCTTGAAGACACCACCACGGTAAAATACCCAACATGCCAAAGAACAAGCCCGCTCCCGGTCCTCCGACGGCTCCGAGAGCCCAGGTGACGAGACCGAGCAGGCCTCCCACCATCAGCACCCGGATCATCTGAACGGGATACCCCCGGACCAGGTGTCCAAGTCCTGGAAGGAAAGTCGAGAGAATCCCCCCAAGCGGAGACGTGCGCGAATGATCGGATGCAGGCAAATTCACTTCAGATTCCATGGGAAGGAAAAGGATAGAGATGTAAGTGCCTGAGGGCAAGCCTGGCAGAAGGGATCGACGGATCACATAGAAAAAAATCCGACCTGCTGGAAGCGAGATCTCAATGCCTTATTCGCCGGAGCTTCTACTCGATTTGCAGGCTTGTGGAAAAAGGCAAGAGCGCCGTGTTGATCTGTCCTGGGTCTCTGATCAAGGTCGGTGAGGCCGGTGATGATTATGACCGGTAGATAAGAATCACTGTAGGCTAGGCTGCTGAGGACGTTGCTATGGTCAAAACACTCAACCAGCCGAGGGATACCAAAAACACAGGTATTTCCATGCGGATGAATGAATAGAAGGGGTAGGCGAAATTTGACTTCAGTGGACCATACGGCTTGCAACCACGGTGGCGCACCCGCACGTTACCGAAAACGTGGACCGTTCCTTTTTTCCTCTTCACCAGAACCGATGCCGAGTTCTATGAGCACCAATCCTTCTTCCCTTCCCTAACGGGGATGGCAAGTCCTTGGCTGACTAGGAGCTCGGAAAGATCCTGGTCATCAGCAACCAACCGTCCCACGATTTCTCTCCGGTCTATCGAGGAGGAAATGAGTTCAATGTTAATGGCAGAGGAAAGATATCCATGAATGAGTTGCTGAGCTTGTCGGCCCAACAACGTTTCCTGTTCACAGGACGCCTTGATGTGCGGAGTTCGGATGCCTGCAAGTCGGATGACTAGGCGTTTTGCAGCGGGTGCGTTCGTCTGTTGGAAGGAAAATTCGCACTGGTTACTATCGGAGCAGCCCTGGTACACAAGTGCAGAAAAGGTGGATGTCTCCGGCTGTTGGGAGGTTTCCGGGAATGGGAGAATGCGATTGGGATCCACATAAGCGGGTAGTCCCGGGAGCGAGTTCTGCGAAGGAGTCAGAAGCGACCATTTATAGCGACCCGGGTTAAACTCTCCGTCGATACCGAACACACCGACAATCCCTTGTTTATAAAAGTATCGCCGCTCAAGGACTACGCCCTCGGTCTGGGCAACCAATTCTTCGCCCAACAGCGAAAACAGACCAATTGCGAGTAGGAGGACGCGGGTGATCATGGAAAGAAATCCTATCATTTCTGAAGTCTGGGAAAAAGTAGGACTAGGCGATGGTATACCGCTTTTGTTTAATAAAAGTTTATATTTCTTTCATTCTCTTGAAGGTAGACTTTGCCATTGACGGTATGCCCTAATTACTCGCGTGTTTCTTCACCATACTTAACGATTCCATGCATTGCGATTGATCAGTTGTAGTAATAAGGAGGAGAGTTTTCATGAAAAAAATACAGATGCTGCTTTTCATCTTACTTACTGTTCTCTTGCACACAACGGTCTCCGCCCAAGAAGTGCTTCCCCGACCGGAAGGCCACTTTGAGGGAAAGATTGGATTAACGTACAAAGATTCCCAGCCTGTCAAACCTCGGCTGAAAATCCCTGAGACGTTTGGCTTGACCGATCCACCCAATATTCTCATTGTTCTGCTTGATGACGTGGGTTATGGGCAGATGGGCACCTTCGGTGGCGCCATTCCGACTCCTACCTTAGACCGCATTGCCAATAATGGGTTGCGTTACACCCGGTTCCACACCACGGCGCTCTGTAGCCCAACCCGGGCGGCACTCTTGACAGGGCGCAACCACCACTCCGTGGGCACGGGGGTCATTGGCGAGGCCGGAACCGGCTTCCCCGGGTATACCGGCATTATCCCGGCATCTGCCGCGACATTTGCGGAGGTGCTTCGGGAGTATGGATACGCCAATGCCTGGTTTGGCAAAAACCACAATGTCCCAGACTGGGAGACCAGCCTTGTGGGGCCCTTCGATCGTTGGTCGGGTGGATTGGGGTTTGACTACTTTTACGGCTTTGTCGGTGGTGATACCGACCAGTTTCATCCGGCCTTGGTCGAAAATATGAAACGTATTGAACCCTCTGATACCAATGAAGATGGCTCGCCGTATCACCTGACGACGGATCTGGCTGACCACGCCATTCGGATGATCCGGGCGACTAAAGCGGTGGCCCCCCAACGACCGTTCTTTGTGTACTTCTCCACCGGCGCCACCCATGCTCCGCACCAGGTGCCACAGGAATGGATCGCCAAATTCAAGGGACAGTTTGACATGGGGTGGGACCAATATCGAGAGCAGACCTTTGCGCGTCAACAGCGCCTCGGGGTTGTTCCTGAACACGCACAACTCACCACGCGCCCTGCCTCGTTACCAGCCTGGGATTCATTGCCTGAAGATGAACGGAGGGTTTATGCCAGGATGATGGAGGTCTTTGCCGCCTTCACGGCACATACGGACCATGAGGTAGGACGGCTCATCGATGCGATCGAGAATTTGGGGCAACTGGATAACACCCTCGTGATCTATATGGCCGGGGACAACGGGTCGAGTGCCGAAGGCGGCTTACATGGATTGCTCAATGAAATGACGTTCTTTAACGGGCTTCCCGAATCGTTGGAGGCTAAGGTCGCTTCCCTCGACACCCTGGGGGGAGAGAAACATTACAATCATTTTCCTGCGGCCTGGGCTTGGGCCATGGACACGCCTTTTCAGTGGACGAAGCAGATTGCCAGCCATTTTGGTGGAACGCGCAATGGCCTCGCCATTTCATGGCCGCAGCGCATCAAGGCGCGTGGGGAAATCCGAAATCAGTTCCACCATGTCATCGATATCGCCCCGACTATTCTGGAAGCCGTCGGCGTGCAAGCCCCGGCCCAATTCAATGGAGTTGCCCAAAAGCCCATTGAGGGGATCAGCATGGCCTACACTTTTGATAATCCGGATATTCCCGATCGGCGAACTACCCAGTATTTCGAGATGCTCGGGAACCAAGGCATTTACCATGACGGATGGATGGCCAGTGCGATACGTGGTGTCCCCTGGCTCAGCGAGAACCCACCTGCCGACCTGCTGGACATGTCCTGGGAGCTCTACCATGTGGAGGAGGACTTCAGCCAAGCGGTGAATCTTGCAGATAAGAATCCGGAGAAGCTCGACAGCCTTGTCAAACTCTTCTTTGCCGAAGCTGCGAAATATAACGTTTTGCCTCTCGATGATCGGAAAACCGAGCGGTTGAATGTGGCAAACCGCCCAAGCCTCACAGAAGGCCGTAAATCTTTCACCTATCCGAACTTGCTTCGGCTTCCTGAGGGGGCCTCCCCTAATCTCAAGCACAAGGACCATACGATTACCGCCAAGGTGGTGATACCTGAGAGTAAGGCTGAGGGCATGCTCCTCACTCAGGGAGGTCGCTTCGGGGGATATGGGCTGTATGTGCAGAAGGAACGGCTCATCTATCACTACAACCTCGTTGGTGTCGCACGGTATACCATCATGTCTCAGGAGCCCATTCCGGTAGGAGACGTGACGCTCAAAGCCGTGTATAAAACGGACACGGACAAACCGTTTGCCGGAGCCACCGTGACCCTTTATGCGAACGGGAGCCAAATCGGGGAAGGCCGGGTGGAGAAAAGCATTCCGAACCGCGTGACTCTTGACGAAACGTTCGACATTGGTTTTGACACGGGTACGCCGTTGACAGAAGGATATGAGATACCCTTCAAATTCACGGGCCAATTGGCGGCAGTGACCATTGATTTGAACTAACTCAACAGTCTCCATCGGTCCCGGAATGGTTGACGCTCGCTCTTATCACCACAAGCGTAAGTGGTTAAAAATCTTGTCTGATCACCTATGGTCAAACAACTCAAAGCCCGCCGTTAAATACAGAGGAACGCGTTCGCCCGATTTCCAGAAACCGATTTAAAACGGGTTTTATGAGAAACGGGTTAGTGGCGGGAACAGGCAATGAGGTGATTGAAATGGTGGGCCGTGTAGGGGTCGAACCTACGGCC
>BQIZ01000127.1 GCA_021604365.1 Nitrospirales bacterium
AGGTTCGGTCGTGCGCCCCCTCGCTAAAGGCATGATTAAGGGAGGCCTTGTGGCCTTAGCCGCTGTTTCAGAAATGGTTTCTGAAACCGGGGAACAATTCAATGACATGATTGCTGAGGCAAAAGCGGAAATCGGGAACAATGATAAAAAAATGACCAGGGCTAAATCGCAGCGTGCTTGACCACAGCCTTAGTCCAATCTTCTCAGGAAATAGCCTCCTAAGCTCCCGGAAATTACATTCAGGAAGCAGAGGAGGCTGTTGCCAAAATTTAAATGTGATCTGGAGTAGTTTTTAAGGTAGTTGCCCGGTGGTCGGTAGCTATTTATGTAAGGAAAGGTTTCAAAGGGAAGGTGCGGAAGAGGATAATGCTGTCCCAGTGGAGTTCCCCATTGCCGGTTTGAAGTAGGATCACATCTCACATTTGACCGACCCCTTTACCCGTGCCTGCGTCGAATCCCTCATCTGAAACGACGGAATGTTCCGATCACTTCTCCCTGGTCTTGTGAGGTCCGTCATTCTGAGCTGGCTTTTTTCCGCAATGGAAATATTCCATCCGAATCCTCACTGCTATATTAATACTGCTATAACTGCCCCCGAACTGGCATAGGCGAGCCAGGCTGTAATAGGTTTCCGCAGGAAGGCCAGAATCATTCCGAAGAATTGTTTCCTCAGTCCATTCTTGTCCCATTGACTCAATCATAAATTCTCTAGGTAAGCGCGTCCTGTTAATGTCAGGTTGTGCAGGAAAAATTTTTGGTTGATAACAATCCGTTTCTTCGAATTCCTCGGACACCGGGCAATTGTTGATATGGGTATTCCACCAAAGAGTGCCCAAGCAGGATGTTCCCGTTCAAGTTCCATTCGATCGATTTACTCGATGGGGCCAGAAATGTCTTGAACCCGTTGGTGGTTATCCTTTATAGGGGAAAAGGAAGGTTTCCCTTCTCTAGGAATCTTTCCTTCCCAATTTAAAGCCATTTGGTTTTTTCTCATGGAAGGTCAGAGGCGTCGATCAGTTTAAAGGAGGGGGCATAAGATTCTAAAGTTGTTGGCCTCCGGGAATTCATGGAATATTTATGACTGGAGAGGAATGGATATAGAGATCTGGCGGGATTCCGGCCCACCTGTTACGCAGCGCGGGCCATCCTGGTAGCGAATGGCAATCCCTGTGAGTGATCTTACGGTTGTGTCATACATCATGGGCATGCCCATGCCATAGGGTGAATACCCGTATCCACCAATCGTGTATCCGGTCGTACCGTATCCACCGTATCCAACCATACCGTAAGAAGAATACCCCCACCCTGGGTAGCCGTAGTTGTAGGCATAGCCTCCGTAGGCAGGAGTAGACACGGTTCGTTTTGTCCCTCGATGGAGCACCACGCCGTCGGCCCCTAATTCAGCGGCTTTTTTGAGAATGGCGCCTTCCTCGTCTTCATAGCTCACCGCTGAATCCATGACACTCAATTGGGCAATGGCGATATGGGGACATTTTGGTTCTAGGGCCATCACTTCCACATCTAGTACTGATTTTTTTGGTGGAAAGGTTTGGCTGGTAAATCGAATGGTATCGACTGAGGTGCACCCGGTCATGATGAACCATATCCCCGTCAGGCATATGAGAAGAAATAAGGTCGGTCGTTTAACACAATCCATTGTTAGCTCCTTGCCTTATCGCAAATATTGTTCAATCAGTTTAACTTCGCTTTCTATGCGCAACACTTCGATGCCAGCCCGCTGTTGTCGATAATCGTTCATCGTCTCCTTAAATTCTTTCAGTCGGCCAAGCCAGGCTTGTAGGGCTTCTGGTTTTTCCTCGGGATGGTCCTGGACCTTCCTCAAAAGTTCCTCCGTGAATCGCAATCCGTCGCGTTGCACCTTCCACTGTTCTTGGTGCAGTTCCCACCCTCTCAGGTCAAGATTCCGGACTTCTTGAATGAGAGGATCCTTGGAATCCGGAATCTCATGTAAAAACTTTATTCGATCCGAAATCTTTTCAATGTTGATGGTTAATTCCGCAATCTGGCGTTCAATATCGCTGATGATGGATGGCAATGGGTGCATTTCCTCATTTGCGGCCAACGAGGATCCTATGATTCCCATGGTTAAGGTCAGCACCAGTGCGAAAATGTTCGTTATGCGTGATACGCTCATAGCCTCGGCCTTTCTTTGTAATCCAATTAGGTTGGGAAAATAATAGAAATTCTGGAAAGCTGATTTGTTCTTCTGGCAAGGGGATTGCGGAAAGCACATCGCAAACTGAGGGTTAAATCGTCATCCTCGTTATCATTTCATGCTGGCAACCTTCGAAACTTAGCGCCATTTCACCATAAACCCTTCTGATCTCGCAATGTAAGATTCCTTCAATCGATATTCATTTGTTAGGCTTCAAGCCAATGAAATTTCGTACAATAGCGTGGATGGCAATGTATGGTTAAATCGAATGAGGATATCCGACACCCTCAGACAATCATGTGGAACGTCAGCAATGAATGAACCGTGGTGGCTTAGGAAAGAGGAGACCATATGAAATACGCACCGAATAGGATTGCAAGAAAACCTGCACTCACTTTCAGGTTGTGGTGCCAAGATTGAGAAACAAAGACAAAGGGAAGACTGATCAGCCCGCTCATCAAGAGCATGCCCCCAATCGAACCCATACCGAATAAGAGAATATAGATCATGCCCATTGCCATGGATGGCATAGTCGTCAATACAGCAAGGGTCAAGGCGGCACTGCCTGCCATCCCATGCACAAACCCCACTAAAAAGACTTTGGTGCGAGAACTGTGCAAATGATGGTAATGGGTCGCATGATCCTGCCCATGAACATGAACATGTGAATGGGTCATTTCCTCATGATGATGCTCGTGAAGGTGAACCGTCCATGGCTGGAGGGTCCTCCACAGAAGGTGCACTCCCAAAGCCACAATCATGGCTCCGACCATAACTTCCATGTTGGCTGCCATGTGTACGGGAATCGTCCATTTGAGACTCAACACCAGAAAGCCGACAAGGGCTAACGCACAGGTGTGTCCGACTCCCCAGATCGCTCCCAATAAAACCGAACGGCGGATATCCCGCGATTCTGCGGCCAAGGTTCCCATGGCAATGAGGTGGTCCGGGTCGAGCGCGTGCGTCATGCCCAACGTGAGACCCAGCAACCATGAAGTGATAATTAGATGATCCATTGGAACATGGTACTTGGATTTGGTGCTTTGGCCGGCATACGATTTTTACCCGCTTTTCTCACCATAATATGAATAATGTGCAAAACAACCCTATTCAGTTCTTCAGTGCCTGCGGTGGATTCATTCCTTTTAGGGCAAACCCATCACATGGTCATCCACATCTGTTCGACCGCACACTTTTTATCAGATTGAGCCGTCTTCCTGCTACAAATAAAAATATGGAGGTTGGGATAGATAAGGCACAGAGAATTGAAGTAGTTCAGTAAAAAAGGAAAGAAAGAAAAGCGCGGGAAAAAATCTCGGTCTCAGGGTTTTCCCTGCCTCCTTCTGACTACCGGTTTCCCTAATTCCCCTTTCTCGAACGATCTCCCCGTGGGACATACTTAGGTCCCCCCTCCTGTCTCAACCGGCTGTGGCGTCAGGCCTTTGGCCTGCGCCTCCAACGTATTCGGGCTGAGATAGTCCAACGTGGAGTGTAACCGGTGACTATTATAAAACATTTCCCTGTAGTCAATGACCGTGGCTTTTTTTAAGATATCCCGTTCCATCCGGAGCCGCCGATTCTCCTTCCGCAGGCGATGTCGTCCGTCTGATCCGGCGTTTGATGGCCTTTTGCCGGAAGGCACTCGCCCCCGTCCGCTCCATCTCTGTTTTCCAGCGACGGAGCAAACCCGCGTTCACTCGGAGATTCATGCCGCCTCGACCACGGAGTATCCTTATTGGATGACGAGGGCGACGGTGTCCCGTTTAAAGTCGACCGCCTACTGTTTTCGTCCATGATTTCCCATGACCCACCTCCTTTGGCGATTAGCGTTCTCTTCAAGGTGTCCATTTCAATTGGACCACCTCACCTTGCGGAATTTCACGGGAAAGACGATGTGGTGGTGAATCTGTCAGACATTATGACTGGCTTTTTGAATGGTACTTTCAAGTTTAAGTAATGATGATCTCATCCGGCGTCTCAGCTTCCGGTACCCATGCAGTGCATGCGGATTACTCGGTTTCGCCTCAAAAGTTGACAGACGCCAATCAGACGAAAGTCGAATTTCTCTATTTGTTGCTTGATGGACCTGGGTCACCATTTCGATCAAAAGTTCCAAGAATTTTTTCTGGTCTACCGGATTTAATGATCATCTAGCTAAGAATCGTTCGGATTAGGGTTTTTCAAAGGAAAAGATCCGTTTCCAGTCCGCTTTCATGTTCACGATGGTCCATCCGCGTTTGGCCCCTTCATCCAGTCCTCGTGAGAGCCGACCGATGTGCGATTCTCGATCATACGCCCATTCACGTTCGTCATCGGTATGGTGGACCAGAAGTCCAAATCGAGGGCCTTCCCCGGTCGTGGTCCATTCGAGCATCTGGAAGTCTCCGTCGGAATTGCCAAAAGTCATCAGCGGGCGGCGCCCGATATATTGATTGATCCCGACCGGTTTGCCGGCCTTGTCGTTGAAAAAATTGAATTCTCGCAGACGGACAAGTACGGGTTTGCCCTCTCGGACCTCGTATTGAGTCTTGATGCTACTTCCGATTACCTGTTCGGGCGGGATACCATAGATGCGTTCGACCCAGGGCCGCATGAATTCAATACCGCCTCCCGAAACGATAAAGGTTTTGAAGCCGTTTGAACGCAGATAATCTAATAATTCGAGCATGGGTTGATAGACCATCTCTGTGTACAAGCGCTTCGTCTTGGGGTGCTTGGCGGTGCCAATCCACTCCGTGACTGTTTTTCTGAAATCCTCGGTGGTCATTCCGGCATGCGTGGCTAAGACGAGTTCCAGCAGAGCCTTTTCCCCACCCGCGAGCGCCTCTTTCACGTTGCCCTTCAATATGGAAGCGAAAGGTTCCTGAGTTTTCCATTCGGGATGCTGCGGAGCCAGCGCCTGGACCCGGTCAAGGGTAAAGATCGCCTGGAAATACATCGGCTGCTCGGCCCACAAGGTTCCATCGTTATCGAATACCGCGATGCGTTCGTGTGAGGGAACGTAGTCCGGACTGCCGTTTTCCGTAACTTTGGCGACAAACTGCAGAATGGCTGATTTAGTGGTCCCTTCCTTCCAAGAAGGTAAAGGACTGGTGTTACCAAACACTGGGACGGCTAGGATTATGGCTAAGCCAATTTGGAAGGATAAAAAACCAATAGATTTTTTATTCATGAAGTATCTCCTGTATGTTGTTGATATCAAAGGGACAGGTGCTCTTGAGGCTCTATTTATAGGGAAAGAATGAATGCACGGTTCATGAGTTACCATGGGTTGCCTTGTCAACCGTGGAAGGCCCGACTGTTTTTGAGTTTATCAGAAAGGTGAGTTTTGGTATGGGGCAAAAACTAAACTCTCAATTGTCGGACGGACTGAGACTCTGGGGCCGGTCAAAATGACTCTTTCATTCCAGTGTCTTGTGACAACTTTGGGGATAGAGTATTTGACTGAGGACCTCATAAGCGTGTGGTGAGATCAATGAATTCAAGTTGGGCAATATTGACATGAGCCCTCTTTCTAAGGAAACGTCGCATCGCATACGTAGAGTCGTTTATCCGATATAGTAAAGATGCCCTTTATGAGCCTCTGTGTTCCGATGACCGTATAAACGGGTAACAAATGTGTCAAAAAAAAGCAAGACTTGTCTTGGCTACGGTAGTTTTATAAATCAAGTGGGTGGGTGTTGAATGAAACATTGTGCGTTAGGACGGCAGGGACCACATGAAATAGAATTCGATCCCCATGGCTAAGAGCCGGGCACACATCTCCAGGCGGTGATGTCAGGATCGAGAAAACACGGCAAAGGGAAGTCTGATCATCCCGCTCATCAACAATCTATCGCTAAGCGATTTTAGGCCAAACATAAACATGCAAGCCATGCCCATTAAGGTTGACAGCATAGCGGTTGCGCTTCGTGGCAGCACTCCCGGTGATCCCATGTATAAAGCCGACTACAAACATTTTGGTACGCGAGCCGCCCAACCGATGAAAATGGCTCTTCTGTCTGGGCTATGGATAGAAAGATGTTGTGTGCGAGGCTGGAAGGCCTTTCAAAGCAAATGAAACTTCAAAAACTACAATCATGGTTCTCATGAGCATCTCCACGTCGATGTCAATTCCGCAGGGAACGACCACCTGAGTGTCAACACACCCATTCCACTCAAGGCCAATGAACACGTCTGTTCAATTTCCCAATACACTCCCAAGTCAGTCGAACGACGTCTATCCTCCGATTGGCAGAAAACCTTCCTCCTGCAATCAGATGGACTGAAACGAGCGGAGTGCGATCCCTAATGGCAATTCGAGAAAACAGGAGATGAAAGAAAGGTGATCATTTTGATAATGGCAGGTGCGTTTTGTGGCAGACTCAGTGCAATAACTCCGGTCGGATTTCGAGGGGGTTCAGAAAATCAATTTGGCAGGGTCAGATCTCTCCTCTGATCAGTCCGAACGTTTTTTCTCTATTAGTAGATGGTCCGGTCGTGAGTTTATTCTTTTCCTTTAGGACTCTGTTGAAGCTCCCGTAATTCTTTTTTTAATTGCTCCATTTCCATTTGTTGGCGGTGAACCTGTTCCTTCAACGCACGGATGGGATTATCTTCCGATGCCGATTCTCTCGGGATGATTTCCGGCTTGACGTCGACTGAAGATTCTTCCGTTGGCTGGACCTGAAAAAGGGAGGGCTGTTCGGACGGCTCTCGCCACGCTTTCAGGGAGGGGTAATTGATCGCCAGGGTGACTTCGTGGGGGTGACGTCCCGCCTGAGGGGAGGTGTCGGCCCTCAGCACTTCTTTGGGGAGGAACAGCAAGGTCCAACCGCCAAGGCCGGTCGGGTCTGGGGCCTGGCGGTCATCCACGTACACAAAGTTTATTCCTCCCGGGTTCGGTGTGTAGTGGGTGATGGTTAGAAAAATCAGGTCCTCGTGGAGGGAGAGAGTTCCACTTGTCATTCTGGAACCGTATTTCCAAGGATAAATTCTTTGAAAGACCACGTGCTCTTCAGAGGTGGCCTGGGACAATGCCAAATGAATATGAGGAGTAAGGAGTTCCACATCATCATCGGATAAAATTCTCTGTGGCTCCGGCAACCCGGCCAAAAGTTCCGCAACGGCAGGTTCTTGTTTTTGCACCCTTAATCCCCGTAACGCTCGACGGATTACGGTCGGCGAGAGTACCGCCGGATGGGTGGCCCGAAAGGAGTCTTGTGGAACCCATTCCAGATACACGCGCGTAATCTCGTCCTTGTGAATGGGAGTTCGTATACCAGACCCAGCGCAACCAAGAATAATCGCGACGCCCAAAAACCCTGCCAGGCTCATGTGCCACATATATTCTGCCCTTATTTGCATGACACTTCCTCGTCGCTTTTTTCGACCGCAGTACGGATCACACAGAAATTCAGACTCCAGGTTGGCACCGACTTGTTTGTTTCCCTTTAAATTAAATAGAGCGGTCCGATCTTTCGGCTCTACATCATAAAGCGGGATAAGCCTATGAGAAGGCAAACAAGTCCGACGATCTCAATCTCCACCATGTTAATTCTTGGCAAAATCTTTGTCATGTTTGGGATGTCATAACCTTGATGTTTGCAAAGGCTCCCATTGAATCTTCTACATTTCCAATGGCCATTTTTTCTATACTTCGTCTCGGCGCGATCAACCCGGTGGCCGAATTCATGTTCGGGTGCAAATCATCGAATGTCGCTCCATTCGTTCAGTTTCACGACTCAAAAAATTTCAATACTCAAAGTAAAAAATATCCCAGACCTTGGCAATTATTCCTTTTGAGATCTTCGGGGGATCTTGCATATGAGTTCTAACTGATGCACGTTCTATGTTCAGCCTTTTTATGTAACAAAGGTTCCCTAGGGCGGCTTCAAGGGGTTTTTATAGTATTAATTAGAACTTTCTGCTATAAAAAGGCAAATTCCAATATATTTCTAAATTTTTATGGCTGCTGCGTTGAATCAGAAACTATCCTTTGTAATACACGGATACATATTTTGACTCATCCGGCTCACCCTTCTCGTAAACGTGTTGATTAGATCAAGAAGAGAGCGCATGCTAAAACCAGTCACATTGAGAGTAATCAGTCTTTTATCCATCATTCTCTTTTTAAAGGTTTTATGTGCATCCGATGTCTATGCGGCAGGGAAAATAGAGATAGACGATACGAAGTGGATTAGTTTGGGGTTGGGCTTAAGGACGAGTTTTACTGCTCAGGAAGAAAAGGCGCCGAATGGAAATTGGGGCAATGACTTTAACCTGGACAATCTCCGTCTCTACGTCAATGGGCAGATTCATAAATATATCAAGGTCGAGTTTAACACCGAATGTGACAATTGTACGTCGTCCGATCCTACCCGCGGTGGAAATATGATTATCCTTGATGCCATCGGCAAGTTTGAATTTAATCAGTATTTCAATATCTGGGCAGGACGTCAGTTAGTTCCACAGCACCGTGCCGAACTGGACGGCCCGTTTTTTCAAAATGTTTATAACTTTACTCAAACCCCGTTTTACACTGCGGATTTCTCCGGGAATATTGGGCAGGGGGGGCGGTTCGGGCGCGACGACGGTGTGAACTTTTGGGGAGCATTAACTCCGGATAGGCGATTGACGTATGTCCTGGGAGTTTTTCAAGGGCACCGCGGCGGGTCGAATCAGTCAGACAGCCTGCTCTATGCCGGACGCATCAGTTACAACTTTCTCAACATCGAACATAATCCAGGCTACTACACCAGCAGCACCTATTACGGCAAGGGCGGCGATATATTGACCGCAGCCTATGTGTTGCAATACCAAAACAATGGAGCCGGCACTCAGGCCTCTCCTTCGACCTTTTACGGAATGAATGGGGATCTCTTATTCGAAAAGGTGCTTGGCAATAAGGGTGTGCTGACCTTCGAGGGTGAACTCAAGTATTTCAACCCCAACCTGAGCGATCAGGCGTTGGCTGACCCCAATTGTTTCTGCATCTTTTCTGGTCTTTCCTGGATGACAACGGGCTTGTATCTTTTTCCGCAAAAAGTCGGTATCGGGCAATTTCAGCCTTACGTGCGCTATGTGGACACCAATCCTAATGAGAGTTCCTCCCGATACCTGGTTGAGGGGGGATTGAACTATGTGATCGATGGGCATAACGCGAGGATTTCGCTGTTTTATCAATATGGCGATTTTTTAACCAAAGGCAGGACCTATACCCCAGGCGTCAAGGGCGATGCGGTCAGTGCTGTGGGGCTGGGCCTTCAACTTCAACTGTGACGGGGGACTGACATGGCAACGAAGTCCATCCTGAACGACCGGCAGACGTTATGGGATCCGGGCAATTTCTTCCAGATCGTCCTTCGCGGGATTGGTCAGGTGATGTTCCAGGGCCATGCCGGAACGGGTATCTTATTTTTGCTTGGGATCGCATTCGCGTCTCCGTTGATGGCGGTAGGTGCGCTGATTGGGGCCCTCATTGGTCCGGTCACTGCGACGTTGGCGCGATTCGACGGCGAGGAGGTCGAGACAGGACTGCATGGCTTCAACCCGACTCTGGTGGGGATTGCCTCGCTCTTTTACCTAAAACCTGAGCCCCTGACATGGGTCCTGCTTGTGGCGGGGTGTGTGGTCTCGACGTTTCTGACCTATGTGATGCGCCGATATCTGAAGTTCCCCACCTACACCGCCCCCTTCGTCCTCGTCACGTGGTTGGTCCTGATTGTCGCGCATGGGATAGCCGGAACAGCGATCGATGTGATGCCGGCTCCCCCGGCGCATACGCCGTCCGGTTTTGTCGCCGAGGTTTTGGCGGGTGCGGCCGAGGTGATGTTCGGTGCGACGGTGGTAACTGGAATCCTGTTTCTTGCGGGGATTGCCGTCTGCACATGGCGCCACGCGCTGCTTGGGCTCTTGGGATCGATAGTGGGAACGCTTGTGGCGCTTTATCACAATGACCCGACATCGGCAGTCCACCTGGGCATCTATGGGTACAACGCCGTTCTGGCGCCGATCGCGGTGTACCTGTGGGGAAAGTCTCTCCTGATTGCTTTACTGGCCGCCATGATCTCCGTTCCTCTGACGGAGTTCTTTCCCTCCTGGCTGGGCATCCCCGCGTTGACTGCCCCCTTTGTGGTCGCGTCATGGATTATTGTCGCCGTCGGTCAGATCGATGCGTTGTTCCTGCGAGAGCCGGTGGAGAATTTAAGTTAACGTCAACAGGCAGAGGGGATCGCTTGGATCGTTTCGTGGGCTGCGGGCGCCGAATCTCTTACATCACACGTACACTATTGAAGAGGAGAGCATGTCATGCATCTAACACCTCGTGAGACGGAAAAACTATTGATTTACCAACTTGGCGATATCGCCCAACGGCGGAAGACTAAAGGTCTGAAGCTGAATCATCCGGAATCGATGGCGCTCATCTGCTCCACGGCTCTCGAAGGGGCCCGCGAAGGGAAGACGGTCGAGGAGGTGATGACGGAGGCTGCGGGCGTGCTGACACGTGATGACGTCATGGAGGGAGTAGCCGAGATGATCCCTTTCGTTCAACTTGAGGCCGTGTTTACCGACGGCACCAGGCTGATTACGGTCCATGATCCGATCAAGTAATCCCTATTTATTATGAGACAAAGAGGAGGACGAACATGGCCCAGTCAAAAAAGGACACACCAAACCCTGGAGTCGGGAAGTGGATGCGGCAGAAGCATGCCGGCCCTCAATCCGAACATACGGAGACTGCTCCGGTTGGAGGCCTGGTTCTGG
>BQIZ01000128.1 GCA_021604365.1 Nitrospirales bacterium
CCATACCAATACATC
Organism: Nitrospirales bacterium; assembly: GCA_021604365.1. Classification (GTDB taxonomy): domain Bacteria; phylum Nitrospirota; class Nitrospiria; order Nitrospirales; family UBA8639; genus Nitrospira_E. The sequence continues at coordinate 16 of BQIZ01000128.1, forward strand.
AAACCTCCTAGACCAATGGGATCAAAACTGGCTGTTTGCGTGATCTTCGAGCCGGCACCTTCAGGTTCCACCAGAAACTCAAGCCAGGCACGTCCGGGCAATTTCATTTCGGCAAAGAGCCTGAGACGCCTCCCCGGTTCGATAGCCTCCACCCGCCACCAATCCACCACGTCCCCCACCCGCAAGGCTTCCGGATCCCGCCGGCCACGGCGACGACCCACGCCCCCTAATAAGAGATCCAACCAACCACGGAAGGTCCATAGCCAGTTACCGTAGTACCAGCCGGTACTCCCGCCGATTCGTTGAATTGGGCGAAACGCGTCAACCGGAGAAACAGGCACCTGCCGCCTGCGCACATCCACTAACCGGTTACCAAATCGTACGCCGCCATATTGGCGCGCTTCCCCGCCTACAGAGTTCGCATCCGACCATCGTGACTCCGCCAATTTCGAATCTTCATTCCGTAACGCCTGCGCGATGGCATCGCGCACACTGATGGGCTCGATCGCAAACACCCGTCGCGCGGAGTCATCGCGGACCACCGTAGGATACCGGATACTTTGAATGAGTTTGCGTCCCACACGCGCATACAACGGCGTCACGAGGCCAAGCCACAGGCTGGATAATCGTGGCGTGAGAACCGGCACGGGCACCATGAGCCGACGCAGTTGTCGCTGGCGGGCGTATTCCCGCATCAGATCCCCGTACGACACCACATCAAGACCGCCAATCTCCAGAACCTGGCTGTTCGTCATCGGCAGGTCAAGCGCTCCGATCAAATAGGCCAGCACATCATCGATTGCGATGGGTTGGGCAGGGACATGAACCCAGCGTGGCGTCAACATCACCGGCAACCGTTCCACCAACGCCCGGATCATCTCAAAAGACAAGCTGCCGGAGCCAAGAACGATGGAGGCCCGAAATTCCAGGACAGGCACGCCGGATTGCCGAAGAATTTCTCCCACCTCATGCCGGCTTCGCAGATGAGGAGACAATGTTTCCCGGTCATCGCCCAAACCGCCAAGGTAAATGAGGCGTCCCACACCGGCCCAGCGCGCAGCCTGGCCGAAATTGTCCGCAGCCTCACGATCCGTATCCTCGAAACTTCCTGACGCCCCCATGGAATGTACAAGGTAGTAGGCCACGTCCACTCCGCACATGGCGGTTGCCAAGCTGGCCGGGTCAAGCACATCACCGGTAACGACCTCTGTCCCCGGACCAACCCTGGCTTGCAAAAAATCCGGCCGCCGGGCAAGGCACCGCACCTGCCGGCCATCCTGCTCCAGCCGACGCAGCAGTCTCCCGCCTACATATCCTGTCGCTCCCGTCAGAAGAATCTTCATGAGTCACCTTTCGAGCATTCCCTATCGTATCAGGAAATCTGACGTCTAAAGAGAATAAGTTTACAGCACCCGCACAATATAGCCATCAAAGACCTCAAACTGGGGTAAAGGATGACCGAAGACGAAATGACTCATGGCCTGACGAGGTCCTTCGATTTCCCCAGGATGCCAATGTCAATGTTTAGGGCAGAGAATTCAATCGAAGCCTGGAATTCTCCGAATCAGGCATTCTTCCACCGCGAAGAAATTCTGCCGTGCATAAGGATAATAAGGAGAGCTATAATAAGAAGAACGACAGTGACACCAATGGTGCTTAGCCATTCACCGATAAAGAGGTTGGGAGCATGGCAACCAAACTCTATTCGACGCAGGGCACAACCTTTTTCGCCGACTCCCCCCGCCAAGTTCCACAGGCCAGAGCCGACCGGTTGGCAATTGAAGAACCGCTTGAAATTCGACTGGAGTATTGGGCCGACGGCCTGCCTCAGTGGAAAAGTATCTCGATTACCATGCGGACTCCGGGGCACGATTCCGAATTGGCCGCAGGATTTCTGTTCACCGAAGGCATCATTACTGAATGGAACGACATCAAACAGATTCGACCATGTGGACCAATCGTCGAGGGGCAGCACTTTCAGAATATCGTGCGGGTAAAGCTGCACTCCACCGTGTCGGTGAAAACCGCGACGATGGACCGGAATTTTTATACGACCTCCAGTTGCGGGATCTGCGGCAAAACTTCCATCGAGGCCCTTAAAATCAACAATCCATTTGGCCAAAACATTAAAATCCTGACTTCCCCTTCCGTCACACAAAACATGCTATTCTGTCTGCCGGAACGCATGGCCGCACAGCAACAGCTCTTTAAGCAAACGGGGGGCTGTCATGCTTCAGCCTTGTTTGATGAAGAAGGCGCGTTGCTCTGTCTGCGGGAAGATGTCGGACGGCACAATGCTCTGGATAAAGTTCTAGGGTGGGCCTTGATGAATAACCATCTTCCCCTACATCGCCATGTGGTGCTGGTAAGCGGGCGGGCCAGCTTCGAACTCATGCAAAAATCCTCTATGGGCGGCATCCCCTTTGTTGCCGCCGTGGGCGCACCCTCCACACTCGCGGTGCAGATGGCACAAGATTTTAACATGACCCTGGTGGGGTTTTTAGACCATCAACGCATGACGGTCTATCACGACTTCGGACGAATTCAAGCCCACCAGGCTACACAACCAGAGGACACAGGTGGACGAACAACGCGACATACCGGAAGCCCCGTCAACCCCGCCGTGGAGCACCCCGATCGAAGATGGCCACGGCCTTCAACTTGACGCGCCCTCCACGTGCGCCGGCGGCATCCCCGCCATTCTCACTTCCCTCAAACATACCACGCACGAACTGGGTTTCATGCGCGGTGGCCAGGCCCTCCTCAAGGTCAATCAAAAGCAAGGATTTGATTGCCCGGGCTGTGGCTGGCCCGATCCCGATGGTGTGCGGGCCATCACCGAGTTTTGTGAAAACGGCGTCAAAGCCGTCGCCCATGAAGCCACCACGACCGTCATCTCCAAAGAATTTTTCCAACGATATTCTCTGGAGCAACTGGGCAAGGAATCGGATCACTGGCTCGGGCAGCAAGGACGCCTCAACCGCCCGATGATCAAACGGAGCGAAGATACGCATTATCATCCGGTCTCCTGGGCCACGGCATTTGACACCATCGCCGGACACCTCAATGCCCTCGACGATCCCAGCGAAGCCATCTTCTATACATCGGGTCGTACCAGCAACGAAGCCGCATTTCTCTATCAACTTTTCGCGCGGCTCTATGGCACCAACAATCTCCCCGATTCCTCCAACATGTGCCACGAATCCAGCAGCCTGGCGTTAAAAGAAGTCATCGGCATCGGCAAAGCCACCGTCACACTCGACGATTTCGACAAGGCCGACGCCATCTTCATTCTTGGACAAAACCCCGGGACCAACCATCCGCGTATGCTCGCCACACTTCAGCAGGTCGCCCGGCGAGGCTGTCAGATTGTCAGCATCAATCCGCTTCCTGAAGCCGGCACCACCCGATTCATTCATCCCCGGGAAGTCACCCGCTGGTTGGGCCAGGGAACCCCGATCGCCACGCTGTTTCTCCCCGTCAAAATCAACGGCGACGTTCCCCTGCTCAAAGGCATCATGAAGGAATTGCTCATGAGGGAAGAAAAGAATCCTGGCACCATTCTCGACCTCCCCTTCATACAGGAATACACCGAAGGCTTTGACAACTTCGCCACCATTACACGAAACATCTCATGGGAGAAAATTGAAGAAGGTAGCGGCATTGCCAGAGAGGACATTCAGAAGGCCGCGGATATTGCGGAACAGGCCAAGAGTATCATCTGCACCTGGGCCATGGGCATGACCCAACATAAAAACGCCGTGGCCAACATGCAGGAAATCATTAACTTCCTCTTACTGCGTGGCAACATCGGAAAACCAGGTGCAGGCCCCTGCCCCGTCCGTGGGCATAGCAATGTGCAGGGCGATCGCACCATGGGCATCACCGAAAACCCCTCTCCCGAATTTTTGGATCGCCTCGAAAAGGCTTGTCACTTTCAGCCACCCACCAAAAGAGGCCATGACGCGGTGCGAGGCATCAAGGCCATGCATGCCGGAAAGGCCAAGGTCTTCATGGCTCTCGGTGGAAACTTTCTTTCGGCCACACCGGATACGGCCTATACCGCGCAGGCGCTTTCCGGCTGCCGGCTCACCGTCCACATCTCCACCAAACTCAACCGGGCTCATCTGGTCACCGGAACCGAGGCTCTGATCCTTCCGGCCCTGGGGCGCACCGACAAGGACCTTCAAGATGACATCCCCCAATATGTCACCACGGAAAACACCATGGGTATCGTCCAAACCTCACAGGGCCGACTTGAGCCGGTATCCGAGTTTCTCAAAAGTGAAGTCGATATCGTCGCCAGCCTCGCGAAGGCCACCTTCACTAACAAAGAAGGGCCAGGGAGCCACATCAACTGGGACGAACTCATCCACGATTACGATGCCATTCGTCATCTCATCAGCCAGGTCGTCCCCGGGCATGAGCACTACACCGAACGCGTCAACAAACCAGGAGGGTTCTATCTCGCCAATCCGATCCGTGATGCCCGGCAATTTCCCACTCCATCCGGTAAAGCCCGGTTCACCGTCCACCCGATGCCGGACATTCACCTGGCACCCGATCAATTGCTCATGATGACCATCCGCAGCCACGATCAATACAACACCACCATCTATGGATTGGATGACCGGTACCGTGGCATCAAAGCCGGCCGACGGGTTGTGTTCATGAATGAGCAGGATATGGAAGAACGAAAATTTGCAAAAGGCGACGCGGTGGATATCATCAGCCATCACAAAGGTCAAACGCGATTAGCCTCGCGCTTTGTCGTGGTCCCTTACCCCATTCCCCGGACCTGTGTGGCAACCTATTTCCCCGAAGCCAACGTGCTCATCCCCATCGACAGCGTCGCCGACAAGAGCAACACTCCCACCTCAAAATCCATCGTCGTTACCATCCACCCCACCACGTACACTCCTCCTTCCCATACTTAAATAAACGGTCAAATAAACAGAAGCACTTCGAAATGTTGTCCGGTGATGGCCGGCGGAAATGAGGAAGGGGAGAGCCAAAAGAAAGAGTCGGTCGACAGATGGATGCGGCTCTGCCTTGGCTAGATCCTTCGTTTCACTCAGGATGACAATGAATTTGTTTAATGGGAGTGCTGAATAATAATAATTTCCAAGGGCAAATTGCCCCCCAGGCACGGTGCATATCAGAGGTCTCGGGGGCGGTTCAAAAAAGTTCGTCCAGCAAGGCCACAGGCATTTTTGCGCGCAGAGCGTACTTCCAGTACGTGAGCACGGAAAAATGGCGAGAACGCCGCTGGCGGCTTTTTTCAACTGCCCCTTAATGCATGTTTGTGAGATATTGTATTGAGGACCCATGCGGGGCTTTATGGGCAGGTTGCAGAATATTGCATGCATATTGCCGTCGCTACAGCTTGCCCTTCAGCCTTTGTCGCACATCTTCCATTCGCCTTCGGTTGACCCCGAAATCGTAGTAGCCGCTGCGAGCTGCTGAACGGAAGTGAATGGTTTTTGTGGCCTCATCCAACCACAACTCGACATCGTCCACAAAACCAAAGAGAAAACTTTTGACTTCGTACTGAAGATAATCCTCCTCTTCCCTCACCAATTCCGTGCGAGGAATTTGACCGAAAATTTCTTTCAGCTCGTCTTTGGCTTCCCCCAAGGATGTTTGATATCGATAGGGTGCAATCGCATGGCTTTCCGCCGCAGCCATCGTGGAAACACAGTTGGGCCTGTCCGGGCATGAGAATGTATGCCTCCCACTCACCATCAACTCCTCCCCTAGTGCTCCCTGTGTAGAGGCTACCGCCGGGATCAGGCACAGGAGCATCATTCTGAGTAGCAACCATGCCGTCACCCGGCATGATTGCCTCCCGATCAATGGACTTTTGAAATTTTTTTTTGACATGCGGTTGAGCCCGGGCGTGTGTGCTTTTCCTATTTCTTTTTCCGCGCTTTCGAATTCTTGCTTGCGCCATTGGAAGACAACCCCGCCTTCTCCACGAGTTGGTCTTTCCTTTTCATCACCTGCTCGTGGAGACCGTCCCAGTCGATATCCCGCTTTTCTGCTTTGGGCAGCATTTCTTCCTCTTCTTCTTGAATATGATGTTTGCAGAGTTCGCCGAGCACCGTCACTTTCGCATCATAGCGTTGGTCACCCGGCTTCATTTTTTTCAGTTCCCCGATGACGCCATGCACAACATGGTGCTCTTCGATGGCCTCATCCATCAGGTCTTCGTCATTCATTTTCCAGCGAATCGCCGGATAGATAATCTTTTCCTCCAACTCCGCATGGATTTCAAGCTCCGTCACCACCATGTCGACAATCTCTTGCTTCTCCTGGGCATTATCCGTCTTTTCAAATTTCCTAAAAAGCCCTTTGACTTTTTTGTGGTCTTTGCGAAGCATGTCGGTTACTTGTGCTGCCTGGGCTTTCTGAGTTTTTGTGACCATAAACAATTTCTCCTTATTAGGAATATTATGCATACATCTTTTGCCCAATCTTTCTTATTGATCTATATCAGGAGAATGTCATTCGCCCAATGTATAAAACGGATGAGATTGACTATCTTTTGTTCAAGGGCCTGTAGGATGTCTGAATCCCAGGGAGCGTGTGCGTTTGGGAGGCGTGGGACTCTTTCGTCTGCATGGGGTGGTTCATGGGGGAGAATCGCATTTTTCCATCTCCTTTACGGCACCATGAAATTCTCTTGTCAGAATTAAGGAATACATTCACAATCAACACTCTGATTGTCTATACTGTACGAATGGCACTTCCTTCCGATTTATCATTTTCCGATTCGCTAAAAAGTGACCGACGCCAGGCTTTCTACGAACACCACAAGCGTATCGCCCTGGCCATGATTTTGATCGTGTTTTTGCTCCCCTTGATCGGGGTGTTCATGAGCGGATTGTCCGGAGCCATATCAGGGGTCGTGATTTCCGTATTGTCTTTTTATCTGGCACCCTACGCCCTATTGAAATTGGGGCAATGGTTTGTCCACTCCTGATACCCGATCTAACCTGGCAGCCTGTGGTGAACACAGGTATCAACCCTCAACCGTACCAAAAAATTTAGAAGGGTCGGTGGCGTGAATGATCGGCACACGGACTATTGATCGGCCGGCTTGATAGGGGTATTCAGTTTTCCCTTCCCCGCGTTACACAGGAGGGGGAGTAGGAGAACCCGAAGAACCTGTACCCATCTTTTGCAGGCTAAAATAGCGTGCCGTTTCCTGTTTGATAATCTTTGCCAGGAGCAGCAACCCGATGAGATTCGGAATGGCCATCAGGCCGTTCATAACATCGGACACATTCCAAACCAATTCCAACCTGGACGTGGCACCGAGCAGGACCACCGCCACAAAGATCACGCGGTAATACACGATGGCCCTCGGACCCATCAAATACTCAATGGCTTTCTCCCCATAATAATTCCAGCCGATCAAGGTCGAATAGGCAAAGAGGGTAATGGAGAGGGTAACCATGAGTTCTCCTGTGTGGCCCAGGGTTTCCCCGAAACTGGCGCTGGTGAGTTGAGCCGCGTCGATGCCTTGCGTCCATGGAGTCGCGGTCAGGATAATCAACGCCGTCATACTGCAAACAACCAGGGTATCGATGAAGGTCTGGGTCATGCTGACCAGTGCCTGCCGGACCGGATCGTCTGTCCGTGCGGCGGCGGCGGCAATGGGCGCGGACCCCAAACCCGATTCATTCGAAAACACTCCTCTGGCTAACCCATAGCGCATGGCGGCGGCCATCGTGGCACCCGCAAACCCGCCTCCTGCCGCAATCGGGTTCCACGCGTGATAGAGGATACTCGCCAAGGCCTGTGGAATCTCCGTCACATGCAGGGCCAGGACGACCAGGGCTGACGTGACATACCCCACAATCATGAATGGCACCAGTACCGAGGTAAACCGCCCAATGGATGTGATGCCGCCCAAGATCACTAGCCCGGTCATTCCCATCAACGCCATGCCGGTGACCCAGGGTTGGACCTGAAACGTCGACTCAAGGATGCCGGCCACGGCATTGGCCTGTGTCATATTGCCGATGCCAAATGCCGCACAGGCCGTGAACAAGGCAAAGAGCCAGCCTAACCAGGGCAACCCGGCACCCTTGGCTAGATAATACATGGGCCCGCCACGCATCCCGTATTCGCCTTGCTCACGGTATTTCACCGCCAGCACAGCTTCGCCATATTTGGTCGCCATGCCCACCAGACCGGTCATCCACATCCAAAAGACAGCTCCGGGTCCACCGAGCGTGATCGCGACGGCCACACCGACAATATTCCCGATACCCACGGTGGCGGATAAGGCCGTCATGAGCGCGGCAAAATGACTGATGTCGCCATGGCCACTCGGCTCTTTGTGAAAAATTAATTTCAGAGCATGCGGCAGGACACGAAACTGCAAGCCTTTCAGCAGAATGGTCAGATACAACCCGGTGCCGACCAACAGAAGCAACATGGGCGGACCCCACACCCATCCGGCTACGGTCGCGACGAAGGATTCAAAGGAGTCCATGGGGCCTGATTGTCCAATAGCGGAATGGTCTGTGATAAGGGCTCGAAGGCATTATCATCAACAATGGCACGCCCACCTCTGACACGACATAGGCGGCGGAATTGTTTGCAGGAAATAAACGGTGAAACGCCGTGCGTCGAACAGTCAAAAACGGGAAAGAGGAATTATTGCGAGGCACCGCTTATTCTACCAATGAGGTGCATTGTGTAAACAGGCCTGGTGTGAATCGTTGTGGCCTGGCTCTCCACAGAAATGCAACGTGCCCCATGCAGGATAACCCCTTCAATGGGACATTCACATATTTGACGAACACCCCACCAGGGAAGGCCATCGCCAACTGTCATGCTGAGCCCATGGCGGAGCATCTGTGCCAAAATTGACGATGCCACGGCTCAGCAAGATCCTTCCTTCCACCCTGCCCTAAGTTTTGCCGAATTGGTCAAGATGACAACGCTCATGTGATATCGGGATGTTAGGTATGATCAGAACTGGTACATCAACAAATATCTTCTATCGAAATCATTACGGGTTGGCGCAAAAGTGTGAGACGAACGAGAATGTGAATAGTTTTGAGATGATTTGCACCACCATCCTTTTAGCTCCTCGCGAATGACAGCCATCACATAAAAAGCTTTGATATTTGGGGTCGGCAAAATGCAGACCATGAGAAAAAATTTTCATCCCCAAATTTTGTGTATAACCTGGTGAATACTGTCATGCATCGCGTGTTTTTCTAAGGAATAAAAAGGAAATGAGCAGATTGCCTCTGTTTTAAGCATTGTATAAAGATTTTTTTATGCCCCCACAGGAAGTGGTGTAGGTTTTTTGGCATAGGAGTAAAGGTAGAAAAAGTATTTTTTTTCTTGACATGCGTCTTCACACCGATGCCCATTGATGACCGTGAAAAAGAATACGCTGTCAATGATTTTCTTATCCACAGAATTTCTTTAAAGATGTTGATAAGACTGTCATAAGGTCTGAAATTTTCAGGCCTTCGGTGAGGATTCATGCCATACAGAACACATCCAAAACGGAGTCGAAGTCTGCATCCGATTCCGGGACACCGCCAGGTCGGCATGAGAAAAAATGAAGACTTTGAATCCTCTGATAAATATCGGTAAGGTATGCCTCCTCTGACTGAAAGCCGGAGATAGCATCTACATCCATTTTGAACGCGGAGCGATCACCATGAAGGTCAGTGCCCTTGCAGGAAAACCCACCCAGCCGTCCATGCTCGCCAACATCCCCCGGCTGGTCACCGCCTATTACACCGGACGGCCTGACCCGTCGGTGCCGGAGCAACGGGTCGCTTTCGGCACATCGGGACACCGCGGCTCCTCCTTAAAGCTTTCCTTTAATGAAGCGCATATCCTGGCCACCACCCAAGCCATCTGCCTGTATCGTCAACAACAACATATTGACGGCCCTCTTTTTTTAGGCATGGATACCCATGCGCTTTCGGAACCTGCCCTGGCAAGCACGCTCGAAGTACTCGCCGCCAATGGTGTGGTCGTCATGGTAGACCGCGACAACGGGTACACCCCGACGCCGGTTATTTCCCATGCCATCCTGACCTACAACCGTGATCGGAAGACGGGTGTGGCCGATGGCATTGTCATCACGCCCTCGCACAATCCGCCTGAAGACGGTGGCTTCAAATACAACCCGCCCCATGGCGGGCCGGCTGATGCCGACGTGACCACCTGGATCGAGAAACAGGCGAACGCGTTGCTGGCCGATAACCTGCGCGGAGTTCAGCGCGTTTCGTATGAGAAGGCACGACGCACCTCGACCACGCACCAGCATGACTATGTCGGTTCGTATGTTGGCGATCTAGGGGCCGTGATCGACATGGAGGCGATCCGCGACGCGAAATTGTCCATTGGAGTGGATCCGCTCGGCGGAGCAGGCGTGGACTATTGGGGACCCATCACCGAGCGATACGGATTCCCGGTGACGGTCGTGCATGAAGGCGTGGATCCAACCTTTCGCTTCATGAATCTGGATTGGGATGGAAAGATTCGCATGGATTGTTCCTCGCCCTATGCCATGGCCGGACTGATTGCCTTAAAAGACCGTTTCGATATTGCCTTCGCCAACGATACCGACCATGACCGGCATGGAATCGTCACGCGCACGGCGGGACTGATGAATCCCAACCACTATCTCGCTGTGGCGATTTCGTATCTGTTTGCCCAACGCTCCGGCTGGCGGAAGGATGCCGCAGTCGGGAAGACGGTCGTGAGTAGCAGCATGATCGATCGAGTGGCGGCCAAATTGGGACGGCGTCTCGTTGAAGTCCCGGTCGGGTTCAAATGGTTTGTGGATGGGCTGCTTGACGGGTCAGTCGGTTTCGGGGGAGAAGAG
>BQIZ01000129.1 GCA_021604365.1 Nitrospirales bacterium
CGCAGATGTGGGGTCGGCTCATAAAACCCTGCATCACCTTCGCACCTTACGTCCAGATCTTCCGATCATGGTACGTACCCGCGATGAAACCCACGTCGAGGAATTGCGCGAGGCCGGCGCGACAGAGGTGGTGCCGGAGACACTGGAAGCCGGTCTCATGATCGCCGCACATGCTCTAGTGTTACTGGACGTGCCGATTTCCCGCGTGGCACGCCGAATGCGGGAACAGCGCAATGGGCGGTATCATTTATTACGTGAGTTCTTTCTGGGCGATAGCCTGCTGGCTGACACGCGGGAAGAACACAACGTCGACCGCCTTCGACCGGTGGTCCTACCTCCGGACAGTTCTGTTGTGGGAAACTCATTACATGAACTGAATCTAAAGGGCGTCGCGATTGCCGCTTTGGTGCGGCAAGGGCAACGGCAACTCATGCCGTCAGGCGAAACCAGGTTGGAGGCAGGGGATGTCGTTGTGTTATTCGGCTCGCCTGATGATCTCCAGCGGGCAGAGCGCTCCCTGTTTGGATAAGGTGGGGACCGATCTCTCGTCCTTTTCAATCGAATTCTTAATGGAAGGCTTAGATCTCCCACAGTGGATGGGTGTCGAAACGTAGCTCCATGCGGCACCGGGAAATCCGTCTAAACCATCTTTTGAGCTTTATGGCCATTTCTTTGACAAACAGCTACATTTTTAGCATATTGCTTTTGGTCCTTCATTGGACTAATAGATGTTTATTGTTGTGAGGTATTCTTATGGCAACATGGCTTATTCCGGCACTTAAAGCCGTTCTTCCACATATCGGGACAATCATTTCGGCTACTGCACCAGCGTTTACCAAGAAAAGCTCCGCCCCTACCACGGATCAGACACATTTGTTGCAGCAACAAATCAGCGAGTTACAAACAGCCGCCTCCCAAAACGCCACACATGTCAAAGAACTTGCCGAACAATTGCAAAGTACGGTTGCGGCTATCGAACACGCCGCCTCAGTGGCCACATCTAATCAGCAACGCGCTTTGCAAATCAGTCTTGCGGCGATCGCCCTGTCCGCTATCTCCCTCTGTGCCGTCCTCTTGAATGTTCTCTTCCTCTAAGGCTGTCCCGGTCCATTAAAAGTATCGGCCATGCGCCAAATGGTGAATGAGTTAGGAGAGATACGATAATTTTTGATACTTTCATGCGCTTTGGTAACATATAAGAACCCATGCGACAATTCCTCCAATTCACAAAAAAGGAGATAGAGCACTGAAAAAGATTCATATTGTCTTTTTTATTAGTTTGGTATTGATGGGCGACTTTCCGGCAGAAGCGGAATTCATAAATGAACCGATCCGGATGGAACATTTTCCTCCCTATTATTATCCGCATGAAGCTGTGGTCTGGGCCGGTGTTCCCATAGAGTGGATTAATGCCACGGCGTCTCCTCATACCGTTCAACATGACGATTGTGGAACAGAAAAGCCGTGTCTGTTTGATTCCGGTAAGGTCGCACCGGGGAAGACATACACCCTTCCAGGGCTACCCCCAGGCCGCTATTCATACCACTGCCAAATTCATCCGATTATGGGCGGAATATTAATCGTAGAGGATTCGAAAGGCAGAGGTTCTCCTCCGCAATAGGGTTGCACTGTCTTTCCAGTTTGTGACAATTACTCTTTTGCGTTTATAAAGATTGACGATTCATTATTACCAGGAGTCAACATGCCGAATTCAACCTGGATCGATGTGGGTGGTGTGGAAGATTTAAAGCATCAGCCGGTGCAGCAGGTGCTGATCGGACGAACCCCAGTGGCGTTAACCTACCGCAATGGGCAGTTCGGAGCGATCAATGGTGCGTGCAACCATGTAGGTGGGCCGTTAAGTGAAGGAACCTTGGACGGGGAGTACGTGGTCTGCCCCTGGCATTATTGGAAGTTTCATTATCGAACGGGCAAAGGGGAACCGGGGTATGAAGAAGACGCGGTGCCGGCCTATGAGGTGAAAGTAGCGGAGGGGCGAGTTTTGATTCGGTCCACGGCGATTTCGAAACGAACTCGGAAAGCCCATGAACCCCATCCGCTTGCTCGAACTCCCCACAGGGAAGACGGGTTGATTCGGGTTCTCGGGCTTTCCACGACGGTTATGACGCCTGATCATCCTCGCTATAGTACCTCGGAAGATTTGCTTGAAATTGGGCTGAAGCATGCCTCGGACAATCTAGATTGTGAAACGCGCTTGTTGCGTCTTCGGGATCTGTCCTTTCGCCCTTGCGAGGGTTTTTATTCCAAATCATCACGGGCCTGTACCTGGCCCTGTTCGATTACGCAGATGGATCCACAAGATGAGATGGACCAGGTCTACGAGGGGCTGGTGCATTGGGCTGATGTCTTGGTGCTGGCCACTCCCATTCGGTGGGGGGCGGCCAGCAGCCTCTATTTCAAGATGGTTGAGCGGATGAACTGCATACAGAATCAAGAAACGATTTCAGATAAACATCTGCTTCATAATAAAGTGGGTGGGTTTATTATTACGGGCGGGCAGGATAATATTCAGGCTGTGGCAGGACAACTACTGGGGTTTTTCGCCGAAATCGGTGTGCAGTTCCCGCAGTTTCCCTATATTGCGCATTCCCGAGGATGGAGTGCGGAGGATATGCAAAATAATATGCGATACGTGCAGAAGTCCCAAGCACTCCGGGAGGGCGCAACTGCCCTGGTAGAACGCTGTGTTCAAATGGCGAGGCTGATGGTGCATGGGAATTTAGGCGAATGCCGGACGGCGAGGGGTGGGCGAAAAGCCCACGAACTGGACACCAGGGCTCAACTTCATGGCTTTCCAGACTCTGAAAAAAATACAAAGGCCCGGCCGGATTAAGTTTCGGGTAGGATGACATGACTGTTCTGTGAACTTCCAATTACTGTCCAATCTTACTTTTATTTTGACAGGCAACCCCCCCGATTGTTTTTTATGTTGTGAGGTACCTCGGCTTCTAGGCGATTTCAAAAATAAATATGATGTGAACGCAGTATGAATCAGTCCAGTGAATTTGCATGCCTACACCATTCGCGCATGAATCCCTGAGTCTTTTCTTCCCAAAGAATCCGCTTTTGCCATGATCCCGATTAAGATCTTTCATTTGGTGGGGATTTTGGATTATAGACACCAATCTACTTCAGCTTAGAGTTCTCCATACTTGCAAGGCTGCTTGAAGACATGGCAATTGAACCGTAAGCTCTCCTTGAAATTTGAAATTTTTTTGTAAGATTCATTGGATCATATTTGAATTTTCGCTTCAACGCTTTATAATAGGAATTCTTTCGTTCCAACGAGATGTTTTTTTTATGTACGCGTCCCAATCCCTCCACACTCCTCTTGATCAATTGTTTAGTTTTTATCGTAAACAGGTGGTGGTCTATCTGAAGCCGTTAGTGCTGGAATATTACCCCGACCTATTTACACACCAGCAGGATGAATACCGGAAGATGATGGAACTGAGTGCCAAAATGACTATTGTAGGCCATGCCTGCGCGGAGATTGCCGGGTTTCCCTATGATGCCCGTCGTCAAATGATTGGCAGTTTGTTCGGCGGCTGTTGTTTCCTCGCGGATAGCTTTATTGATGACTTTGGCTTGGACGTTGCTCATTCCTATATTGATCGGATGGAGGATCTTTTATCCAAGGGTTGGTTTGAGATTCAAACGGATCGAGAAAAGCTATTCTATGTGATTATTGCGCGTTTGTTTGCTGAACGGGATGTCCTGGATCCGCTACTCCGACAAGCGATACTGTTGCTATTTCAGGCACAAAAACGGGATGTGGCCTTCCGTTCTGATCCGGAGAGCATTCGCTCACGTCCCCGCCGGGAACAATTGCGGGTCCTACGGGAAAGTGCAAGAAACCGAAGTGGCCATGCTATTTTAGTTCTGACAGGATTTTTAGTCCCAGCCGTTTCTCTGCATTATTTAAGTATGATGTTTCTAGCCGGCTCCTTGATTATGCATATCGACGATCACGGGGATTGCTTTTCAGACTTGCATTATCATCGGGTGACGTATCTCAACCAGGTTGCCGACCCCGAACGCACTCTTCGTCGGATCTTTCAAAGTCATATTGCCCGTTTGCGTCAGGGGTTACCAGAAGGTTCAGGCCGGGATTTGCTGATTGCCTTTTTGACAAAATATTTTGCAACACGTCTTAAAAAGCATCGTTTGCAAAAGGCGCATCGAGAATTGGCCTGGGCAGTCTATGATTAAGCCCCCAGGAAGAATCATCATGGCCGTTTGGGAAATGGTGTGTCCGGTTTGTGTCATTTTCACAGACGCAAACGTTCAAGGAAGAGGAAGCCCGGTGGTCAGGCGTACATAGAGTTATGGGACGTTCTTCTGAGGATACAACGGGAACCACAGAAGTATATTGGGGTGATGTGTTTGCGATTGCCCTTCAGGAGCTACGATCTCAAGGAAAGGTCGGCGATGCGTGCCCCCTGTTGCGAATTGATGGACAAGCCGAAGCGGCCATGGCCCCGTATCAATTCGATCCTGTTTATGGGAAACTTCATCGTCGGGGATGTTTAAATATTGCTGACGATTCCCGGTCGGCTCTTTTTGCCAGATGGAGTATGGGGTTAGATGAACAGGTTCTGGCTTGTTCCCATTGCCGTCCCCGCCCATATCCTCGTGGCCAGGAAGCACAGGACGTAACGTTGGATATTTTATTTGGTGTGATCTCCATTCTGGATCAGTTCGGGACGGTTCTGCGGGAACGTGGCAAAGAATATCGCACTTCCAGTGACGGGCAGGAACTTGAACAAAAACTTGAAGATTTATACCAGAACCTTGATCGACAACAAAAAGACACGATTGGAGTGATGTTGGATTCCATGGATCAGATGATAAAATTCTTGCGAGAGGCAGACAGAAACCTGAGTCAGGCACATGATATGCCGGTTAATGGTCACGGTCGGACCAATGGTCGTGGTATGGCAAAAAAGAAGGCCAATGAGACCGGAGCGATGAAAACCGGGAATGGAAATGGCAAGCGTCCGGTGCGTCGCCAGGATTCAAGGAAGTCGAAGTAATTAAAGGTGGGTAGGACCAGGTCAAATTAAGGGGAATCAATGTATTAAAGGGAACACCCTTATTTATATACCCCGGTTTCATTTTTTACCAAAGGTGATAGAATGGCGGCCAATATGGTCCTTCGAATTAAACTTGGTCCCTTTGTCTCGTTTGAGATTGAAGGGGAAAACTGTGAAGAAATTTGTCAATCCCTGAAGGGGTTCGAACAATTGAATGAACGGATTGATGCAATGTGTAGTGATCTGGCCGAGCGGGTCTATCCGGATGGGATGACGACTCAGCAGACAGGACAGGAGGAGTCTACGTGAATTTCAAAGGCCAACTGGGAATGGAGAGTTGCCCGGATTTTTCTGTCCAGGCTAAAACCGAACCAATCGCCTTTGCCACAAAGGCCAAAGGATCTTTTGTCGCGCAGGTGAGCGCAATCGCGGTTCAGGTTGGTGAGATTCCGATCAATCTGTCGATTCCGTTTCTCCGACGGGCTGGTGGAATCCATACGGTGGCTTCGATTGGCAGTTTTGGTATAAAACTTTCTCCATTTACCGTCGCGGTTGAAGGTGCCAACGTGCAATTAGCCGGGGTCTTGGGCACAAAAGGGATCACGACACAACTGGAGGGGAAGGTTGGATGTAAATCCAAGTTAAGCTTCAATGGCAAGCTCTTCGGGAAGATTGCCAATTGTTCCGTTGATCTCCCGGACGATGACTTTGAGGAACACGTCGACACGATGTAGATGTCATCGTGAGCAAATAATAGAGAAAGGTTAGCCGTGTCGGTTCATACTGCGCCTTGTCGCCATTCCCATCCGACCTACCAGGTCTACCATCAGGTCGCCTGTCAGCATCAGATCGAAGTAGAGGTCTGGCCGGCCAACGCTGAAGTGTATTTTCGTGATGAACGATATGCCGATCCTGTGAATACCCAGGTCCGGTTTCAAGCCTCGGTCTATAACGGAATGACCAGTAAGGTGAATTGGGCCGTTCAGGATCCTGCAGGAAATCCCGGGGCTGGTTCGATTGATCCGACCGGCTTATATCTCGCTCCTTCGAGAGGCAGCCTTGCCCATGGGACAACCGATATCATCATCGCCACTGCGGCCGAAAACCCTTTTCGGAAAGCCTATGCCTTTGTCACCTTGATGGGAAATGGACCTGAACCTTTTCCTCAACCAACGCTTGAAGTTTTTCCCAGGCAGGCGTATCTCTATTATCCTCAAGGGCATGATAACGCCTATATTGATCAGAGCAACACTCAACAATTATTTCGGGCGACCATTCGGCATGGCTCGGGGATGGCTGTTCAGTGGCTCGTGGACTCAGTGGTGCAGGGCGGGGCGGGGACTGCTCCCTGGTTTCTCTATCAGCTCACAGGATCGGGTTCTTCCAAAGTCGTGACAATTTCGGCTCGATTACAAACCCAACCGGCCATCATCGATGAGGCCAAGGCGATTCACCTAAACTATAGCTGGCCGGGACTGGTGTAGCATCCGCCAGGGAAGGGCATTCATATGGGCGACATAAAAATTAAAGAAGCAAAAAATCTCGACAAATTGCGGATCAGTGAACTGAGTAATGTTGATCCGCTTGTGATCAGCGAAGTTCGCCATATCGCCCCGGCTGCCGTTCACATTAAAGAACTGAATCATATTGATCCCCTGACGATTGAATCTCTTCGAATCGACGAAATTCGCAACCTGGATCCGATCCGTGTTGAGCAGTTCAATGTGACCAATCTGCCAACCGTTAATTTGTCGCTCCGGCAGCTTCCTGCCGTTGATATGAATATCCGGCGCTTGCCCCCTGTGTCGATCGGACTTCATCAGGATTTTTGTCTGCCTTCCAGCTATACGTTACGCGCACGGTTGTTAGGGATTGAATTCCTCCGCCTCAACCTGGACGGGCGGACCATGATTTCCCCACGAGATACGGTCAGGCGGGAGCAATCGCGCACTCATCCCCAAAGTTTCCCTCAGGTGGCGACTGCCGGCAATCCGGCTATTCCATCTCGATCGATTACTAAAGGTTCACGGGTCGTGGCCACGGAATCACCGTGTCAGCCCATCTCTCCGTCTCATCAGCCAATGCCTGGGACATCCACGGGACGACCGATAAAAGGTAAAGAGAGTTTCAGGCGGGGAAGTGAATACGGAGGAGGGAGACAAGTCCCTTCGGGTGGGTTGAAAGTGGGGAACGTGCCTTCTCGTACCTTTCCGATGACCAAGGCCGGGTCGCAGATGGGGTTCATGGATAGTGCGGTCAGCAGCGGGGAGAATTAACCTATGTCCTGTGTACATTCGCAATCCTCATACTCAACTCATGGACCCGATGGGGCGACCAAACTGGGACAGACCACAGGTCAGGCTCTTGGCATTGCCTTCCATCTGGTTGGCGCTGGTGCCCAATTTTTTCGGCAATTCATGCACGGGCTTATCTGGCAGAATCCACCTTATTCCCACGGATGCGCATGTACCATGCGTCATGGATGTGAACCGGTTGTCCAGCACCATTATTGTGTGCAATGTCAACCTTCACCCTGTACGTGCCATTCATGTTGTTAATCCGCACAATGTCTTTGGAGTCATGAGCATGAAGTCCGGAAGTAAAGCCACGGCCAGCAAGAACAGTAAAAAGAAACCGCAAACCCGCAGGTCTTCAACTCAAAGAAAGTCGACAGCCCAAGCCTCTGCTCATACGGATCAACGCACCAAATCTGAGGATTCGGTGTTTGGGCATGGTGATCAAATCGGCACGACGTTTGCCAAAGGATTGGATCTGGCTGAAGCGGGTTTAAGTTTGGGATTGACCCTGATGAATCGTTTTGGAACGATAATGCAGGATTCCGTGATGGAGAAATTTTCCGGGGTCATGGGCGCGGCCGCGGCTTCACCTCAGGAATCCGCTCCCCCGACCCCTAGCCCACGCGATTCGGCTGCTCCAATGCCTCCCCCGGAACAATCAGAAGGTATTGAACCACAGGACCCTGCCTATTACATCGCCAATCGGTTGCCGCTGACACCAGGCCAATCCGTGCATGTGTCATTTTCTATAAATAATGATTCGATGGATTCAGCCAAGAACGTCAAGTTGAAAGTCGACGGGTTTATCGGATCGACTCAAGGCCAGGTCTTTCCCTGTAAAGGCTTCACGGTCAGCCCTGGAACGAAAACGATTGAGCCGATGGATTTTGAGAAATTCGTGTTGAAAGGCGTGATTCCCGCCGGCCTTCCGCCGGACATTTATCATGGACGTATCCTTGTTGTTTCAGAACAGGCCATTGAAATCCCCGTGAAATTATTGGTGACGTCGGTAACTTAAGGGGGAAAAGCTCTCAGTGAGGGTTTTGCCTATAGGGATGTTTGACGGGAGAACCTATGACGTACGATGTGATTGTGGTTGGCGCCGGACCGGGAGGTAGCAGCACCGCCGCGTTTACGGCACGGAAGGGGCTGTCAACCTTAATCCTTGATCGAACCGATTTTCCCAGGGATAAGGTCTGTGGGGATGGGTTGACCCCTCAAGCATTATACTGGCTTGACCAGTTGGGTTGTATCGACGAAGTGCTGACGCACACCAAATCCTGCATTAAGACGTGTGACCTCTTTATTAACGGCGAATTACTGCTGACCGGGGGATTTCCGAATTCCACTCAATATCCGGATTTTTGCGTGTTGTTGGATCGCCGCCGTTTTGATCATATCCTTCTTCAACATGCCGTGGCCTCCGGAGCCAAATTCCAAGCGCATTCCCTTGTTCGGGAGATTCACCAGACCCCCGATCATGCCCGTATTGTCCTGGATCATAAGGGTCAACGCACGGAAGTACAGGCGAAAATTGTTATCGGGGCAGACGGGGTGAGCTCCGTCGTGTCCCGCTCTATCGGGAACGTCTTAAAAAATGGAGCGACGGCCCTATCTCTTCGTGCCTATTACCAAAATGTGGATGCCGAAGGCGCCCAAATAAAGGTGTATTTCGATGAGCGATTTTTCCCAGGTTATGCCTGGGTGTTTGTGGATGATGATGGCTTTGCGAATATCGGGTTGGGGTATGCGTTTGATAAGCCGTTTCCCATGATCCCGAATCTGAAGCAGGTGTTCCAGGATTTTCTTGACCATGATTTGGGTCACCTCTTGCGTCATGCCTCACGTTGCGGAGCTGTTTCAGGTGGGGCCGTCTCATTTTTTAAACCCAAGGCAATTGTAGCAGATCGGGTGATGCTGGTAGGTGATGCCGCGAATCAAGCCGATCCGCTCAATGGCGGAGGCATTCATAAAGCGATGGAAGGGGCGTATTTAGCGGCCGAAACTGCGCATCAGGCCGTGTTACAAGGGGATTGTTCCGTCCGTGTTCTTCAACAATATCAAATGCAATGGGAACAACAATTTGATTTGGACTGGCGGACGGGGGAATTATTTCTATCCGTAGCCAAAAATCCCGATTTAAAAGAATTCTGCTTATTTGTTCTTGCCAACATTGCTCGCATGACCACCCATGACCGGCAATTTCAAGAATTCTGTAGCGGAGTGTTCAGTGGGGTTCTTTCTCAGAATATCTGTCTCGTCCCGCAAGCGTTGTTTCATGCCATGCCCCGCAATCCGGCGGCCTGGATGGCTATGTTACAATTAGACGAAAAAGGAGTGGTGACCGGGCCTTTGAGTTTGGCCACCGACGCATTGACCAGTAGTGCGAAAGCGTCAAGCCGTATGCTGATGAATCCCTGGCAAAGTTTAAACTGGAGCCTCGAGGTAATGACCAAAGTTCTTCGGTTGGCCAGGGGCCATGCCGAAGGATCATTTACGCCGACGGAAACCGCATTGACTAAATGCCCCATTTGATCACCGGCAGGGAATCCCTCCCATCCGGAGAAAGGCAGACAACATGGCCACCGTTATAGGATCCGTTAACAAACTGATCAATCAGACTTCCACGCAAATTCTGGAGAATCACATTCCCCAAAAAATGGCCGACATGATCAATACCGTGGTCAATACGGGTTTCCAGGTTGTGGAAGATGTGTTGAAGATTACCCAGGATTTGACAAAAGCATCGGACTCTAACGAAGGAGAATCCTAATGCATCATCATTCACCGCATTGCTGTGTCTCGATGTCCCACCATTCGTCACCGCATTTTCATTCGACTGGTTATCGCAGCATGGCTCCAATGGGATACCCGGTCCTGGTGCCAATGCCGTATTACCCCCCAGTCGGTTATGCCGGATACGGATGGAGGGAGCAGGCCACGCATTCCATGCCTCTTCCACAAGAAGTCAGTGTGGACAGCGCAACCGGCATGAAGGAAGTGTTGATCGGAGGAACGACCAACGCCTCATTGACCCTGGAATACGCGCCGGATGCCGGCGCGACTTCCCCCTTGGTCAAGGTCACGGTTGAAATGGATGGAAGTATCTCAACCTGGCAGGAAACCTCAATGACGGAGGGCTATCATGTGAAATCGCAATTGTTATCCATTGAGCCAGGGGCCAAAGTGACATTGGAGGTAAAAGAAGCGCTGGCCCGATTGCGCTGGTGCGAAACAATCTGCTGTTGATGTTGATCGGTTGAGGATGACTCAATCGTCGGCTTATTTTTTGTGAACGGCTGTCTAATTTGAGGCAAGATTAAGGAAGGTCACACCAATGAATTACACTCAACCGATGTATTCTGGAATTCCCACTCATGCGCACCATGGACCTGGTCACATGTCCGGACCGCTTTTTCAGCATGGGGGCGCTGGATTTTGTCCTGGTTGTTGCCATCCCAGGGCTAAATGCTGTTGCGGG
>BQIZ01000130.1 GCA_021604365.1 Nitrospirales bacterium
CGAGAGCCTGTTTGTATGCGGCCTTGGCTTCCGCAATCCGGCCCAATCGTCGGCAGAGCTCCGCCTTCGCCGAATGTGCTAAGTAATAGTTATGAAGATCCCCTCGCGTAAGGATCGCGTCGATGAGGGCAAGACCTGCCAGGGGACTGTCACGCATGGCGACTGCGACGGCGCGATTCAATTCCACCACAGGGGAAGGAGACGCCTGCATCAATAGGTCGTAGAGTGATACGATTTGAGGCCAGTCCGTGGCTGTGGGGTGAGTTGCTTGGGAATGTAACCCGGAAATTGCGGCCTGGATGGTATAAGGGCCGATCTGGCCTGAAGCAAAGGCCTGTCCTACCAGGGTTGCCCCTTCCGTGATCTGATCCCGGTTCCACAACGAACGATCCTGGTCCTCAAGGAGAATCAGGTCTCCCGTTCGGGAGATGCGTGCGGCGCGGCGGGAGTCATGAAGCAGCATTAATGCCAAGAGCCCCATCGCCTCCACGTCCGGTAATAATTCCATCAATAATCGCCCCAGTCGAATAGCTTCAGTGGAGAGGTCATGACGTGTGAGAGATTCGCCTGAAGAGGCAGAGTATCCTTCGTTAAACACGAGGTAGATCACCCGCAGCACCGCATCCAGACGGTCCGGCAAAGCGTTCTCCGAAGGTACCTCATAGGGTATGCGTGCTTTCCGGATCTTCGCCTTGGCGCGAACGATCCGCTGAGCCACCGTGGGCGGGGATGTGAGAAAGGCTTTCGCGATTTCTTCCGTCGTCAGGCCACAAACCTCCCGGAGTGTCATCGCCACTTGTGCTTCAGATGAAAGAGCCGGATGGCAGCAGGTAAAGATCAAACGTAGCCGGTCGTCGTCGATATTTTCATCCGTATTTTCTTGAGCGTCATGAATGCTGGCTTCCAAAATGCCGGTTTCCAACTGGGTGGCGAGTTCAGCGAGTGAGGCATCAAACCTGGTCCTTCGCCGAATCCCATCGATCGCCTTGAAACGACCGGTCGACACAAGCCAGGCTCGCGGATTGGTGGGAACACCATCCCTGGTCCATTGTTCGACTGCCACCGCAAATGCCTCATGCAACGCTTCTTCAGCCGCATCAAAATCGCCGAGCAGACGGATCAATGTGGCAAGAACCCGGCGCGATTCAGTGCGGTACACTTCCTCCACCACTTCCCGCAACTGTTTGGTGGATCTTTCACTCATGATCGAGAAGGCCTCACATTGAGAGGAACGGAAAGACCACTGTGGTAAGCGGCGGGTGTGCCGGCGAGCGATCACCTCTGCTGGTGGGGGATAAGAGAGGGAGCTGCGGGTTATTCTCCTTCAACCGTGACCTCTGTCGTTACTGAATTGGCAATAAAACATTCGCTATGGGCTCGCTCATGAAGGGCGTGTATCTGTTCCTGAGTCGGAAGAGTCGGTCCACCGAAAATTACTTGAGGATGTAAAATGGCGCGTGTAATGGCAAGCTTTTTGTTCTGATTTTTTTCCAATAATCCAACGGCATGATCAATATAGCAATCTACAACGAACCGTTTCTTGGCTGCCATCGCCAGGAAAGTCAGCATATGACAGCTCGACAAGGCCGCAATGAAGGCTTCCTCAGGATTCACATGAGCGGGATTCCCACCATAGGCAGGAACAGCTGAGGCAGGAACTCGAACACCACCTTCAAATACCAAGACATGGTCTCGATTATAAGCCTCGTACGAAAAGTCTTCCGATTCCCTCTTCCATTCTACCGTGATCTTATGCTCAGACATCGTTCAACCCCTTTCGGGAAAGTGAGATTTGACTCAATGAAGCGAACTCCCTTTTGGGCGAATCATTCGGGATAACTTCAGGAGGATCTATTCATATTCATGGCAACAGATTTCCAGACGATTGCCACTGGCGGCATTATTTTCAAAATATTCCATATCAGGTTATTTTACCCGAATGACTATTATTTCCGCTCGGCCGCAGAATCGGCGACGGCAATGGCTTCAATCTCAATCATCGCATCGGGGGAGTAAAGGGAGCGGACTTCCACGATGGTGTCTGCGGGATAGGGAGCCGTAAACCGTTGACCGCGGAGTTCCACGATTTTATCGAAATGGGTCATGTCGGTCAGGAAGATCGTCACTTTGATGACGTTCCGTAAGCTCGACCCTCCCGCACGGAGTACCCGCTCAAGGTTATCAAATGCCTGTTTCCCCTGAACATCAAAGTTGCCTACGCCGACAATCTGACCGCTCGTATCGATGGCAGTCTGGCCTGAGATAAAGAGCAGATCCCCGACCCGATAACCCTGTGAAAGACGATAGGGCTCGTAGGGATCGGGGTCGATCCGGATTTGTGAGATGTTCATAGGACTCTCTCCTTTTAATGGAAAAATAGATCTCAAAAATCGACTTGGCTTACCATTTGCTCCTTAGGGACACTTGAAAATTGTTCAGTATATCCATTCGGAGGCCATTAATCCGGTTGGTATTGGAGAGTCAGATTGCCTCACGGCTTCGGTCAAGCCCCGTGTCTCCAAATCAACATGCTCACCCTTTGACACTTGACGGTAGAGACCTCTGTAGATGGTTATTGAGGCAAACTTTCTGCGCTTTGCCCCAGTATTTTGCGCATGAAGGACGCCAGGTCGTGAAGCGCTTGTTTTCCATTCCCACGAAACCTCGCAAAGGTGCCTCCTTAAATGGTTGAAAATATCATGCCGAAGGCACCTTCGCACAGCGGATTGTCTGTCTTCTGATGAGAGGATATCCATCAGATTCGTTTGACAAAGTCGAGAATAATTATTAGGGTAAATTTCCCCGTCCCCTAGACAACATTTCCCGTTTACAATGGGTTAATTCCTAAAAGGACAATCCTTGATGAGGGCATGCCCTTCGGAGGGGATGAGGTCCGAATGCCTGGGTTTTTATGGGATCATCAACGATCACATGTACGGCACGGGAATTTTCGGATAATCAAAGGAAGATGAACGTATGTGCGGAATTTTAGGCCAGATCAATTTTTCAGGTGATCCCGTCGATCCCCAGGAGTTGATGGCTATGAATGCCACCATGACCAGCCGTGGTCCTGATGGCGTTGGGCTGTACGTTCAAGGGCGGTTAGGGTTCGGGCACCGACGGCTCAAGGTGATTGATTTGACCCAGGCATCCCAGCAACCCATGGTGGATGCAAAACTGGGGCTTGGTATTGTCTTTAATGGTGCGATTTACAACTACAAGGAATTAAGGAAAGAGCTGGAGGCAAAAGGCTATACCTTCTTTTCGCATGGAGATACCGAAGTCATTCTCAAGGCCTACCATGCGTGGGGAGAAGGCTTTATTCACCGCTTGAACGGGATGTTTGCGTTTGCCATTTGGGAAAGAGATTCAGAGCGGGTTGTGCTGGCGCGTGATCGTTTGGGGATTAAACCGCTCTATTTTACTGAAACGTCTCAGCAGTTTCGATTTGCATCCACCTTGCCGGCTCTCTTAGCAGGGGGAAACGTCTCCACGGAGATGGATCCCGTGGCCCTTCATCACTATTTCATGTTTCATGCCGTGGTGCCTGCACCACACACCTTACTGAAAAGCATTCGAAAATTAGCGCCCGGCACCATGATGGTCATCGAGCCAACGGGAGCACGCCGCCAACATCACTATTGGCAACTCTCTTTCGAACCGCGTGATGATGAAAGGGGGTGGACGGAACGGGACTGGCAAGACCGGCTGCATGGGGTCCTGCGTTCGGCTGTCCGCCGACGGCTGATTGCGGATGTGCCCGTGGGGGTCCTTCTGTCCGGTGGGTTGGACTCGAGCCTTATTGTGGGCCTATTAGCGGCCGAAGGTGCAACAGGCCTGAATACCTTTTCCATTGGGTTTGAAACGGTGGCAGAGGAAAAGGGGGACGAATTCTTTTACTCCGATATCATTGCCAACGAATTTTCTACCCGGCACCACAAGCTTCCCGTGGATACGACCCACGTTCTACCCAACCTGCCGGATTGCATTCATGCTATGTCCGAGCCAATGGTCAGTCACGATGCCATCGGGTTTTATTTGCTTTCTAAAGAAGTGTCCAAGCATGTTACCGTGGTGCAAAGTGGTCAGGGCGCCGACGAAATTTTCGCAGGATATCACTGGTATCCCCCACTCTTGAACAGTGAACATCCGGTTGATGAATATCGCCGGGTGTTTTTTGATCGTGACCAGAAAGAATTTCGTCGAGTCATTCATCCACGGTTTCACGAAGACGATCACAGTCAGCATTTTGTGGAGAAGCATTTTTCCCAACCTGGAGCGTCCCGACCGATTGATAAGGCCCTCCGGCTTGATACGACCATTATGTTAGTTGACGATCCGGTCAAGCGTGTCGACAACATGACGATGGCATGGAGCTTGGAGGCGCGAGTGCCGTTTTTAGATCATGAAGTCGCTGAATTAGCTGCACGAGTGCCGGCGGAAATGAAAATTGCGCAAGGGGGAAAAGGTATCCTCAAAGAAGTTGCCCGCCGGGTGATCCCTTCAGAGGTCATTGATCGGCCCAAAGGGTACTTCCCCGTCCCCGCCTTGAAATATCTGCGGGGTCCTTATCTGGGCATGGTGAAAGAGGCGCTTTTGTCACAAACCAGTCAAAACCGCCAGATCTTTCAGCGGGACTATATTGATGAATTGTTAAAGAATCCGGATGAGCATCTCACGCCTTTACGTGGGTCAAAGCTCTGGCAGCTTGGATTATTGGAACTGTGGCTTCAGTCCCATGGCATCTAAAGATCGCGATGTTTTGAAGGCCCCGCAAGCTCTCCACATGATGAGCCCTCGCCAACGACCGATCGGGCCGACGGTCAAAAACTGGGAAGTTGGACCCGCGACCTACCAGGGCCGGCGAGTGAAGCCAAAAGTGGTCCTGGATTGCGGCTGGGGGCGGCTCATTTTCGCCCACACCTTTACAGGCCCCGAAGAGGTGGCTTCCACGCTGATGCAGGAACGTCCCGGGCACCGGGATATTGCCTTTTATTTACGGGATCCTCATGTGGTCCTGGCCCTGCGCCCGCATAAGCTGTTTCTGGATCCATCGCATACGTTTCGGTTGTGGATGGGTGATTATCAATCCGTTGCCAGTCAGCAATCAGGCATGGTGATCACTCCCATCCAGTCGGAGGCCGATGTTACGGCTTTGAATCGGATCTATGCGGCACGGGGCATGGTTACGGCCGACACCGATCTCCTTATGAGGCATCGCCGCTCCAAAAAACTCTGCTATTTTCTCGCTAAAGACCAGGCCACGAATGAAGTAATTGGCGTCATCCTAGCTGTGAATCATCGCCTGATTTTTGACGACCCCGAAAAAGGTAGTAGCATCTGGAGTCTGGCCGTTGACCCTCAAGCCCACCATCCCGGAGTGGGGGAAGCGTTGATTCGTCATGCGGCCGAACGGATGAAGGCCGGGGGGTGCAGCTATGTGGATCTCTCGGTGCTGCATGACAATTATGAAGCCATTGCGCTGTATCGGAAACTGGGATTTGGACGAATTCCTGTGTTTGCGGTGAAAACGCGAAATACCATTAATGAAAAGCTGTTTTCAGGCCCCTCACCGGATCGGCGGCTCAATTCCTATGCCACCATTATTGTTAACGAGGCCAGACGCCGAAGCATCGACGTGGATGTCCTGGATGCCGAGAAGGGATACTTCAGCTTGACGTTTGGAGGCCGGTCCATCACCTGTCGGGAATCGTTGTCCGAATTGACCTCGGCAATTGCGTTGAGCCGGTGTGCGGATAAGACCCTCACCTGGCGGGTGCTACAGGAAGCCGGCCTTTCCGTTCCAGCTCAGATGAAGGCCAATGGGGGAAAGCTCAACGGAAAATTTCTTGAACAATATCAATCCATTGTCGTTAAGCCGGCGATGGGGGAGCAGGGAGCCGGGGTGAGTGTGGATGTGCGGAGGGTCAAGGAAATGGAGTCTGCCATTACCCTTGCAGGCAAATCTGGTGATCACGTCATTCTGGAACAATATGTGAAGGGCGAAGACTTACGCATTGTGCTGATCAATTATGAAGTGGTTGCCGCTGCCGTTCGACGACCACCACGAATCACGGGGACGGGTAATCATACGATTGCCGAGTTGATTGACCGGCAGAGTCAACGGCGAGCGCGATTGACCGGCGGAGAGAGTCGTATTCCTCTGGACGGAGAAACCAGGAGGTGTGTCAAGGAAGGGGGCTATGCGCTCAAGGAGGTCTTGCCCAAAGGCAAGACCATCACGGTGCGTAAGACGGCCAATCTCCATACCGGAGGAACCATTCATGACGTGACAGGAAAGCTTCATCCTGATTTAGCCACCGCGGCGGTGGTTGGTGCCAAAGCGCTGGCTATCCCGGTGGTGGGGTTCGATTTTATTGTCACCTCGGTTTCCAAGCCTGACTACGTCATTATTGAAGCAAACGAGCGACCCGGTCTTGCCAATCATGAACCGCAACCGACGGCGGAACGATTTATTGACCTGCTATTTCCGCAAACCAAGACACCCACAAAATTGAAGTAATGCTTTGGGAGTCATAGGGGATTGTATGATCGATTTTAAAATTGACAGTCAGTACCTCCTTCATATTCTCCAAAACCTATTGGCGATTCCGAGTCCGACCGGCTATACGGATCAAATCGTCCATGCGGTGTCGGGTGAACTGAAACAATTAGGGATCCCCTTCGAACTCACGCGGCGTGGAGCCATTCGAGCCACAATGGCAGGAGAAGTCAGCACGCCTGATCGAGCCATTGTGGCACATCTTGATACCCTGGGAGGTCTGGTCAAATGGCTCAAAAACAATGGCCGGCTGGCCATTGTGCCAATCGGTTCCTGGTCCAGTCGGTTTGCCGAGGGTGCTCGTGTGACCGTATTTTCCGATACAAGTATGCATCGGGGCACCATCCTGCCCCTGAAAGCGTCCGGGCACACCTATGGTGACGAAATTGATACGCAACCGGTGTCGTGGAAAAATCTGGAAATTCGACTCGATGAAACTGTGACGGACGTCAACGGACGTATCCAACCTTTATCGACCGAGCAGGATCTCCAGCGACTCGGGATTCATGTTGGCGATTTCATTGCCATCGATCCCTTTCCTGAAATCGGTCCCAATGGATTTATCAACTCGCGGCATTTGGACGATAAAGCCGGAGTGGCCACCATCCTGGCTGCTGCCAAATCCATTCTTGAGACAGGGGCCACACTTCCTGTGGATTGCCATTTACTGTTTACAATATCCGAAGAGGTTGGGTCAGGGGCATCAGCGATTTTGCATCGGGATGTTGCAGAAATGATCACAATTGATAACGGCACCCCAGCGCCATTTCAAGCCTCGAGTGAATTTGGCGCAACGATTGCCATGGCCGATTCAGCCGGGCCTTTTGATTATCATCTTGTCAGGCGGCTCATCGCCTTATGTGTGGATCATGACATTCCGTTTCAGCGCGACATTTTTTGCGACTACAGAAGTGATAGTGCGTCGGCCGTAGAGGCCGGGAACGACATTCGGACTGCTCTTCTCACATTTGGGGTCGATTCTTCCCATGGCTATGAGCGAACTCATCTGAGTGGACTCGAGGCCATTGCGAAGTTATTGGTGGTGTATATGCAAAATGAGCCGGTGTTTTGGAGAGATCGCAATACGTTAGGGTCCGATAACGATTTTCCTACTCAACCGATTGAAGAAACGTCTTTCCCCCACAGCCTGGAGGACATGGTCCGACGCCATGGTGAACCCCAAGATGACCCATAGCGCTTCTCCGCTAAGGACAGACGACAGGATGTTCGATGCACTCTCTTTGCGGACGTTCTCCTCATTTTTCTGTCTGGCTTGATGTCTTCTCATTCACCCACACCTACCTTTCCCCCACCCAACACGACCCATCCACAGTTGACGATTCGTGCCATTGCCACAGGAATGGTCTTGGGAGCTCTCCTGACCCCCTGCAATATCTATAGCGGACTGAAGATTGGCTGGACATTTAATATGTCCATCACAGCAGCCTTGCTCAGCTATGCCTTTTGGAAAATATTCGAAACCACCGCCCAAACCGAGCGCTGGGGTTTGCTCGAAAATAATATCAATCAAACCACGGCCTCTTCGGCTGCCTCCATTATCTCGTCAGGATTGGTGGCTCCGATCCCCGCTTTGGCTATATTAACGGGTGAGCAACTGCCTTGGTCTCTACTGTCTGTCTGGGTCTTCTCCGTCAGCCTGATCGGTATTGTGGTCGCGGTCGGTCTCCGGAAGCAGATGCTTATTCGTAACCAATTGCCGTTTCCCGCCGGTGTCGCCACAGCAGAAACCGTGAGGGAAATCTATGGGAAAGGGGGGGAAGCCCTGGCTCGCGTGAAAGTTCTCCTCACGGCTGGTGGGATCGCCGGGATCATAAAAATTTTCAACGAAGTTATTCTGACCATCCCCAAAATGGCAACGGGCCTGGCCATTCCACTTAAGGGAGCGCTCAACAAGGCCGGGTTATCCACTGTGTCTCTTTCCAATCTTGGGTTCGTTTTCGATCCCTCGCTTCTGATGGTTGGCTTTGGGGCCATTATCGGGCTTCGGGCCGGACTCTCCCTGCTCATTGGAGCGATCCTTGCCTGGGGCATCATTGGACCATGGGTCTTAACGCAAGGCTGGATTCCTGCGGACCATCTGACGCCGGACGGCTATTGGTTCGGACCCCTGGTGGAATGGTTGCTCTGGCCGGGGGTGACCTTGATGGTCATGGCCTCGCTCACGTCTTTTGCTTGCTCCTGGGGGTCAGTGGTGACTGGCGCCATACTTTCTCGAAAAGCTCCGGCATCACTTTTAACCCCGAATGATCCCTTTGTCATTCCACGTCAATGGTTTGTGATTGGACTGTGTGTCTCTTTGGTGTTTGGGGTGTTGACCCAGATCACGTTATTCAATATTTCAATAGGTATTGCGATCCTTGCGGTCCTACTCTCTTTTGTTTTGGCCATTGTGGCGGGACGAGTTTCAGGGGAAACCGGGATTACGCCAATCGGTGCCATGGGAAAAGTCACACAGCTCACGTTTGGTTTCCTCATTCCTGGTAATATCACGACCAATCTGATGGCGGCCAACGTCACAGGTGGAGCGGCCGGCCAGTGCGCGGATCTCCTTCACGATTTAAAGACCGGTCTGCTCCTCGGCGCGTCGCCGCGATTTCAAGCCCTGGCGCAAATTTTTGGAGTGTTAACCGGCTCTCTGGTGGGTAGTGCGGTGTATCTGGTGCTCATTCCTGATCCTCAATCCATGCTGTTAACCATTGAATGGCCGGCTCCTGCCGTTGCCACATGGAAGGCTGTCGCGGAAGTCTTTCAACTCGGTAGTGAGGCTATTCCTCAGGGAAGTCTGTTGGCCATGGGCATTGCAGGTCTACTAGGCGTGGGGATGGTTATTCTCGACCAGGCTGTTCCACGATCCATCAGCCGATGGATCCCGAGCGCCTCGACGATGGGACTGGCGTTTGTCATCCCGGCCTGGAACTCTTTGTCCCTTTTTCTCGGTGCTCTTCTTGGAGCCTTTTTGATGAGGTATGCGAAAACCTGGGCGGAACGATTTTTAATGGCGCTGGCCGCCGGGCTCGTCGCTGGTGAAAGTCTCGCAGGTGTGGCGAGTGTTCTTGTTAAAATATTGTTTTAAACTGATTCAAATAAATATTCACAGAGACTTTTGAAGGTTTTTGTGCCCTTGCTCTAGTCTCACCACTTCCAAGTCGGTTTTTCCTTTTTCTCCAAAAGCCTAGCTTGATCATGTCTGACCTTCTCTCGCCAATATTTGACCTGCTTCTATTCTTCAGGACAGGTTCTGTCGAGAATAAAATAGACCGGGCAGAATCCGGTGAACCCGCTTTGCAGCAGTGTGACTCCAAGGATTCCCGGAACTAACAACCACAAAGGATCCACGTAATACCCCAGTGCAACGCCTGCAGTAATGAGCGCACCGGCGATTCCGTCATGGAGTTGGCGTTTTCGCTTCATCTTCATTCCTCCTGTTTGTTGAAATGTTCATTCTCTCCCTTGACTCATTCTTGCCACACAGGGTTTTTCCTGTTTTCCCGTGGCTACCAAGCCGCCCATTTTTTGTATTTATGTTTCTTGAAATGCAGGAACGTAAGGGAGGAGTCTAACTCCAGGTACTTTTTTGAAAAATACGTATTTCAATCTACTTTTTTACTTGTTTTTAAATTGATTAATTACTAGGCAATGCATTGAAAGTAAAGCATAATTTAATGGTTTACCTCAGTATATCTCCCGTCTTTTCTGCCAGGATCAAGGGGTGCTACTCTTGGGGTGCTCGAGAACATTCACTAAACAGAATGGAGACTAAGACATGCCTTTCGGCTATTACCACCAGCTTAACGCCAAGGCGAAGCGGATCTATCGGGCAAGCGACAAGGTGTCAGATTTTCAGTTGCCTAATGTCGTTGTCGTTCGACCCATTGTACGAAAAATATTTGAGGCTCTGGAGGCAAAGAGCCATTTGCGCACACAAAAATGGACTCAACGTTTCCTGAATACGTTAACAAGCCAACTTCATATCCGGCCCATCCGATTTGAATTGTTGGATATCCGACCTTCCAATCCCCGGATGGAACTGTATGGCTTGTATTATCCCATGGAAGGACGGCGGATTCCGAGGATCCAAGTATGGATGCGCACGGCCAAACGGCATCAAGTCGTCGCTTTTCGCACGTTTCTGCGCACCTTGCTTCATGAGCTTTGTCATCATTTGGATTATGATTGTTTAGGCCTGAAAGACTCTTTTCATACCAAGGG
>BQIZ01000131.1 GCA_021604365.1 Nitrospirales bacterium
CAAGATCTGTATCTCCAAAGCCTTGCCCATTTAGGGTTAGATCCCTACCAACACGATATTCAATTTCTTCAGGATGACTGGGAGTCTCCCACGTTAGGGGCCTGGGGGTTGGGATGGGAGGTCCGGTTGGATGGGATGGAGATCACGCAATTTACCTACTTCCAAGAGATCGGGGGATTGGAGCTGGATCCGGTCACAGTGGAGTTAACGTATGGGTTGGAACGCATTGCGATGTATCTGCAGCAAGTCGACAACGTGTATGACCTGATGTGGACAGAAGACGTTCGCTACGGAGATCTCTATCATGAGTCCGAAGTCCAGTTTTCCGTCTATAACTTTGAGGTGGCCGATGTGGACTTGATTCAGACCGGCTTTGATCGCTACGAAAAGGAATGTGAACAGTTACTGGAGCATCCACGGGGATTGGTGCTGCCGGCTTATGATTGCTGTATGAAGTGCTCTCATCTCTTTAATTTGTTGGATGCCAGGGGAGCGATCAGTGTGGCTCAACGGACAGGCTATATCGGCAGGGTTCGAAACCTTGCCAGGAAATGTGCGAAGGCCTATCTTGGTCAACGGGAGCAGATGGGGTTCCCACTCTTACGCCACGCGTCAGCTTCCTCCCGTCCTCTTAGAAAACAACAGATCATTTGAATCGATGCCCCGAGGCGGGGCTGTGGCAATTAGGCATATGGCACCATCAAAAACGACCCGCAAAAACGTCAAGGCCAAGTCTGTCCAGAAATCTCAATCAAAGGCTGTACCGTTTTTGTTAGAAATTGGGACGGAAGAATTGCCGTCGGCTGTTATCCCGCAGGCATTGGAAGATCTGGCAAATCTTGGGCAACGGCTCTTTGCGGACAGCCGGTTGGAGTATGAGTCCTTGAGGACCGTGGGCACGCCGCGGCGTTTAGCCTTGCTGGTCAAAGGTGTGCAGCCACAACAAGCTTCCCTGACTCAGGAAATATTAGGCCCTCCGGTCTCCGCAGCCTTCGATGCTTCGGGCCAGCCCACCAAGGCAGCCTTGGGGTTTGCCAAATCTCAAGGGGTGCCGGTTGACCGACTTCGTATGAAAGATACGCCAAAAGGGGCCTACATGGCGGTCGAAACGCATCAACGAGGTCAGTCGGCCAAGAGGGTGATCACGGAGGCGCTTCCGCAGATCTTAAGTAAATTGGCCTTTCCGAAAGCGATGCGCTGGAATGCCTCGCGGGTCAAATTCGGTCGTCCGATTCGCTGGGTGGTCGCGTTATTCGGCGACCAACCGCTCAGAATAGAATTTGCGGGAATTCATTCCGGCGCCATGACGAAAGGGCATCGATTTTATCGAGCGAAAGGAAAAAAGCCGGGACAGGCGTTTCCACTTACTACCGCCAACAATTATATCGAGGCCATGAAGCGACTCGGGGTTCTGGTTGATCCTGAAGAGCGTCGGAGCCTCATTACGCAACAAGTCTCTGCGTTGGCTAAGGCGGCGAAAGGCCAGGTGGATCCATTGTACCGGGATGAGCTGATTGAAACAGCGGTCTTCGGTGTGGAGTACCCTCACGCTATTCTCGGGACGTTTCAGAAAGAATTTTTAGCGGTTCCCAAACCGGTGCTGATCTCATCGATGAAAGAGCATCAAGGATTTTTCTCGCTAATCACCAAAGATGGCGGGCTCCTGCCAAAATTTATTGCGGTGACGAATATGCCGTGGGGAAATACTTCGCTCATGACCAAAGGGAATGAACGAGTCCTGGCCGCTCGCCTGAGTGACGCTCAATATTTCTTTACAGAAGACTCGAAACGCCCACTCCATGAACGAGTGCCGGCGTTGGAAGGGGTTCTGTTGCATCACAAGTTGGGCACGGTTCGTCAAAAAGTGGATCGGGTGGGTTACCTGGTCGGATGGATGGCTGAACAGATCGGCGGAAAGGATCTGGACGAGATGTGCCGTCGCGCCGCTCTTCTGGCCAAGGCGGATTTGACGACCGGAATGGTAGGTGAGTTTCCGACCCTGCAAGGGGTCATGGGGGAAGAATATGCCAGGCATGATGGCGAATCTCCAGCGGTGTGTCGCGCCATTGGTGAACAGTATTTTCCCCGGTTTCCAGATGACCAATTACCGAAAGAGCTGCCAGGAGTCCTACTCGCCGTGGCCGATCGGTGTGATTCCATCGTGGCTTTTTTTGCGGCCGGAATGTCTCCGTCCGGCTCGGAAGATCCCTTGGGGTTGCGCCGCGCCGCGTATGGGTTGGTGCGGATACTCGCAGAAACGCCCCTCCGGCTGAATGTCACCTCCGTTGTGGATCAGGCGCTGCGGATCTTAGATGGACAAGGTGGGAAGGTGCGTGGCACCCCTCAAACCGGTTCGGATGTTGTGGCGTTCATTCTTGACCGTCTTCGGTTCTATGGCAGGCAACACCTGGGCTTACGGGAAGATATCATGGAAGCAGTCATTCATGTTCCCAATTCAATTGTCTGTGATATGGCTGATTTGGTCGCACGCATGCAGGCATTGGAAGCCATGGTGCCTCAGCCGGATTTTGATCCGCTGATGATCGGATTTAAGCGGGCTCATCGAATTGTCGAAAAAGAACAATGGACGAACGCGCAGGCCCTGCCTGAACAGTTTGTGCATGAATCGGAGCGTCGGCTGTTTCAGGCCTTGGGAGTGATGCAACAGCAAGTCCGCGATTCGGTGAATGACCGGAATTACGGGAAAGCCCTTTACTCATTGTTGGAACTCAAGAGCCCAATTGATGAGTTCTTCGGAGCAGTGATGGTGAATGATTTGAACCCACAGACGCGGGCTAATCGCCTTTCCTTATTAAAGGCGACGGATGACCTGTTTCTCACGGTTGCCGATTTGTCCTGTCTGCAATCGGCAAGTGGATAACCGTCGCTAGAAGAGGATTCCTGGACGCCCTCGTGAAAGCGAGACGGTCATGGGAAGGAACATCCGATGGGGGGTAGTACGGACGGGGGAGTGAGCCCAAAGATTTCACGACGCCTGAAACGCTTTACCCTGGTCGTGACGGTAGCTCTTATTATTGTCTGCAATGCCTTAATCCTGACTGGTCTTTGGGTGAGCGGAGTGGATTTGGAGAACATCGTGTCAAAATCGGAACTCTATGATCCGGAAAATGGGCATTGTGTTCAGGTCACCTGGTTGAAGGTTGTGGGTGTGGACGGGTTGGTCAAGGTCTGCTCCGAATGGCTTGATTTCTCCGACATCTCGGGTGAGACGCATCGGTTGCCGGAAGGAAAAACCCTGGCCATGGGGCCGGATGGCAACCTGTATGTCTCCGGGAACCCGGCGGAGAATTACCGATTGATTGCGCTCATGATTTTTGCCATAGTTGTCATAATATCCGGCATGTGGACAAAGCAAATATTGATAGCCAAATATCAGGACCGTCTTCAATCTGTAAATCATCATTCAACCTGAATGCTTGTGAATCCAACCTTTGTTCTAACAACCAGCTCACATATTCATATTCATACACCACGCCTGTCTCAGGCGTCTCTGAAAAACAAGACTGTTGCCCGTGAGGGTTTCCTGACAACAGGGAGAATGGTCGGGAGAAGAATGCCAGGCATTCTGTCTTCTCCGGTCATGACGTCTTTTTTTCCGGGAGGCCGGTGGGTCGGGTAAAGGAGAGCGAAGAAATGCGGCACAAAAAATATGTCTATTTCTTTGGCGGCGGAAAAGCTGAAGGATCCGGC
Organism: Nitrospirales bacterium; assembly: GCA_021604365.1. Classification (GTDB taxonomy): domain Bacteria; phylum Nitrospirota; class Nitrospiria; order Nitrospirales; family UBA8639; genus Nitrospira_E. The sequence goes on from BQIZ01000131.1 coordinate 3,712, forward strand.
AACATGAAAGATCTCTTAGGAGGGAAAGGGTCGGGTTTGGCCGAAATGACCAACCTGAAAATTTCCGTGCCTTCAGGGTTCACGATTACCACCGAGGCCTGTGTGGAATATTTTTATTCAAAAAAACGCTTTCCAGCCGGGATGTGGGATCAAGCGCTGAATGGCTTACGGCAGGTCGAAAAAACCATGAAGGCCAGACTCGGCGATCCGGACAATCCGTTGCTGGTGTCGGTACGGTCCGGGGCACGAGCGTCGATGCCCGGTATGATGGATACGGTATTGAATCTCGGCCTCAACCAACAAACGGTTCAGGGGTTAGGCAAAAAGACCGGCAATCAACGGTTTGCCATAGATGCGTATCGGCGTTTCATCACCATGTTTGGCAGCGTGGTGATGGGGATCCCTCGTGAGCGGTTTGAATATAGCCTGGAAGCCATGAAACAGGCGCATGGGGTCAAGCATGATACCGATTTGTCTGAACAGGCCCTGGCGGAGTTAGTGGTTCAATATCAGGAATTGGTTAAAACCGAGACAGCACGAGACTTTCCGCAAGATCCCTTTGAACAACTCCGAATGGCGGTGGATGCCGTGTTTGATTCCTGGTTCGGGGATCGTGCCGTGACGTATCGTCGGCTCTACGATATTCCCGATGAATGGGGAACGGCCGTCAATGTCCAGTCGATGGTATTTGGCAATATGGGTGACACCAGCGGGACAGGGGTGGCCTTTACCCGAAATCCCGCGAACGGGGTCCCGGTCTTTTTTGGCGAATGTCTGTTGAATGCTCAAGGCGAGGATGTTGTGGCCGGTATTCGAACTCCAATGCCGGTGTTGGCGTTACAAGACACGTTGCCGGGAGCGTACAAGGATCTTATCAAGACCCAGCGTACTCTGGAAAAACATTACCGGGACATGCTCGATCTGGAATTCACGATCCAAGAGGGCAAATTGTATATGTTGCAAACCCGGGTTGGAAAACGGACCGGAATCGCTGCGGTTCGGATTGCCGTGGATATGGTTCGTCAGGGACTCATCGACCGGAGAGAAGCCGTGAAGCGGGTCGCGCCCGAACAACTCTCTCAATATTTGTACCCCATATTCGAAAGCAGTGATGAAGCCAAATTTCAGTCTGTCGGGAAGGGGCTTCCGGCTGGTCCGGGAGCGGCGGCCGGGCATATTGCTCTTACTCCGGATCAAGCGGTGGCCATGAAGGCCAAGGGCGAACGTGCCATTCTGGTCCGTCATGAAACCAGTCCTGATGATATTCAAGGGATGCATGCAGCCGAAGGATTTCTGACCGCCAAAGGCGGGATGACCTCACATGCGGCCGTGGTGGCCCGTCAGATGGGAAAAGTCTGTATCGCCGGTTGTGATGCCGTGGAGGTCTTGCCAAATGGAAAGGTCCAGTTTGGATCCATGGTTCTGTCCGAAGGAGACTTTCTCTCCTTGAACGGGTTTACCGGACAGGTTTATGCGGGAGATATTCCGGTGGTGGATTCCGAAGTGATCCAGGTCATTCAGGGAAGAATGGCCCCGAAAGATTCTGAAAAATATCAGTATTTTTCCACGATTTTAAAATGGGCCGATGCGTTTAGAGTGCTCAAGATCCGGTCCAATGCGGACATTCCCGAGCAGGCGCACATTGCAAGAGGGTTTGGGGCCGAGGGCATCGGTCTCTGCCGGACGGAGCACATGTTCTTTGCCGAAGACCGGGTACCCATCATGCAGCAGATGATCCTGGCATCTTCAAGAGAAGAAAGAGAGATGTATTTAGAGCAACTGCTTCCTCTTCAACGGCAGGATTTTATCGGACTCTATCGGGAAATGAAGGGATTTCCGGTCACGATTCGCTTACTCGATCCTCCCCTTCATGAGTTTTTACCCAAACGCGAACATCTCCTGGTTGAAATCGCGAAGTTGGAAGTGACCAATGGAGACCCTCAAGTCATTCAGGAGAAACAACGGATACTGGATCGCGTTGAAGAGTTGCATGAGTATAATCCCATGCTGGGTCTTCGTGGATGTCGGCTTGGGATTACCATGCCGGAAATTACCCGCATGCAGGTTCAGGCGATTTTTGAAGCGGCCTGTGAAGTGGCGCGCGAAGGCAAAAAGATTGTGCCGGAGATTATGATTCCGTTGGTGGGGATGCCCTCAGAGATGAAAGCCCAAAAGGAGCTGATTCAAGACGTGGCGGAAAAGACCATGGCGGAATATGGCATGAAGTTGAGTTACTTGATCGGCACCATGATCGAGCTGCCTCGTGCGGCGGTCACCGCAGGGCGAATCGCCGAACATGCTGAATTCTTTTCCTTTGGGACCAATGATCTGACACAAACGACGTTCGGGTTTTCACGCGATGATGCAGGACCCTATATCGGGTTTTATCTGGATCGCCAGGACCGGTGTCCGGTCTGTCAACGGACCAACGTCGATTGGAAAAAAATGGTGTGCCGGATGTGTAAGGCCACGATCGACAAAAAAGCCGAAAATATTTTGGAGGCGGATCCCTTCGCCGTGTTGGATCAGGAAGGGGTTGGAGCCTTAATGAAATGGGCGATTCAGGAAGGGCGGAAGACCCGCCCGTTAATTAAACTTGGAATCTGCGGAGAGCATGGGGGTGAACCGAGTTCCGTGGCTTTTTGTCATGAATTAGGCCTGAACTATGTGAGCTGTTCGCCTTACCGTGTGGCGATTGCACGCCTCGCTGCGGCTCAAGCGGCAGTAGCGGTGCTCGAACGTGAGGAGAGTCAACGTGAGTCTCGATCAACGTTTCGCATAATCAATAAATCCCGGGCGGTATCGTCCAAATCCGGTTCCGCCAAAGCCCCTAAAAAGGCGCCAACAAAGAAAACGACAGGAAAAAAAGTCACGACCAGGAAAGTCGTGGCCGAGAAAAAACCGGCCACAAAAAAATCAGCCGCAAAGAATCCGGCGGCGAAGCGCACCGTGAAGAAAAATGTCGTGACGAAGACAACAGGCAAGAAGAGCACATCCAGGAAAAGTACACCCAAGAAAAAGGCTTCTTACTCTCCTACACGTAAAAAACCGGCTGCGGCTGCTAAAAGGCGGTGACGTCCGTCCCATCAGATGCCACCTTCATGAAGCGAGCCCTTTTCCTCGCCGCCAAAGGAAAAGGGCGAACGAGTCCCAATCCGATGGTAGGGGCAGTGATCGTCAAGGATGGGCAGATCGTCGGAGAAGCTTATCATCGTCAGTCCGGCGAACCTCATGCAGAAATATTAGCGCTCCATCAAGCGGGCCCTCGAGCGCGAGGGGGGGTCCTCTATGTGACATTGGAACCCTGTTGCCATACCAATAAGCGCACCCCTCCCTGTGTCCCCCTCCTTATTCAGTCCGCGCTAGCGCGGGTATGCGTGGCGATGATTGATCCCAATCCACAGGTCAATGGACGCGGGCTTCAACTACTCAAGCACGCGAATATCCCCGTGTCGGTTGGAATGTTGGAACAGGATGCCAGAAACCTGAATGAGGTCTATGCGTATTGGATTACGACCGGGCACCCGTTGGTCACCCTCAAAGGGGCCATGACGTTGGATGGAAAATTGGCGACCGCCACCGGCGAGTCACGGTGGATTACAGGCGAACCCGCACGCCGGGACGTTCATCGTCTGCGAAACCGGATGGATGCTATTCTCGTGGGAGTCGGAACGGTCATTGCCGACGATCCTGAATTATCGGCCAGAGGAAAAACGATGATCAACAGACGGGTGGGACGGCAACCGGTAAGAGTCGTTCTCGATAGCCGATTGCGCATTCCCTCCAATGCCAAGGTGTTGCAAAGGGTGGAGGAGCAGCCCATCATTCTGTGTACGACCACACAGGCTCCAGTCCAAAAAATCGAGCACTTTAAAAAACGTGGCATTCAGGTGTGGGTGTTGCCTCGGCAAGCGGGACGCGTCTCGTTGAAAGCCTGTCTTGCTCGATTAGGGAAACAGGGTATCACTTCGGTCCTCATCGAAGGCGGCGGTAAGGTGAATGCGACTGCGCTTCACCAGGGATTGGTGAATCGGGTAAGATTGTATACGGCCCCAATGCTGCTGGGTGGGCAGGATGCCATTGGCCTCATCGGCGGACAGTCGCCGAAAAAAATTGATCGCGCTTGGCCACTCGCGGATTGCCAACTCAAAAAGCTCGGGAAGGATTGGCTCATTACGGGAACAATTGAGCTACGACGGTGAGGGTCTACGAAGTCATCAATAACGGGTAGGCTGACGGCGTCTGCTATCCATTACCATAGAGAATACTCCAATCGTGTGCAGTACAGGGAAACCGGGGAGATCGCGCTCATGTCCAATCTCAATAAAGTTGACGAGCAGTATTTAGCATTAGCAGTAGATCTCTTAGAAACCCCCAGCTTTGCCGCCAAAATCACGAGTCTCATCGGTGGGCCAGTTGAACGGGCCATCACCATGCTGCCCGAGGGATTCTCCAATAAACTTCTGACGACCACGCAAAAAGCTTTGAACAAAGCGTTAAATCTGGCCGTGTCCAGTATAAATGAACGGTATCGGGGTAAGCCGGCCAATGGGGCTCACCGGGTATTGACGACCGTCAGCGGTGCAATCGGGGGATCGATGGGGCTCATGGCGTTGAGCGTAGAATTGCCGGTTTCTACGACACTGATGTTGCGGTCTATCGCGGATATCGCGAGAAGTGAGGGAGAACCGATTATGGAGGCCGAAAGCAAGCTGGCCTGTTTGGAGGTGTTCGCCATGGGGGGCACCAGTCAAGCGGATGACGGGGCGGAAACGGGATATTTCGCAGTGAGGGCCGCGTTGGCAGGTGCGATGACCGAAGCGGGCAAGTATCTGCTTGAACGTGGCTTGGCGGGGTCAGGCGCTCCGCCATTGGTCAGACTTCTATCTGAAATTGCCTCACGGTACAGTATCCAAGTATCAGAAAAAGCTGCCGCCCAGGCAATCCCGTTGCTGGGGGCCGCAGGAGGAGCCACAATCAATTTTCTGTTTATGGAACATTTTCAAAATATGGCGCGTGGCCATTTTATCGTCCGGCGTCTGGAACGTACTCATGGCAAAGAGGCCGTGAAGGACGCGTATCGCCAATTCGCCGCCAGGAATTAACGAGTGCCTGGCTCTGCACGGGAAGTGAGCCGTGCGGTGCCCGCTCTCCCGTTCTTCCATTCTGTTGTCCAATGAAGACGACGTTCCACCGGAACGTCGCTACAAGATGAAATCCTGAATGTGTTCAGGTTGGTCTTTGTAGCGACGCCCCGGTGGGGCGTCTCATCGTGGGTCCTCAGCGTTAGGGTTTGGAGGGTAACGACTGGACACTGCCATGCCTGCCGTTGTTAGAGCCTAACTTTGCAATCTTAAGCAGGGGCGTGCATCCAGAACACCCAAAGATGGATTCCCACTCCTCAGGTTCCTTTTCACTGACGCCTGCTCCCTGGCCCCTGGGCGGACGCTCTCATCAACTGGCAGCCCCTGTTTGAGCACAGCGAGTTGGGCTGCTCTCGGAAGGTTTGCGTCCGCCCTCTCCTATGTGTCCCGGGAGGGCGTCATTGGTTTTGGCTACTTTTGCCGAAACAAAAGTGGCTCGGCTGCCGGGACGAAATCCGGCAACGCTTGTACATGCCAATCATTCCAGGTAAAAAAATTTGTGCTCGAACACGTCGGAAAAATATTTAAAGGGACTCTCAATGTTAAACGGTCAGTTCTTCTCGTATTCGAATTGACTTCACTGCCATGAGCCTATAGGAATGGCTGATGGAATATGAGAGGATAAACATAGAACGCATAATGATCTGAAAGCTTTCATAGTCAAATATGTCAGGGTAATGTTCATGATCCATACAAAAAAAATGAATATCCTGCTTTCATGCCTGGTACTAATCCTGGTAGCGCTACAGAGTTGGGCTCATCCACTTCCGGAAATAGCAGGAGACCAGACCGCACAGCCTTCTGATCGGAATCTGTCCTCATTGGTGAAAGAATATGTGGATGCCGCTTCCGATAGAGCCAAAGCTGTGTTGGCTGACATCCAACAGAGGCCCGACGCCACGGTTGAATCCATTTCACAAATTCTTCAGCAGCCGACCTCGTATGAGGCTCAACCGGTCGGGGCCCAACCCCGGCGTGCTGTTCGAGTGAGGGGAGAGAATACAGAATTTGCCTTGTATGTTCCTCCTTCCTATTCACCCGAGAAGCCTATGGCCCTCATTCTCTGTTTGCATGGGGCAGGGTTTACGGGGGAGGCCTATTTGGATCGCTGGATTCCACGTCTGGGTGAAAAATACATTCTGGCTTGTCCGTCGGTAACCATGGGGTCATGGTGGACGCGATTCGGCGAGGATCTGGCGTTAAAAGTCTTAGATGAGGTTCAAACGCAATACCATATCGATCCCGATCGAATCTTTCTCACCGGCATGTCCAATGGTGGTATTGGAACCTGGATTATCGGGATGCATTATGCGGATCGTTTTGCGGGTATCGCGCCGATGGCGAGCGGTATTGATGATGTGCTGTTTCCCTTCGTCGAAAATCTGGCCCACACCCCCGTCTATGTGATACATGGTGCGGCGGATAGGGTCATGCCGGTGCAGTTGAGTCGCGATTTGGTGAAAGAGATGGAGCGTCGCGGCATTCCTTATCATTACCAGGAGCATACCTGGACGCATCCCCATGCGGGAGGGCATTTTTTTCCCAAGCAAGCCCTGCCGGAATTGATCAACTGGTTCGATAGTCAACAACGAAAGCCATTGCCACGGACCATTTCGTTGGTTCGGGATGCCACCCATCTTACGCCATTCTCGTGGGTGCGTATTGATATGACGGATCAGATTGCCGCCTTTACGGAAAACCTGATTGACAGCCGTGATGAATTTATTACGGGAGGGGTCTACGCCAAATTGCACGCTCAAGTCACACCTTCCAACAAGATCGTGGTAAGTACCAATCGTATTCGCCGCTTTACCCTGTTTCTGAATCAGGAA
>BQIZ01000132.1 GCA_021604365.1 Nitrospirales bacterium
AGCTACCAAAGCCCCATGATGATGGGAGGACCCTGGGGTATGGGAAGTTATGGGTATCCTGGTTGGGGTTACGGAATGGGTTACGGTAGAGGCATGGCGATTCCCTACAATTATACTGTCACGTCACTAACCGGGATCGCCATACGATATACGAATAATGAGCAGACTAAATGCTAATATATTGAGAAGATAATTACAGAAATGTTAATTTCCTGGCACTGGTGGGGCTCAATCCGGATTAGAAGCACCGGGCAGACAAAGCATTGCCAGCCGGTTGATATGGGCACAATCATACTTAGTATTTTGGGGGGAATATTTGTGGTAGCATTGAGTGAGCAATATTCTGAATAGGTCTGAGGCTCTTCCCTATTCCGTGTCCACATTAAGGATGCCATGTAACGTCCCTAGTGCATTTTTTTGCATGGCCTCAACTTTGGCCTGATATATTTTGGATCCCGATGAGTCATCAATTCGATTTTGATCTCTTATGTATCGGCAGCGGCCCGGCAGGCCAACGGGCTGCGATCCAAGCCGCTAAGTTCAGGAAGCGGGTGGGAGTGGTTGAACGTCGGCAGTGCGCGGGAGGGGTATGCATAGAACTCGGAACCATCCCCAGCAAAACCCTACGCGAGGCCGTGTTATCCTTCATGGCTACCAACCATCCGTTTGTCCAAGAGACAAGAAATCGGGAAAGGCACCGTCCCACAGCAGAACAACTTTTTTCCCGTGTGAAATTTGTCCGCAACCGGGAAGTCGATGTTGTGGAGGACCAGCTTTGGAGGAATGATATCGAACTCATTTCCGGCGAAGCCGCCTTTACCGATGCCCATACCTTCGTAATTCACACAGAACAAGGGACGAAAACCGTCACTGCAGAGAATATTCTGCTTGCCGTCGGAACCGTAGCCGCCCCGCCGCCTGGTACCGGCGTGGATGGTGAAATCATTGTTACCAGTGATGAAATGGTTCACCTCACATCTCTGCCCAAACGATTAGTGGTTGTCGGAGGGGGCGTCATCGGGATGGAGTATGCCTCCATGTTTGCCGCACTCGAAATCGACGTAACCGTGGTGGACAAACGAGAGCATTTACTGGAATTCCTCGACAATGAAATCGTTGAGGAACTCATTCATCAAATGAGAAACCGGGATGTGACCTTCCGATTGGGAGAAACCGTGGGCGCATTGACCATCGCTGAAGGCCCGCCCAAACAAGCGGTGATCCAACTGGAGTCCGGGAAGCGCCTCGTGTCCGACATGGTTCTGTATTCCGCCGGGAGAATCGGCGCAACCGACCGATTGAATTTGGCTGGAGCGGGTCTGATTGCGGATGCTCGGGGGCGCCTCGCGGTTGATCAAGATTTTCGAACCCAGGTTCCCCATATCTTTGCCGCCGGGGACGTGATTGGGTTCCCCAGTCTCGCCTCCACCTCTGCCGTGCAGGGCCGCCGGGCGGCGTGCCATGCCTTTGAAGTCAGTGCCGGTCCGATGGATACGCACTTTCCTTTCGGCATCTACGCCATTCCGGAGATTTCCATGATTGGCGCCCATGAACATGAGCTGACGGAGAAAAAAATCCCATATGAAACCGGAGTGGCCCGCTATAAGGAAATCGCCCGTGGGCAAATTATGGGGGATGACAATGGTTTGCTCAAGATGCTGTTTCACCGGGAGACCCGGAAGCTTCTCGGCGTCCATGTGATCGGTACGGGTGCCACGGAACTCATCCATATCGGGCAGGCGGTACTGGAATTAGGGGGTGGGCTGGACTATTTTCTTGACCGCGTCTTCAATTATCCGACACTGGCCGAATGTTACAAGGTGGCCGCCTTAAATGCCTTTAATAAACTATCACCAATAGGTTAGGGTCTTGAGTCGACCATAAATTGATTTCGACAATTATATTCAGAAAACCCACCAAGGCAAGATCAATACCTTTTTTATGATTCCTAAAAAAGGACTTAGGAAAACCTTTTTAATCCCACATTTTCACCCGACTGAAGAATCCTCTAACATTTCCGGTCCAACAGCCTAAGCCGCCACTCCGAATTCTTCTTGGTTGGCGGTTCAAAACTTTTTAAAGGATTAGATGGCTACGACTTGACACACATAACCTGTGCGCATCTTCCCACGGCGAAGCCGGATGTCGAGGCCTTCCAATTTGTTAGGTATTTTGCTATTCGCTAATTCAATTTGCTAAGTATTTCCCTGTTTGTTATCCCCCTAGAGGACGCGAAAGGAGGTGTTTTGGTTGGGAGATGGTATCTCTTTTAGGTCAGCAGTGCATCAATGATGGAGGATTGAAAGGCTTTTAATAGAGTGTACGCATGAACCAACTTGTCCTTATTGCCCTCCGAAGGCCTTTAACCTTCGTCGTTCTTGCCATCTTAATCGTGATATTCGGGACCAAGTCGGTGCTCCAAACGCCGACCGATGTCTTTCCGAATATCAGGATTCCCGTCATCTCCGTTGTCTGGTCTTATGCAGGCTTGCTGCCGAGTGATGTATCCGGTCGTATCACGTTTTACTTTGAACGGGCCTTGACCTCGACCGTAGAGGGCATCAAGAAGATTGACAGCAAGTCCTATTTCGGCATTAGCATCATTAATATCTTTCTTCAGGAGGGAGTCAACCTTGCCGGCGCCGAAGCCGAGGTTGCGGCGATTGCGCAGACTGTCGTGAAAGCGCTGCCGCCAGATATTTCCCCACCAATGATCATGCGTCTGGAAGCATCCTCAGTGCCGGTGGCTATGTTGCAGGTCACCTCAGACACATTGACACCCGCAGAACTCTATAACCTAGCCTTTACCCAAATCCGTCCCCTTCTTGTGACCATTCCCGGGGCCATCTTGCCACATCCATATGGGGGACAGCCGAAACAGCTTCTGGTCTCGCTTGATCAGCAGAAATTACTCGCCCGTAACCTTACCCCAGCAGATATTTTCCATGCTTTCGACAGACAGAACAAGGTGCTGCCGGCTGGTGACCAAAAGATCAAGGCCACGGACTGGATGGTCCAGACAAATGCGATGCCGTTGCAGGTCGATGATTTTAACGATATTCCGATCAAGAGAGAGGGAAATGCCTTCATTTATATGCGTGATGTGGCCAACGTGACCCTCGCGGGCCCCCCACAAACGAATGCCGTGCTGGTGGAAGGCAAACAGGCCGTCACCCTCGTCGTCATGAAGAGCGGGGAGGCTTCGACTTTGGAGGTGGTTGATGGGGTCAAGAAAGCGATCCCTCGCATTGAAAAGATCGTGCCCAAGGGTGTAGAGGTCAAAATTCTCAACGACGCCTCGCTTTTCGTGAAGGAATCGATCGCGGATGTGGTGAAGGAAATGGCGACGGCTTCCGCGCTGGTGGCCCTTATCGTCCTGATGTTGCTGGGCTCATGGCGGCCAACCGTTATTATTGCCACCTCGATCCCGCTCTCCATCCTGTCCGCACTCATCTGCTTAAACTTAACAGGAGAGTCGCTGAATCTCATGACGTTAGGCGGATTGGCTCTGGCTGTCGGTATCCTCGTCGACGACGCGACGGTGATGATTGAGAATATCGATACCCATATTGCAATGGGCAAACCCCTTGAGGAGGCGATCGTGGACGCCGCCAACCAGATTATCGTCCCCACGCTGGTTGCCACGTTAAGCATCGCGATCGTCTGGCTCCCGCTCTTTGAACTCAGCGGCGTATCCGGCTGGCTTTTTGCACCAATGGCAAAAGCGGTCATTTTCGCCATGCTCTCATCGTTCATCTTGTCGCGTACGCTGGTGCCAACCATGGCAAAATATATCCTCGCGGATCACCACGCGCCGCAGGCCACTGAAGCCGGCGGACGGGGCGAACCGGAAAAACCTCCGAGCTTCTTCGTCCGCTTCCAGCAGGGTTTCGAACGCGGCTTTGACCGGTTCCGTGAGCGTTATAATGCCCGTCTCGAACAGGTAATCCTCCATCGTCGCACCTTCGTCGCCATCTCTCTCGCACTCGCGCTTGCCTCCCTTAGCCTGTTTTTCTTCAATGGGCGGGATTTCTTCCCTGAGGTCAAGTCGGGGACGATGCAAATGCATATGAGGGCACCGCTCGGTACGCGTATTGAGGTCTCAAGCCGTCTCAGTTCTCTCGTTTCGAAAGACATCGCCCAGATGCTTCCCGGGCAGGTTGAAGGGGTCGTCAGCAATTGCGGCCTGCCGGTCGGACCGCATAACCTCGCTTTTATTCCGACGCCGACGATTGGGTCGCAGGATTGCGACCTGACAATCGACCTGAAAAATGAAAAGTCACCGGTTTGGGACTATCGGCGTATTCTCCGCAAAGGTCTAAGTGAGCGATATCCAGGAACGGAATTCACTTTTCAGCCGGCTGATCTGACCGCCAAAATTCTCAATTTTGGCTCGCCGGCGCCGATCGATGTGCAGATTAATGGTATGGAGATGTATGCCAACTACGAGTTCGCACGAAAATTGGCAGGAGAGCTTCGCAAGATTCCCGGCGCCAGGGACGTGACGATACAGCAGACAATGCGCACGCCGACCCTTTTCGTTGAAGGCCAGCGCACGTTCGGTCTCGGCACAAATCTGAGCGAGGGGGAAATCGCCGACAATCTGCTGCTGTCCACTTCCGGTAGTCAACAGATTGACCAGCAATATTGGCTCAATCACAAAACGGGTATTTCCTATCAGATCAACATTTATACGCCGCAGCCTCAGCTCACGAGCATTAAAAATCTCATGACGGTCCCTGTCGATCAGAACAATCTCGACTCGTCGGATGATAACGTACAGCTAATGGGCAATGTGACCACGCATTCATTGATCGGAACGCCTGGCCTGATTTCGCATGCGAACATTATGCCGCTGTTCAATATCTATGTGTCTGCCGAAGGGCGGGACCTTGGAGGCGTTCTGGCGGATGTTGAGAAGGTTGCCGAAAGTCTGGAGGACGAGTTGCCACGCAGTGCAGCGCTTGAAATTCATGGGCAGGCCGAAACCATGTACGAGGCGTATGTCGAGTTGATTGTCGGTCTCATCTTTGCCGTCGTGCTGGTGTATCTCCTGATCGTCGTCAACTTTCAATCTTGGCTGGATCCCTTTATCATTATTACAGCATTGCCCGGGGCTTTGGCGGGTATTGCCTGGGCATTGTTCCTGACACATACGAATATTTCCGTGCCTGCGCTGACAGGGGCCATCATGACGATGGGCACCGCAACCGCCAATTCGATTCTTATCGTATCATACGCCCGCGAACGGCTCGAAATGCACGGAGACGCGATGCTGGCTGCTGTCGAAGCCGGGAAAGCCCGCATCCGTCCGGTGCTGATGACAGCCTCGGCCATGATTATCGGCATGCTGCCGATGTCGATGGGCAACTCCCCCAACGCGCCCTTGGGTCGGGCTGTCATTGGCGGTCTGATGGTCGCGACCGTGTTCACCCTGTTTTTCGTGCCCTGCGTGTATGCCATCATCTACAACAGGCGAGCAGCTCGCCAAAAGGTCCAGGGGTAATATTATGAAGATCCTGCGTGGAAAAGGTTTTGTGATCTTCGCAATCCTGTTTGGCCTTCTCTACATGGGCTATCGTATCTATGGACACAACAGCGGCGCCGCTGCGCTGAGCGAGGAGACACTTGCAGACGCCGTCCCAATCGTGGCCATCATCAATCCCAAACCGTTACCGCCAACTCAGACCATTACCCTCCCAGGCAATATCCAAGGTTGGTTTGAAGCGCCGATCTACGCGCAGGTTTCGGGCTATGTGAAAATGTGGTACACGGATTTCGGAGCGAAGGTGAAGAAAGGCGACATTCTGGCCAAAATCAACGCGCCGGCTCTTGACGCTCAATATCGGCAGGCCAAGGCGGATCTGGCGTCCGAGCGCGCGCTCTACGGTCTTGCCAAATTGACTGCTAAACGTTATCTGGCGCTCCGCCAAAAACATTCCGTCTCCGAGCAGTCGATTTCAGTAAAAGTGGCAGAGGCGAACGCCCAAGCGGCAAGGGTCAATGCCGCGGAACAGAATGTCAGAAATTTCGAGGCGCTGATTCGGTTTAAGACCATCGTTGCGCCCTTTGATGGTGTGGTGATTGATCGCAACATCAACGTCGGTGACTATGTCAACAAAGAAGGCACGATCAGTTCTCCCACTGCGATCAGCAACCTCTTTACTGTCGCCGACGTCAGCAAGGTGCGCCTCTTTATCTCCGTGCCGGAGTCTTTCGGGGCATTCCTCAAACCAGGTCTGACGGCTGAGGTAACCGTGCCGCAATTGCCCAGTCGTCGTTTTACGGCCAAATTCCTTACTGTCGCAGGTGGATTCAATGTGAGCACACGCACCGCCGTCACCGAATTCACGCTCGAGAACGAGGATAGGGCCCTCTGGCCTGGCTCATATGCCAAGGTAAGTCTCACGACGCCCGTTCATTCCGATTTTCTCACGATTCCAACCAGCGCGATGGTGTTTCAGGAGAATGGCACCGAAGTCGCCGTGTTGACGGATGAGGATCGCATTCACTTTAAATCGATCGCCGTGGGCAAAATCCTCGACGCCACGGTTGAGGTCACAGAGGGGATTACCTCCACCGACCGCATTGTGAATAATCCCAGTGCGGCATTGCTCGAAAACGAAAAAGTGCGCATCGTCACACCAGCCGCTGGTTATGACCGCCTCAACACCGAAGGCCCTGCGGCAACGGAGGTTTCTGTGACAATGGAAAATCCTGCGCCGACGGAGGCCGCGGCCTCCACGGAATAATTTCCACCATGATCGTCCCTATACACTCAAAGGGCGAGCGCTTACACATGAAACTAGAAGTATCACGCATCTTTCGGGCTTGTGCGAGGCGCAGCAGTTTCTTACTCTTTGTTCTCAATTTGTCGGCCTGCTTGCCGCACGTTGATCTGGCGCCGGACTATCAACCGGCCGAATTCGTCGTGCCTGCTTCATGGCATGGGGCAAGTCCCTTCGTCCAGGCCAGGCCATCGGATGATGCATTGCGACAGGACTGGTGGACGCTGTATGACGATCCGGTTCTGAATAAACTTGTGGATCAGGGCATGGCGGCTAATCCGGATCTGCAGGCGGCCGCCGAGCGATTTGTTCAGGCTCGCGATATGATGATGAAAGCCCGTTCACGCCGCATCCCACATGTGGGTCTGGGGTTCGGTGCCTCCGATAATAGGCAATCCGAAAATCACCTGTTTCGCAATCCCAATATTTCGGACACCGCATCGACTGTCTCTATGGGAGGGGTGGCATCCTGGGAGCCGGATTTCTGGTCGGCGATCCGCAACGCCACGCGGGTTGAGATCTATCGCGCCGAAGAGCGCGCCGCTGAATATGGGCTTGCGCGGCTCAGCCTACAAGCGGAAATTGCGGCGAACTATTTCACGCTGCGCGGCTTCGACGCGCAGCTTGCGATTTATACCCAATCCATCGACCTCTATAAAGGATCGCTGAAACTGATCACAAATCAATTCACGGTCGGGATCGCGTCCCAACTCGACATCGCCAGAGTCGAATCTCTGCTGTTCAGCACTCAGACGAAAGAAGCCCAGGTTCAAGGTCAACGCCAGGTGACGGAGCAGGCGATAGCCATCCTCCTCAATATGGTGCCGGCCAGTTTCACGATCGAGCCGGTCGACGACCTTCGAATGGCGGATTTCACGATTCCGCAAACCATTCCCTCCACCTTACTGGAGCGTCGACCCGACATCGCCGGGATGGAGCGCCGGATGGCCCAGGCGAATCGCGCTATTGGCATTGCTCGCGCCGCCTTTTATCCTAATGTGACGTTCCTGGCCGGCGGGGGGTTCGAAGATACCGGCTTCAATCTCATTAAGCTTGCCAATAGTTTCTGGTCCTACGGGTCCGCCATAGAGCTCCCGCTCTTCCAGGGTGGATTTCGCCGCGCCCAATTGCAGCAGTCCTGGTCGGTTTATCGCGAGACAGAAGACCGATACCGTTCGACGGTGCTTAATGCCTTTCGCGAAGTTGAGAATAATTTAAGCCTGACCAACCAGCTAACTGCTGCGGCCAATCGGCAGGACGCGGCAGTCGGAGCATTTTTCAAAACACAAGACCTGACGTCTAGCCTCTATATGGGAGGCCTGGCTTCAAGTCTTGAGCTCATTTACGCCCAGGTCGCAACGCTCACGGCGCGCATCGAGTCAGTGATGATCAAGGCCGACCTCCTGAAATCCTCGGTTGCCCTCATTCGTGCACTCGGCGGGGGGTGGAACAGAAACCAATTGCCGGCTGACGACGAAATCCAGCCTTTCGATACATTCCAATATGTCGACATTGACAAACCGGTGCCAGCCGGAGGAATCGATGTCAACGCGGGCAATAACTCGGTGAATAATGATTTGACCACACCTTCCATTCCTTAACCCGCATTCAACCCGGGTTGACTCGGCTATATTGAAGATCCATGGCGGCATTGAAAGCCCCTTTCTTTGAAAGATTCGAAAAAACTATGAGATATCCGAAAATCGTGGCCATGTTTGATTTTTTCCCGCACAAGGTCCGAACATGTTTGGCAAGCTGTTTGCGTATAGGGGTGGTTCCCGGGCCACCCACCCCAGATGCTCCACTCCATCTGCCGGATCTGTTACGATGACAACGCAGATGAGGGAGAAACCAGGTTCCTAGAAGACGTATTTCAGCCGGCCGATTCACGTTTCGAGGCGTCACCGTTCAGTTCAAAGGGATCCTATGGCCAGTGCGCTACTTTACGACCGTCTACAATTTGCCTTCACCGTCACGTTTCATTATCTCTTTCCCCAATTGACGATCGGGCTGGCCTTGCTCCTCCTTTACCTGAGGAGCCGTGCACTTGTTTCCGGTGACGAGCATTATCATCAGATCGCCCGGTTCTGGACAAAGATCTTCGCCTTGAGTTTTGCCTTTGGTGTCGTAACCGGTATTCCTTTGGAATTCCAGTTCGGCACCAATTGGGCGAAATTCTCCAATTTCGCCGGGGGGGTGATCGGCCAGACACTCGCGATGGAAGGCCTGTTTGCGTTTTTTCTGGAATCGTCGTTTCTCGGCATCATGCTGTTCGGTGAGGGGCGATTCAGCCGGCGGGTGCAATGGGCCGCATCGCTGATGCTCTTTCTCGGGTCCTGGCTTTCCGGCTATTTTATTCTGGCAACGAACTCCTGGATGCAACATCCGGTCGCCTATACGGTGGCCCCGGATGGACGGTTGTTCGTCGACAGTCTTTCAAGTCTGCTCACGAATCCCTGGCTGTTCTGGCAATTCGCCCACAACATGACGGCCGCCGTCGTGACGGCCTCATTCGTCATGGCGGCGCTCGGTTCGTTCTATCTCCTGTCCGGGTTGCACGTGAAGGAGGCAAAGACGTTCCTCCGCACCGGCGTGGTGGCGGGCGCCATCGCCACCGCCCTGATGATCTTTCCGACCGGCCACGAAAATGCCCGGCAGGTGTTTGAACACCAACCGGTTAAAGGCGCCGCCTTCGAAGGGCTCTTCAAAACCGAGCGCGGCGCGGATATGGTCCTCATCGGCCAGCCGAACATCGAAACCATGACAATCGACAATCCACTCGTGGTGCCTGATGCGTTGAGTATTGTGCTCTTTGACGAACTCTATGCTGAGGTGAAAGGACTCGATGCTTTTCCACGTGCAGAGTGGCCGGACAATGTGGCGCTGCTTTATTATGCCTACCATGTGATGGCCGGGCTTGGAACCATACTCGTATCGGTCATGGGACTGGCGCTGCTCTGGCTTTGGCGGGGACGATTGTTTACCGCGAACTGGCTGCTCTGGCTGCTCATGCTTGCCGCCCCGTTTCCTTATCTCGCCACCACGGCCGGCTGGATGACTGCCGAACTCGGCCGCCAACCCTGGCTGGTGTATGGCCTGCTCCGCACGGCTGACGGTGTCTCACCGCTGGTCCATTCGGGGAATGCACTGTTTACCTTACTTGGATATCTCGGAATCTATCTCGTATTGGGACTGCTCTTCCTATTCCTGATCGCTGATATAATCGGGCATGGCCCGGAAAGTTCTATTCCTAAGTCTGCGAACCCGTAGGAACCGGTACAAATGGAAACCTTCTGGTATGTTGCCGTCACGTTCATGCTGGCGGTCTATGTTGTCCTTGACGGCTTCGACTTCGGCCTGGGCATCGTCTATAGCTTCGTGGCGAAAAATGAAACAGACCGGCGTGCGGCGTTGGCCGCCATCGGCCCTATTTGGAACGGCAACGAAGTGTGGCTGATTGCTGCGGGTGGTCTGTTGTTTTTCGCATTTCCCAAGGCCTATTCGGCGGGGTTCAGCGGTTTTTATCTGGCCTTGCATCTGGTGTTGTGGCTGCTGATTGCCCGTGGACTCGCGCTCGAACTCCGGTCGCACGTGAATCACCCCCTTTGGCGGCAGTTTTGGGATGTGGCCTTTGCCGGGGCGAGCCTCCTCCTGGCTGTCGTGTTCGGTGTGGCCCTGGGTAACCTCATTCGCGGCGTGCCCTTGAATCCCGAAGGCTATTTCTTCGTGGCGCTCTGGACGAATTTCATGACAGGACCGGAGCCGGGCATACTGGATTGGTTTACTATCCTCATCGGAGCCACAAGCGCGGCGATCCTCGCCATGCACGGCGCCAATTTCCTGGCCATGAAGACGGAGGGCGAGTTGCGAAAACGGGCGC
>BQIZ01000133.1 GCA_021604365.1 Nitrospirales bacterium
GGAGCAGACTTACGCTGACTATTAAAATGAATGGCTTTGGCAACCAGTTCCTTTCCCGTCCCACTTTCTCCCGTGATCAGAATATTCGTCTGTGAATCAGCCACTCGCCGGATCAGATCAAAAATTTCCTTCATCGGTTTACTTTTTCCGAGAATCTGCCCAAACCCAAATTCCCGGCTGACCTGCTGTCGTAATTGTTTCACTTCTTGGCGAAGCACCGCATCTCGCATCGCCTTCGCCACCGTTACCGATAATTCATTGCTTTTGATAGGCTTGGTGAGATAGTCAAACGCGCCAAGCTTCATCGCATCAACGGCCGATTCCACGGTACCAAATGCCGTCATCATGATAAGATTGGATTCCGGATGCTTTCGAAGGACATGATCCAACAACGCCAGCCCATCCATGCCTTTCATGCGTAAATCCGTTAAAACCACAGGATACTTCTCTGTTTCCATCCGATTGAGTGCATCATGACCATCTGAAGCCACCATGACTCGATAATGCTCTTCCTCAAGAATGTCCCGAAGTAATTGCTGCATTTCGGGTTCATCATCCACGACTAAAATAGCAGGAGAATCGTTGAACATTGCGGTATTCCTTGTTTAACTAACCACTATTTATAAAGGTAACGGACTCAGTCCACCCTGGATAAGGTGCACTTCCCTTCGATGACTCTCCCATCTACACTCGGATTGTTGACCAGAGGCGGCAATGTAGCCCCTCCTCTCTGTAGCTTTTTTCGCCAATTTGAAATTTCGCTACTGTAGCAATTTACCCCATCTAGTCCAACACGTCTCATCCTATTTTAACTTCGCAAAGAATCCGGGGGAGCCCGACTCCGGCCTCTTGGAATATTTTGTAATTTTTAAGGAAAGACCCTACGGTGGTTATAAGCCACGCCGCTTTCCCTCCCTCATTTTCAGATATCGCACCAAAACTTCAGGTAAAAGTACATCTCTATGGAGAATTGGTGATATCACAGTGGCATTCCTCTTGCTGTCCTTAAACAAGGTATGGCAAGGAGAACAACTTTGAGAAGGGAGATCTCATGAGAATTGTCGTTCCAATTGATGGTTCAACCTGTTCCACCTTTGCTGTTGAAGCTCTTGCACATTTTACGCCGCCTGAAGAATTGACGCTGGTCCATGCGCTACAACTTCCAGATTTCAACTACCCGATGATTACGCCGGATCTCAGAATTGAAGCCCAGGAAGAAATCAAAGCCCAATTGCGAAAAGAAGGAGAGGGAATTCTCGATGAGGCCCGGGAACACCTACCCGGGAATTTCTCCCATGTGCAGCGGATTCATCAAATCGGACATCCGGTCGACGTGATTATTGAAACCGCACAGTCCGCCCAATCCAATCTGATCTTATTGGGGGCCAGGGGCCTTGGTCCCGTCAAGGAGCTGATTCTCGGGAGCGTGTCTCATCGAGTCCTGATGCATGCGCCCTGTTCAACCTTGATCGTAAAAACCTCCATGACTCGCTTACAAAAAATTCTTCTCCCCATTGAAGGGCAAGATGACGCAGACCTGGCCTTACAATTTTTGGCGCTGCAACCTTTTCGACAACCGGTTGAGATCGAGGTGTTCGCAGTCTGGCCACAACCCCAACTATCCTGGCCAACCACGGTGGGACAATCAGACGTCCTGGAAGCTCAAGCCTTAGAAGAAGCTCAGGAACGCATGAAAGTTCTCACTGACCGACTCATCCGGATGAACTTCGCCTGTCAGGCCCATGTCGGGATGGGCGATCCCGCCTATGCCATCCTCGAACAGGCCAAGGCTTCGCAATCCGACTTGATCATGATGGGTACGCATGGCCGGGGAGGATTCTCGCGATTTTTGATGGGAAGCGTTTCGAATGCCGTGTTACACCAGACTTCCTGCCCGGTATTGATTGTCCGGTAGAGGTTCAGAAACGTGAGGACCGGCTTCCTTTTTCCTGTTGATGACATCTGCTACAGGGTTGTTCCGACAGAATGAGGCGAACTGCTACGAAAGAAAAGGGACAGAATATGTTCATGGAAGGATTGTGCAGGAAATCTGTAGTCGCCTCTCTCAGATAATTATTGGCATATCCATTGCTTAATTACCATGTTAAGGAATGAACAATATTTTTCCTCGTAGGGTACAAAAGGAGGTGACGAGATGAGTGCCATCACACGTTGGGATCCTTTTCGAGAAATGGATGAATTACAAGGTCGGCTTTCAACCTTGTTCGGCCGGGCACCGGTCAGAAAAGAAGGGGAACGTCAAGAAGCATTGCGCGTCGCCGAATGGGCTCCCCTGGTAGATATCACAGAAGATCCAAAAGAATATGTGGTGAAAGCCGAGCTTCCCGAGGTCAAAAAAGACGGAATTAAAATCGGCGTGCAAAACGATGTGTTAGTCATTTCCGGTGAACGAAAATATGAAAAGGAAGAGAAGGACAAAAAATACCATCGGATTGAGCGAGCCTACGGAAGCTTTTCACGAAGCTTCACCATCCCTGAAGATGCGGACCCGGAGAAAGTCTCTGCCGAATTCAAGGAGGGTATCTTGCAAGTCCATTTACCGAAAAGCGACCGGGCAAAACCGAAAAGTATTGCCGTGAAGGTTTCATAAGAAAGCGGGTTCCCCTTCTGAGTGGAAAGGGGGACCCTGGTTTTTCGGAATGGGCATAAGACCAATCAACCCAAGGCGAGTGGAAAAGATCACTCCAAAAGAAGGAAGACAATCCACACATGCACAAACTTGGAGAATATCTATTTCGTAAGTTTGGGGTCCTATTTCTTGGATTTTTTCTCATAGGAGGGATTCCTCCATCCAGCGCGCAACCCCTGCAAGAAGTGAAAGTGACCATAGAGGGACACACGTTTCAAACCACCCAGATGCCTCTCCAACTGGACACAGAGACCATTATCTACATTACAAACAAGGATATGGTACGCCATGATTTTGGATCAGACATGTTTTGGAATACCCTGACCCACGTCGAGAGCAAAGGAGTCGTGACCTATGGTAAGGGTATTGAAGGCGTCTATCTTGAGCCTGGCCAGGAAGCATCAATCCGTTTGATGCTGAACCACTCCGGTTGTTTCCAATTTCAATGTTCGATTCATAAGGAGATGAAAGGGGAAATCCTGCTCCTGACCGTAGACGCCGTGTAAACGGCAACATCTGAATGCCTTATGGGTTGTGATTGGATGACCGAGCTATTAGAATTTCTGAGGAGTGCTGTCTTGCTTTCACTCTATGGCGAAAGGCCAATACAGTTATGGTCAAGATCGTAACCCATGTCCTACTTCCCACCGACTTTTCACCAAGCTCCACCCCTGCCTTTCGATATGCGGTGGAATGGGCCAAAGTATTTGAAGCCCAACTGACCATTCTTCATGTCCATTCTCTGCAACCGGGGCTGGATATTGACGCAGGAGTCGCTCAGCAATTCCTGGATGAACAACGGAAGGTGGCACGGGAAGAGTTGGAAACACTCCTGGCCGAGGCTCGGCAACAGGTTCCCAAGGCATCCATGGAACTGCTGGCAGGTCTGCCGTCTGAATGCATTTGCGATGTTGCCAGGGAGAAAAAATGCGATTTAATTATGATGGGAACCCACGGGTGGACCGGATTCAATCGCGTGTTATTCGGAAGCGTGGCGGAACGGGTTATTCAACGAGCCCCATGCCCGGTCCTGTCCATTCCTCACCGGGAATCAGCAGATATCTCGGCAATGCATCCATTGCAAATCCTCCCGCGCCAAGTCGTTCTGCCCTTAGAATTCTCCGATTGCTCCATGGAGGCCTATGAATATGCGATTCAAATTGCGAAATGGTTTGATGTGCCTCTGACCTTGGTCCATGCCATTGAACCCTTGTCCTATAGTTTGGACTTTACCCTGACTCATCCGCTTCAAGAAAAAACCAATCGGGATAAAGTCGAAAAGCGGTTGGCGGACCTCACCGCCGTCCTGTCGGAACAGGGTCTATCCGCGCGATACGAGTTACTCGACAAACCAACCGTTGATGGGATTCTGGAAACCAGTGCCGTCCAGGAAGCCGATCTCATTATCATGGGGAGCCATGGTCGAAAAGGACTGACTCGTATGATCTTAGGGAGCACAGCCTATAAGGTACTCGAACAAAGCCCCTACCCTGTCCTTACAGTGAAAAGTCCGAAATTTGAGGGAGGGCATCATTCATCACCTGATAAGGATCCGATCACATCCTCCCCAAGGTAAACCCTGACCCCGTGACGAAAGAAGACAATCACGCCCACCCCTCAGCCGGGACAGAAGAAGGCCTTCGAAGTCTGTTAACCCGATTAGAGCATCAATCGCTCCAACCGGACTTTCAGATACAGCGACAACTGGCCCTAAGCCACGCCCTCCAGCCCTATTTCCATCCACTCATGATTCCTCCCCTGGTTCCCTTCCCGGAAGAAGAGAACCTGGCCAGGTGGTACCTCTATGCTGATTATTTGCCGACTGACGGCCATGCTTCTCTCATCGAGCAAGTGCGAGACCTGGTGACGGAACATGTCCCGCAGGAGGAACGGGGCTGGCTGGATTCCTTGCGACATTCCTACATGGATCTGCTCGAGGTACAAGAGACGGCTTACGGAAAGCAGGGAACTCAGACCCGTCTGCAATCGTTGGGAGATAAACAGATATTTGATGTTCTCCCCCACACGACACCGGTTCCATACAAAATTGGACAGATCCTGCTCACCCGGCTCCTTCGGGGATTGGCCGACATACGTTTACCTGGTCCCCCACTCGTTCTTTCGGCCAGCATGGGAAAAGCCGTCTTTGAATTGACCAATGAGAGAAGACAGGAAATCGAGATTGGCACAGGTAATTTCGCCCTTTCGGAATGGGCAGAATTTGCCAAGAGCTACGGGTATGAAATGATGTGGAGTGTCGCCAAGGTGCGACGAGGAGCCTGGAGGGTCGTCGACTCACAGATGGACTATCGGAATACCCAAGTCGAAACCTTTCTCTATGCCATCGCCCTGTATGAGCACCAGGACTTCCGCGCACTGGCTGACGGGCTTCGTGGCTTTGATCAATTCACTCCCGTGCAGGAAAACGCCAGCAATCCGATGTCATCCGCGTCAGGGTCCGACACCTTAACGTGGGTATGGCTCCCACCGCAGGACCCATCCGGTGACCCAGGATACCCTGTCGCCCGCCTTACCTTGACGCCCACACAATTATGTGTCGAAACCGATGCTCCCGACCGGCTGAATATCGTCAAGCATCAACTGGCGGCAATCTTTGGCTTCTCACTCCACTTCCTGGGGGAGACCATCGCCTCCCCTCAGCATCGGACTCCTGAAGTTGATCTCTTATCAGACAACTATATCGCTCCCCCCAACATCGTCTCCCAGGAAGAAGAGCAACAGATCCTCGGATCGTTCCTTGAAACCGTCTATTTGGATTGGGCAGAAACACCATCTCCGATCTTGAAAGGACAAAGCCCTCGCCATTATTGTGCTGCCCAACACAACACCAAAGACGTCGCAGCGATCATTGATCAAATGGAGCAACATGACCTGGGTCGACGACGCACGGGCCAACCCGCATACGATTACAACATTCTCCGTGGTCACATTGGGTTGTAATTTTCAATGGCAACCCTAATCCCCGATGCGTTTGAACCTTCTCCGCCAGGACTCTTACACCGCAAGGATTTTTCACACCTGATTCAGGTTCTCCAGAACCTTGGCTATCGGATCCTGGGTCCGGTCCTTTCTAACGGCGCGATTCAATGGGACGAAATTACTCGGGAAGAAGACCTCCCGGTCGGATGGAAGGACCAGCAACGCCCAGGAAACTATCGACTGGAACCAGACTCCAGCGCCCGGTATTTCAATATCGTTCATGGCCCACAGTCTCTCAAGCCACTGGTGTTTACGCCACGAGAAACCCTGTTGGCCCTGGACCGCAACGGAAAAACGTTTTCTGCCAAAGAAATCGTTCCTGACCTACCACGAACCGCTGTGCTGGGAGTGAGGGCATGCGACCTCGCAGGACTCGGGATTCAAGATCAAATTTTTTTGAAAGGTCCCTACCCTGATCCCTACTATCAACAGCGACGGAACAATCTTTTCCTCATCGCCGTCAACTGTACAAGGGCACTCGATACCTGCTTTTGCGCCTCAATGGGTACGGGGCCAAAAGCCCAAGGAGGATACGATCTCAGTTTGACGGAGGCCGATGAAGACTTTGTGATTCAAGCAGGAAGTGTCGTTGGACTGGAAGTATTGAATCAACTTGCTTGCGCCGTGGCGTCTCAAGACCGGATCCTGCAGGACGAGGAACGGTTAGCCGCCTGCGCAGCCAGTCAAACGCGGACCATTCCGCATGCTTCGTTACCACATAGTTTATATGAGGCCCACGATCACGCCCGATGGGACGAGGTGGCCACACGATGCCTCGCCTGCACCAATTGTACGATGGTCTGCCCCACTTGCTTTTGTCATGGGATGAAAGAAACTCCATCTCTGGACTACCAACAGTCGGAACATGCTCGAGTCTGGGATTCGTGTTTCACGTCGGATCACGGATACATTCATGGGAAAAACTTCCGGCCCACCACCAAAGACCGCTATCGCATGTGGCTGACCCACAAATTAGGGTCATGGATCGACCAATTCGGCATGTCGGGGTGCGTCGGATGCGGACGCTGTATGACCTGGTGTCCGGTGGGCATCGATCTCACCGAGGAAGTCCACGCCCTCTGCCAGCCACCCGAATAAGCCAAGCGGCAGTGAGTCCTGGCAGAGGTCGGTCCAATGGACATGACTTGGCTACTTATGCGCGATGGGTTTCTCTGTAAACAGAAAGTCCTTCAAATGCTTGGAAAATGTAGGATCCTTGCGTCGAATCCATTCAAGCACCATCGCGGCATGTTCCTTCTCCTCGTCGCGATTGTGCGCAAGAATATCTTTGAGGTCTCCGTCTTTGCACGCATTCGCGCGCTGATTGTACCAATCGACAGCCTCCAGTTCCTCCATCAACGAAACGATGGCTCGATGCATGTCGCGTGTTTCATCGGATAATTCCTCAATGGGTTCGTGATAGCCGACACTCGCCATATTCTTCTCCTATGTTGATTGAAGTGAATAAATAATAAGTATGGAGCCTCTAACCTGAAAAATACATCGAAATCGGTGTCAGAGCTGATGGCATATAGGGCGGACTCCAGGCATGGACTTTTGAGATCTTAATTATCTCTAAAGAAGATACCGCAAACATGATTATGAAGCGTTCACCATGAGTATTTTGGATGGCCTTAGGATCATTCCAAGTTAAACGCCACCAATGAATAAAGAAGAATCCCCCAATTCGAAATACGGTACCCCAATACGTGCGCCTCCATCCACATATACCTTTCCCCGGTACCCTAACAAATCGGTGATCGCCTCCTCAGGCCTTTCCGGATTTGCCGATTTGAACTTCCAGTGAACACACTCCACCGGGACACCCGGATGCCGGCTTACCTCGCAAAGTGGCATCAAGATTGGGAGGAACATTGAAGATCCTGACGACTTCCTGAAATGTCAGAGGCGAGTCCCGGTTCCATGGGAGCAAGGAAAGACCGCGTGCCAACAGACAGTACCCGGTAAAACACAGGATCAATGTGCCAATAGCCGGAACCCAATAGAGAAATCGAAGTGGCGGCAAATACAGCACGACAAGGAGAAGCAGATACGCGAGACGAAGTTGCGCAGGAAAAGCCGAGGAATTCTCTTCGCGTGCAAAAAACACCAAGGCTTGGGTGGTGGAAATGAGGATAGCCAGAAAGAAGTACGTCGGGTCAATGAGCAGGCCGGCCAGTAAACAACAGGCGAGGCACAACCAGATCCACCAGGTGTAGTCGGACAGACGGATAAATCGCATCATGGATCATAGAATAGGACATATGGGAAAAAATGTAAAAACTTGGATTTCACCCATCCAGGCGTTGGACGAACAAAGAATGATTCGGTTAACCCTTCATCATATGGTCATTCTAAGCCGGCGACGAAGGATTTGTGCCCAGCAGAATGCCCTCGCCTCCCAGAAGGTCGGTGTGTCATGAACCATTCCTCACTTCGCAAACATGGTCTACCGGATGTCATTCAAACTTTCATTCTCTCAATCATACCCATACAGCCATGTGGTCGTCGCGTGATGAATATTTATTACCGAATGACAGGCTTCTTTCGGAATGAATACCTCATCTCCAGGTTCCGCGATAATCTCTTCACCCTCAATAGTCATTCGCAATTTCCCTTCAACGACGGTGACCAGTTCATTGGTCGAATGCACGAAATCATTCCACTCCCTCCCAGGCGGATCGACAAACCGATCACATGAATACCCCCGCTCGCCCCATGACCGGGAAACTTCTTCGTGATTCAGAGGAACAGCAAATTTCTTAGGGGTGCAATATTTCATTGGGATTTCTTCTGAGCCAACCGGTCAAGCCAGGAACGCAAATTGAGCGGGTATCCAGGCCAACAAAAATTTAACTGCTGACCCAAAGCACTTCACCCCTCTTGGCGTTGGCATCAATTCTCATAACTTGGGTACCAAAGGACGCAAGTCCAGTAAGCGGTTACTCTGTGCCCGCAAAGACCATGACTGCCAGATTGAAACGGGGAAGATTCTGCTGAAAGGAAAGGTTCCGATCTACGATAAGGAAGACGTCAAATTCGTCTTCGGCAAGAGTCAGCAATTCACCATTTTTGATCGTCGCCCACCCCATTTGGGGGACAGTCTTAACTTCATGCCCTACAATCTCTTTTGCCAGCCGCCGGTCAATACATTCATCAAGGAGTATCCTCACGAAACAGCCGCAACCATTCGATCTTTGGCCTCCTCAAGAAAGGCCACAACCTGTACTCGGCTAACGGTTGGAAACCCTTCAAGGAAATGATCGATAGTTTCGCCAGCTTCAAGATAGTCCAGCAAAGTTTGAACGGGTACGCGTGTCCCGGCAAATACCGGGGTACCCCCCATCACATCAGGCGAACAGCTAATAAGTGTGTGAGTCATAGAAAAACTGTATCTCAGAATTGGCAAGAGATCAACAATTCAATGACCAGCTCACTGCATTGCCTTCCTTGCTAATCGTTGGATCTGCCTACGTCAGACTTGTGGGTCAATAGGCGTATAGCCTCCTTTGGGACTCACACTATCAACTTCATAGCCAGCCCCCCTCGACTGTTTTGACAAAGTGCACGGCCCAAACCACAACCCGGCCACCCGGTTCAGATTTGGATATTTTTCGACGCTCATCAGAAAGAACAATATTTTCCCATTAATTTCATTACCTCACTATTTGATCCAGAATTGAGTCTAATTCTGATAGGTGAGTCCTTCGAATCTCGTTTTTTTACTAAAAATAATGATAAATATTCCCGTCACTTTCCCTTCTTATTCCTACTCAAACCATTCTCTCAAAGTCTTACGGCCCCGATCTGTTATCGCAAACCTTGCTGTTGCGTCCGCTTGAGCACCGTAACCCATTTGCCGCTCTTGCTTACTCATATAGCCAAGATCGACCAGATGATATAGCAGAAAGGGCATCGCGATGACACCAAAATTGTTCCGTGCAGCGATTTTAAGTGCGTTAACCCCATAGATAGTGAGCGTCTTATACATAAGATGCCGTTTGCGTGTACTTATGTCTTCTACTGTGATTCCTTTCCTTTGATGATATCGCATATGGCAGTTGTGGCAGAGGACGATTGTGTTTTCGTAGACGTCGTTCCCATGGTTTCCGTCAATGTGGTGAATCGTTAACGCCTGGGTATCACGTAGTCCACAGAGTGCACAGGTGTCGTCAGTTTCGGTGTACAGACGGTCGGCCAGTATCATGAGTCCTCTTCTCTCCCTTCATTTTAATCGGACCACAACAATTCATAAAATACATATGGTTCCAATTATACGTAATCAGAATTACCTTATTTTTTAGTTTATATGATACGAACCGATTACTGGGCGGATTATAATCGTCTAGAAGAAACAATCCTAGAATTCAGCATGGAGCTACATCTCTCTTCTTCCTGCCAAATCAAAAAGCTATTAAAAATTATAGAATCCTCAATCCGGGTAGTTACTAAAATTCCTGGCTTTGAAATTGCTTTATGATTATGAAAGCGTCCAATGGAGTGCGTTTTGAGGAAAAACGCCACACTGTTAGTAAGAATCCTTGATGGGGAGCCTTCACTATCCAAGATCTGAGTGATTGAATTGGTTATGATGACTGATGAGTTTCCTTAACTGGTATTTTGGTACATTAATCACTGAGAACTCGGTTACGGCATGCCTCATAATCCCTTCCTCATTCATCCTGCTGTGATCCTGGACAAGAAACAGGAGTCCACGGATATCGTGACGTTTCGCCTGCAACTGACCGATTCCGCTCATCGAGAGTCTTTTCGCTTTGAGGCGGGGCAGTTCAACATGCTCTATGTGTTTGGTGTAGGCGAGGTAGCCATTTCCATTGTGTCGGATCCTGGCGAGCCGAATTTCTTGGACCACACCATTCGTGTGGTGGGACGGATCACGCAGGTACTGGGCGCGATGAAAGTG
>BQIZ01000134.1 GCA_021604365.1 Nitrospirales bacterium
CGCCAAAGCCATTGCCTCACGGGTCGGCATCATCGACAAGGAGACCAGGGTGTTGACCGGCCAGGACTTGGAACACCGTTCCCCTGGAGAGTTGGCGCAACTGGTGGAACACACCCGAGTCTATGCCCGCATCACTCCCGCGCAAAAAATTGCCATCGTCAAAGCCCTGCAAACCAGGGGAGAGTTTGTCGCGATGACCGGCGACGGGGTGAATGACGCCCCCGCGTTGAACCAGGCCAACATCGGGATCGCGATGGGGAAAACCGGCACAGACGTGGCAAGGGAAGCCTCCGACATGATTCTGCTGGATGATAACTTTGCGACGATCGTCACCGCCATTCGGGATGGACGCCGGATCTATGACAACATCCGAAAGTTTGTGAAATACACGATGACAAGCAATTCAGGAGAAATCTGGACGATTTTCCTGGCACCCTTATTCGGCCTGCCGATCCCCCTGCTCCCGATTCAAATCTTATGGATCAATCTCGTCACCGACGGTTTACCCGGCCTCGCCCTCGCCATGGAACCCGAAGAACGCAACATCATGCAGCGCCCTCCCCGCCCACCGAATGAAAGCATCTTTGCCGGTGGCCTCTGGCAAAATATCCTCTGGGTCGGTCTGCTCATGGGTTGTGTGTCGCTTGTCACCGAAATGTGGGCCTATCAGGCTAATCAAGAGCAATGGCAAACCATGGTGTTTACCGTTCTCACCTTGTCCCAAATGGGCAATGTGCTAGCCATTCGTTCTGAGCAGGAGTCGTTTCTCCAGCGAGGGCCGTTAACCAATCCTTTATTACTAGGAGCCGTACTCCTTACCTTTGCGCTTCAGATGGCCACCATCTACGTGCCCTTCCTCAATCCCATCTTCCATACGATCCCATTGACCTTGGACCAACTATGCCTCTGCCTCATGCTTTCAACCATCGTATTTTTCGCCGTAGAGCTCGAAAAATTGGTTAGACAAAGAAAACGGGGTTACCGGCAATAACCATTCCTGCGATACCACTCTCGTAGACAAAAATCGGAGGGTGCGCTGCTTGCTCTTTCGAACACACGCTACCCCGGCCAGCGTATCAACAGACTCAAAGATTCTCAATAATTTTTTGTCAAACATGATGCGGGGACGCGGGCATATCTCATGGCCATGGGTCACACTGAGTGGAACCCGTCGCACTCACAATTCAACATTCCCAAAACGATTTACCCAACGTTTCAGCGCTGTAACGGTAAATCAAAAACCGGTTAAACCACTTTAATTAAAAGATTATTTAAATGTTCCATACCAATGCAATCGACAATGCAATACGCTCGAAACGCATCGCCGTCTTTCCCGCTCTGCAAGGTAATACTTGACTTTTTACTGAATACCCATATTTTTTCTGATTCTTTAGTCCCTCCAGCCCCCGTAATGGCAATTTGATGAGTATCCCCATAAGACAAGCTGGACATGCTTTCATCGAAAACAAAGGTGATTCGCACCACCTGCCCTTTCGGAATTTTCAGGAAATTTTTTGGACTAAATAATTTTCCTCGTTTGTCTGAAAACCCTTTTTGGCTGACTTTGACCATAATTTCAACATCTACCTTGGATGAAAGTACGGATGATGCCAAGGCATCCGACAAATGCAGGCTGCCACCAAAAAATGTGAGTGCGGTAGCAAACACGAAAATTCTAAATGCCTTTCCCTTCATGTATGGTCCCCCTTAATACGAGTGGTGAAATTTCCCTTTGACTCTGTACTTTTTTTCATTAATGATCTTGCGCTGAAGTAATTCCCTGGCCATCAATTACTACACATACATGCACAGACATGCCGGTTAAACAGCTATCCAATTACATTGGGGCCTATTTTCCCCAGCTCTTTTTGATGCTTGCGAACCTCTTCTTCATGGATATTTTTTGCCTGAGATGAATGGATACATTCCTGCCCGCAGGTTGGAGCCCCATTGTTGTGCAAAAATTCCGTGCAGGTGATGGCCTCCACACCCCCATGCGTCACTCCACGGAAGACATTCACTTCAAAATTGACATCGCATTTTTTTCGGGAGTTTGGACATTCCAAGTTTGTCGTGGTGTGAGGCGCGTTTTCATTCATTGGTTCATTCCTTTTCAATTAAAAAGTAAGGTGAAAGCCCGTGAGCACTTCACTGACAGTCCATCCATTGCTGTTTTTTGTTTTGTATTTTCCCCCGGATTCACAGACCCAGGGAAACGACCCGTCACCTATCGGATATCTGCAGGAGAGGGTAACTCATATCCCTCATCGACGTGGAAGGAACTTTCCGGCCAAAGAAGCCCTACACCAGATAAGCCATCAAAGGTTATGTCCAATAGTTCTATCGGAATAGAAGGAAAAAACCTAAAGGGGTGAAAAGGGACAAATTGGAGGTACCTTAAACACACCCAACGACTAATGAGACAAGATCGAATTTCTATAGTACCAAGACAATCACCATGCCCACCCTGTCCCAAATGGGCCAGGTGTTGGCGATTCGGGCGGAGCGGGAATCATGTATTCAGCGGGGACCGTTAAGCAATCTCTGGTTGTTAGGAAGCTTGCTGCTCACCTTTGCGCTTCAGATGGCGACTGTCTACGTGCCGTTACTCAATCCCATCGTTCATACGATGACTTTAACCCTGGACAAATTAGGCCTCTGTCTTCTTCTCTCAACCGTCGTGGCTTTTGCGGTGGAACTCGAAAAATGGGTCCGGCGTCACGGCTGGCTGGCCAACAACCTGAAAACCCAAGTCTTCAATTTTCCAATGAAGTGTCTGCTTAGAAAGAGGGGCATCCGGACGGGTCAGATCTGTACTTCGGAGCCGTTGCAAAAAAAGATGATGGACAGAATGCACGGGAAACGTTTCTGCAGTTATTACGAACGAAGATTACCTGGACGCATCCGGTCTGGGATCCGACACGAAGCCGTTGCGGTTCGGCATGTGAACAGCGGGCAGTGTCCCGGCATCCAGCACCGTCCCGGTCGAGATGATGTTGTTTTGATACAGCAACCAGGCCACGACTGCATACACTTCGTCATTCGTGAGGGATTGTGGCGCGTTGAACGGCATCGCGCGACGAATATAGTCATAGAGCGTGGTAGCATAGGGCCAATAACTGCCGATCGTCTTGATCGGTTCTCGACTGGCAAGCGTGCCCTGTCCACCGACGAGACGATCCATCGGCCATTCCAGGCCGGTCGCCCCATGACAGGATGCGCACTTCCCGGCAAACACGGTAGCGCCCTGGCTCACCGTTCCCTGGCCGGCGGGTAGCCCGGCACCGGTCGGACGGACATCAATATCCCAGCCTTGCAGCTCACGGTCGGAAGGCGCATGGCCGAATCCATAACCCGTAATCGAGTGCGCTTCAACGGCCGTAACCAACCCCTTCTGCCATCCTAGGCCAAGCGTGACCACAAGAACCGACGCAACTAAATTAAACCTGAACATTGGTGACGTGCCCCTCTCGCGAGATCTTCCAGCTCTGAATCGCGTTGTTATGATAGTCAGAGTTCATTCCCCGGACTGCGAGCAACGCTGTCCGAGCGGATTGCACGTAACCGGTTTCATCGATACAGCGGCTTTGCAGGATTGTCTCTTCTCCATCCCAGCGCCAGGAAAACCGAAATCTGGTGTGACATTTGGGAAGAACCGGTTCCTGTAGCTGCGCCTCTTCCCATGAACGCCCTCCGTCCGTGCTGACCTCTGCTTTCATCACCGATCCGCGACCACTCCACGCAAGACCCCTCACTTCAATAAAGCCGGGTCTGACCTTTTGGCCACCGGAAGGAGTGGTGATGACGGACTTGGCCTCCATGACCATCGTGAATTGTCGTGCGCTGCCGTCGGGCATCAAATCGGTATACCGGGATGTTTCCTCCCTTGTCATGAACGGTGCCGTTCCCAGCTTCAGTCGACGCAGCCACTTAATACAGGTGTTGCCTTCCCAACCGGGAATGACCAGTCGTAGCGGATACCCTTGCTCCGGCCTAAGCACCTCACCGTTTTGCGCATAACAGAGAAGGCCCTCCTCCACGATGTCGGCCACCGGCAGACTACGCGTCATGACCGCCGCGTCACTGCCTTCCGCCAACATCCAGGTCGCCTCCGGTTTTACGCCGACTTCTTTGAGGACTGTCGCCAGCCGCACCCCCGTCCATTCACTTGTACTCGTAAGCCCATGGGTTTGTTGGGCCGTCTGTCCGGTCGGAGCCCGCCATTCAGGTCCGGAATTTCCCGAACATTCGATAAAGACGAGCCGCGAGACGGAGGGAAACCGTTTCAGGTCATCCATGGATAGAATCAACGGCCGATCGACCAGACCATGAACAAGGAGCCTATGGTGCGACGGATCGATCAACGGCACCCCATTGTGGTGGCGCTCGAAGTGTAAGGAAGCGGGAGTGACCACGCCCTCAAGGTCCTGCAGAGGGGTAAAAGACCCCCACCAGGACTCCACCACACGCTCACTCTTTTCGAACAGCGAGCGGTGACCGTACAGGGTGGGCGGGGTACCGGGTACTCTGGTCGGATCGGTCGGCACCGATGATTCATCTGCCCGCAAAGGGCTCAAGATAGCTTGAGCCGCCGTCAGTCCGACGGCAGTGACCGCTTGGCACAGCACGGCGCGACGACTGAGTGGCCGGCTGCCGGGAATATCGGCGAGCGGCTCCTCTCGTGTTTCTGAAATAGGTTCCTCGGGTGCCGGGTGCATAGATGCCCCCCCATAAACCCTAGTGATGGACGGCCTTGAGTTTGAAAAATTCTGCGCCATATCGCAAGGGCAGATTTCAGACCATCCTACAATCTTCTTCTCATGTGGACAAGCCAATGCCACGCGTCAGGAGTCGGTATTATCAATAAGGACGCCACGGTGCTGACCGGCCAGGAGTTGGAACACCGTTCCCCTGAAGAACCGGCAAACTTGTTTGAGCACACCCGCGTCTATGCCGGCATCGCTCCTGCCCAAAAAATTGCCATCGTCAAAGCGCTGCAAGCCAGAGGAGAGTTTTTTGTGAAATACACGATGACGAGTAATTCTGGAGAAATCTGGACGATTTTCCTGGCACCGTTATTCGGCTGGCCGATTCCCCTTCTCCCGATTCAGGTTCTGTGGATCAACCTCGTCACAGACGGCCTGCTTTCCTGATAAAAGCATCTTTGCCGGTGGCCTCTGCCAACACATCTTGAGGGTGGGCCTGCTCATGAGCCGCGTGTCGCTCATCACCGAAATGTGGGCTTATCGAGCAGATCTCTGACAATGGCAAACCATGGGTGTTCACTGTCCTCACCTTATCCCAAATGGGACATGTGCTGGCCATTTGTTCGGAACAGAATTCATTTTTCCAGCGAGGACCATCAAGCAATCCATGGTTATTAGGAGCCGTGTTCCTCGCATTCGCCCTTCAGATGGCTAAGGTGTACGTGCCGTTACTCAATCCCGTTTTTCATACCATGCCCTTAACTCTAAGCCAATTTGGCCTCTGCCTCATCCTTTCAACAATCGTGTTTTTTGCCGTTGAATTCGAAAAATGGATCGAGCGTCACGGTTGGTTTATCCGACAATAACCAATGGAACTTGCCCCCTCCATTCCGAGCCAACACTTGCCCAATTGTAGCTTATAGACTACAATTTAACCCTATGGAAGCCACACCCAAAGAACTTAGGATTTTTATCACCGATGAGGGGCGAGAACCATTCAATGAATGGCTTGGCTCCCTTCGAGATATCAAGGCCCGGGCAAAAGTTCGTGTACGCCTGGATCGGATGAGCCTGTGAAATTTTGGTGACTGTCACGGAGTAGGAGAAGGCGTAAAAGAACTGCGTATCGATTTTGGCCCAGGCTATCGCGTCTACTTTGGACAAGAAGGAGTCACAATTGTTTTGCTCCTCTGTAATGGCGACAAAAGTACCCAAGCCAAAGACATCGAAACCGCAAGGGGATATTGGAACGAATACAGGAGGAGGCCATGAAAAAGAGCAAAGCCTATCAACCAGACCTGATTGAAAGCCTGCGTGATGCGAGTGAAGCCGAAGAATATTTGAACGCGGCACTCGAGGAAGACGATCCTGAATTGTTTTTAGTGGCGCTAAGGAATGTAGCCGAAGCTCAAGGGGGCGTGGCACAACTCGCCGAGAAGTCAAAACTCAATCGTGAAAGCCTGTATAAGATGCTCTCTGGACGCGGCAATCCAGAATTCAGAAGCCTCGATGCACTTTTGCATGCGTTAGGATTCCGTCTCGCCGTGACCGCGAACCGTTAGAATTGAAAGATAAGACGCGAGAACAACTGGCTTCCATGGGCAACGAAATATTTCAGTGCTTTAGATGTAAAACTTGAACCAATTTTTCCTTCGCTGAAATGATCTTCACTAAAACATTTCTGGCCAAACTTCACACGGGATAACCGATGCCAATTTCACCACGTGTATTTATTAGCTATAGCCACGACTCGACAGAGCATAAGAAGCGTGTCCTCCAACTTTCAGATGATCTCCGAGCTAGCGGCGTGGATTGTAATCTGGACCAATACGAACCATTCCCGGAAGACGGATGGCCTCGTTGGATGAACAACCAAATTGAGCACGCGAACTTTGTACTTGTCATTTGCACGGAGACATACAACCGTCGAGCTACTGGTCAGGAATCTCCAGGGCGAGGTTTTGGTGCCAGTTGGGAAACGCAACTGATCACCCAACAAATTTATAATGATCGTGGACGGAACTCTAAGTTTATTCCGGTTACATTCACAGAATCAGATGTCATTTCTGTACCTAGATTCCTGGGGTCCTCGAGCCATTTTTGTGTCGAGACACCTGAAGGAAAAGAGGAACTTTATCGGTTCCTTACATCTCAACCAGCCGTACTTAAACCTCCATTAGGTCCTGTGCAACAACTGTCTGGTCACTCGGGGCAGACGAAAATCAGCAGTGCCATGGAGATGAAAAAGCCATTCCTTAAAATCGATGAACCAGTGGTAATCTGGTGGATGCCGCGCGGATTCATTTTATTGGATCACCTAATAAAAAATTCCAATATTAGCTGGGCAACCAGGGCCTCCTATTACGACTATCATGGGCGCGAGGGTTACGGAACCCATTACCATGAGAGCTATAGGTGGTTGGATAAAAACGAAGCCTTTGAAAACCAATTTTTCAAGCTTCAGATACCACGCGGGGATTGGAGGTTTGCCATAGGATCGCTCAACTTAATGATAGATATTCGTGAGGGAAGGGCCTCAATATCGAAAAATGGGACCCTCAAAGGAAGTTTTTCGAACAATATGTTAGCAAACGAACATGCAAAAATTTTTACTTCGGGGAACATTCCCCTACCAATAATACCGTCAGAGTACCGTCCCTTATCTGTCTCTGGTCCCATCCGCGACCTGGCTTGGGAAGCTAACGACCTTCTTTTCACACACCGCTCCCCCACGAAAAACAAATACTTGGAGGATTTAGCTAAGTGCGTTGGCAGAATTCGTCGGGAAACGCGGATAGAGGTCTACCGCAAACTCGCAGAAAATCATCCAGCCTGTAAAAATCTTGAAGAAATCATTATACAGTATCAGCCTAAAAATGATGTCGAAAGAATTACCTGGCTAAGTGAATTTTTGGCTGCTATTTGGGAAGCTGCGCGGTGTATAGAGGATCAAGTATCCTAGCGAAAATTTCAATCGCTTTTAAACCTATCTCAAGAAATTAAACCCACCAAGAAGACCACTCATCCATGTATTTTCTGGTTTAGGATCAGGTGTGGCAATCACCGATCTCTTAGGGTAGATCGACGAAGCCAAGGAGCTTTCTAAAGTGTGTTAAACGCCACGGCTGGGCTCTCGGACAAAAGGGGGCAGGCGCTAAGATCTGCGCACCATCTACTTGAGTGGCTGATGTCTGAAGAATTTTCCGGTTTTGGCGTTAATGAGGGTGCTTCTGCCTTCCTTCTGGTCATTAACGATATTCCATTAGGCGCCCTGGGTTTTAGTGCCTTGGAGCATAATGTGGAGGGTCATCATCGCCCGATTCTTCCTTTTGAGCCCTTTCTTCTTCGCTTCTGTGATCGCCTATGTACTGTCAATGAAATCTCCATCTACCGCATCGGTGAAACTCGACGATACTTCAATCATTTGCTTGCTTGCTGTTCCTCACGTTTACCCTGAACCCATTTTTTGCCTGAGGTGAATGGAAGAGAAAAATCCACTTTTCCGCCCCACCCCAAGTACCCGCCCTTGGGCACCTGCCTAACAACCACCCTCCTCCTAAATGAAGACCACAGATCAAGAGCGGTAGACTTCTTTTCGATCGCCAATCTTGAGAACAAGGACAATAAGCGCCTTATCGCGAATCGTATAAATGATGCGATAGTCCCTTTCGAACACGGTACAGATCATCCTCTCCAGTCAGTTTCTTCACACCCTGTGGACGCGGGTTAGCTTGCAGCCTCTTGCGGTGTTTAGCCAATCACTTTTGCACTGCTTGGGGAAAGGCCTTGAGCTGCCTTTCTGCAGGAGGGGCGAGTAGAATCGAATACCCCATCGGAAGGGGTTAGAGGCCCAATTTCTTCAGAATCCCATCAAGGGACTTCGCGCCTTTCTTTTTGGTTTCAACCAAGGCGGCTCTGGCGTCGACGAGGTCGATTCGGCCTTCCAACTCTTCCAATAAACGCAGGTCGGCAATAGGGACGACGGCTGCGACTTCCTTTCCGCCCCGCCGCACCACCACACGCTCGTTGCCACATGCCACACGATTGATCGTATCCACAAATTTTTCTCGTGCTTTGCCGGATGGTAAATGTGTCATGAACTATCTCTTTTCCCATTCCTCTCGAATGAACCAATCGCACGAATTGTACAAATGGTATTTTTGAAAAAGTGGGAAGTCAATTAGAGAAATTTGAGTTTACAGGGCTATCAGGTCGGCGGAACTACCCCACGTGCCAGAACAATGCCCGAGGCGGCCCAAACAATATAAGGATCCCGTCCTCCCATCATGGATGTCGAGTGGGGTTAAGACCCTTCGGTCTTGAATCAATTTCAAATCTCGCTCTCTGAGGAACGAGACACGGCAGTATCGAGCCGAACATCAAGCCATAGGCAAAAGAGGTCAACTACCGAGGTCTGCGCACCATCTACTTGAGTGCCTGGTGTCTGAAAAACTTCCCGGTTTTGGCGTTGATGAGCGTGCTTCTTCCTTCCGCCTGGTCACTGACGATATTCCAATAGGCGCCCTGGCTTTTGGTGCCTTGCTGCATGATGTGGAGAGTCATCATCGCTCGATTCTTCCCCTTGAGCCCTTTCTTTTTCCCTTCTGTGATCGCCTGCGCACTGTCAATAAAATCTCCATCCACCGCATCGGTGAAGCTCGACGGCACTTCAAGCGCTTGATCGATCTTGCTATCCTTCACGTCCACCTTGTACCCATTTTTTGCCTGAGGTGAATGAAAGAGATAGCTCCACTTCCGCGACGTGCCCTCCATATTTCCTGATACGGTGATGATTTGGACCAGAACCGCGTCCGCCTGCCATTTCCTGGCCGATTCCTGGGCTTGTGAGAGTCCGGTCTTTGCCGTCGCTCCTCCAGCAAACACCAGTGATGCACAAAGCGAAAAAACCACGGCGACCATGATCGAGAAGAGGTTGAGTCGTGTCGATCTCATAGGAATTTCCCCTTTTAAAGGTGTTGCAGAGATGGATGGCACACCCCTGATTGAACTACAACAACCCGCTTACCTGTCGAGCAGCCGGAAAGGACCATGAACATTGAGTATTCTGAATAACCACCAGGTCAGGTGTGGCGTACGGTCCGGCTCTCATGCTCCTTGTTCTCGTGTGAACCCGGCAACGTCCGCCCGGATCCATGCACCGCTTCCCGGTATTGTGGAAGACGAAAGGAGAAACAGGCCCCCTGGCTCACTACGCTCTCACACCAAATCTGCCCTCCCACCTTCTCGATCAGTTCCTTCGCGACCGCCAAGCCGTACCCTGTTGAAGGCTCTCCTGCCGTGGGCCTCGGAGTAAGTTGAATACCGGGTTGGAAGAGTTTGGCCTGGTCCTCCAAACTCAGACCGGGGCCTTCATCGCGGACACGGCAAATCACCCAATCATCCTGGGGCTCCACTTCGACCCAGATCCGCTTCCCGGGTGGTGAGTACTTCACCGCGTTCGAGAATAAGTTGTCCAACGCGGCGGCCGTCGCTACCCGATCCGTCCACACCGAAGGAACATTCGCAGGGGCTACCGAGAGACACTGAATCCGTTTTTGATCCGCAATGCGTTGATAAAAGATGCGAAACCGCTGGGCCATCATCGGCAGTTCCACCTTTTCGAAACGCATTTCGGCGTCCAGACCGGTCTCGGAATTCACCAGTCGACTGACTGTGTGCGCCATCAAATTCGTGGCCTGTTGCAAGGCCTCAAGCCCGGTGCGAACTTGCTTGTCCGGATGGTTCGCCAGCATCAACAGGAGTAATTCAACCGTTCCGCCGGTCACGGTAAGATAGTTGTTCAGGGCATGTGCCGCGAAATGGACAGCACTCTCACTGATTGCCGGCAATTTTTCCATTTCATAC
>BQIZ01000135.1 GCA_021604365.1 Nitrospirales bacterium
TTGAGGAAAAAACCGCATTAGTTCGGTTAGGGCTTGAGGCGCTCATTTCCAAAGAGGCAGCCCACCGCTTGGCCCAACTTGGAGGATCAGAAAGGCAACTGAAGTTGCCTCCGCGACGGCGGTTTCTCCCCAAGCCATGATTCTCGTCGACACCTCCATCTGAGTGAACCGTCTCAGAGCGGGAAGTCCCCGTCTCGTATCCTTCCTCCAGGAAAGTTTGGTCCTAACCCATTCCGCTGTCATTGGAGTACTGGCGTGCGGAATGTTGAAAAATCGTTCCGAGATCTTAGCGTTACTCCAAGCGCTTCCCAAGGCTCAAATAGCCGACGATCACGAAGTCCTTCACGTACTGGAAACGCAAAAATTATATGGAGCAGGACTGGGATGGGTCGACTGTCATCTCCTGGCTTCCGCTCAACTAACAGAGTGTGGCATGTGGACTGCTGATGATGCTCTTCAAAAAGCTGCAATTAAACTCCATCTTCAAGTCTACGAATAAACCCCATCCTTCCGATCCACTTCCACCCTTCCTGCAGTCCTCCTTTTTTTTCATGGGAGTACCTAATATATCTTCCCTATATTCCGACGCCTGCCGTCTGCCCCAAAGGAAGGACGCTCTTAAGCAGCTAGCGGACCTTGTTTGAGCCCTGGCTGTTAATTTTACCCTTCCTCTCTCAGCTGGCCTGGTGGCATGGCCGAGCAGTGCAACCGGCACCGGAAAAAAGGCGGGCAGTGTTTGAGCCCTTCGGCGAAGGCTCAGGATAAACTCCGCGAGTTGGTCCGCCCTCCGTGGTTTTGCCTCGGTACGCTTCAATTTTGATCCGACTCCTGCCGGCTGGCCCCAGGGAGGGACGCTCTTATCCGTTGCGGACCTTGTTTGAGCCAGGCGAGTTGGGCCGCTCTTCTCCAATTAGCGTCCCTCCCCTCCAATGTGACCAGACGGGGCGTCAATGGTTTTGGCCACTTTTGCCGAAATAAAAGTGGCTCGGTCGCCGGGACGAACCCCCGGCACCTTACCATTGAAATCTCAATGCCCACTCGTGACTCAAAAAGGAGCCACCATAAAATCAACTGATCTTCAAAAGAATTTTTCCTAATTCTAGTTATCAGGATGTAGAACAATCGCCCTCGAAATTTCGCGGCACACGCATCAATTTATCTCTGCAGAATATCTGCAAGAAACCTGTCGAGGAATCTTGTCCGATTCATTTCAAATTTTTCTATTTGTTTTTCAAACTACCCCTCAGTTTCCCAAGGCAATTTTTTTCTGTACTTCATTTCACTTCTGATGTACGATTCCCAAGGTTTTACTAAAGAACACATTTCCAAACTTTGGATATTACCTGACTCCCCCAACAGGTTTATGCCATTCCCTCCCAACCAAGTATCCAACCCAATTGAGAAACTCCGCCCAGTAGTTGCCAAAAATCATAAGGGCACATTCGCGCCACCTGTCCTGAATATTTTCCATCGGATAAGGAATCAAAAAGATTCGAAAGGGAAGGTCCCAAATAGGTACCGAAACACCTATGAACTCCCCCGACAAGAAGACGCTGTCTGAACGTGACATCTGCACCAAGTTCATCACGCCCGCCGTCGAGCAGGCGGGATGGGATGTCTTGGCACAAGTCCGTGAGGAAGTCTCCTTCACGGATGGCCGAATCATCGTCCGCGGCAAGCTCGTCACCCGCGGCAAAGCCAAACGCGCCGACTACATTCTCTACTACAAGCCGAATATCCCCATCGCCCTGATCGAAGCCAAGGATAACCAGCACAGCGTCGGCGGCGGCATGCAACAAGCCCTGGAGTACGCCAAGACCCTCGATATTCCATTTGTCTTTTCATCAAACGGCGATGCCTTCCTCTTCCATGACCGATCGGGGCAAAACGAAAAAACAGAGTCCGAACTCTCCCTCAACGCCTTTCCCTCACCGGAAGCACTCTGGCAGAAATACCGCGCATGGAAAGATCTTTCCCCGGCTCAGGAAGAAATCGTGCTTCAGAACTATTACGACGACGCGAGTGGCAAGGAGCCGCGCTACTATCAACGCATCGCCATCAACAACACCATCGAAGCCATCGCCAAGGGCCAGGATCGGCTCCTCCTCGTCATGGCCACTGGCACCGGCAAAACCTACACGGCCTTTCAAATCATCTGGCGCCTGTGGAAGGCCAAGCGCAAGAAACGCATCCTCTACCTGGCGGACCGCAATGTCCTGATCGATCAGACCATGGTCAACGACTTTCGCCCATTTGGCAAAACCATGGCCAAACTCAGCACCGGTTCCAAGACCATCGAGCGTAACGATGGAACGGTGGTTGAGCTGACGACCGCTGTGGACAAAAAGCATCGACGTATCGACACGTCCTACGAAATCTACCTCGGCCTCTATCAGGCCATCACAGGCCCCGAGGAATCCCAAAAACTCTTCCGGGAACTCTCGCCCGACTTCTTCGACCTCATCGTCATCGACGAATGCCATCGCGGCAGCGCGGCGGATGATTCCGCCTGGCGGGAGATTCTTGACTACTTCTCCAGTGCCACCCAGATCGGAATGACGGCCACGCCGAAAGAAACCGAATACGTCTCGAACATCCATTACTTCGGCCCACCCGTCTACACCTACTCATTAAGGGAAGGCATCCGCGATGGCTTCCTGGCGCCCTACAAGGTAGTCAAAGTCCATTTGGATGTAGATGTGGAAGGCTATCGCCCGACCAAGGGAGAGACGGACAAGTATGGCAATGAGATCGAAGACCGGATCTATAACCAGAAGGATTACGACCGGAACCTCGTCATCGACGAGCGCACCAAGCGCGTCGCCCACAAAGTGAGCCAATTTCTAAAAGAAGGCGGCGACCGTTTTCAAAAGACCATCATTTTCTGTGTGGACGTCGAGCATGCCGCGCGCATGCGCCAGGCCCTCATCAACGAAAATGCCGATCTTGTCCAGCAAAACAGCCGTTATATCATGCGCATCACCGGCGATGATGCCGAAGGCTGCGCACAGATTGGCAACTTCATCGACCCGGAGGCCAAATATCCCGTCATCGTCACGACCTCTCGGCTGCTCTCCACCGGGGTCGATGCCCAGACCTGCCGCCTCATCGTCCTCGACCGGGAAGTGGGCTCCATGACCGAGTTCAAACAAATCGTCGGGCGTGGCACCCGCGTGCATGCGGAAACCAACAAGTTCTATTTCACCCTCATCGATTTCCGGAAGGCCACCAACCATTTCGCCGACCCCGACTTCGACGGCGAACCGGTGCAGATCTACGAACCTGGCGAGAACGACCCGGTGGCCCCGCCCGACGATGTCGCACCGCCAATTGATGAGGAAGATCCTATCCCACCGCAACCCAGCGAGGAAGAAACCATCATCGTTGACCCCACAACGCCGGACATCACCATCCCACCTGGCGTGAATCAACCGCGCAAATACTATATCCACGGGGAGAAAGTCAGCATCATTGCCGAGCGCATCGAATATCTGGATGAATACGGCAAACTCGTCACCGAAACCCTGCGAGACTATTCCAAGAAAACGCTGCGTAATCACTATGCAAGCCTCGACGCCTTTCTCAAGCAGTGGAACAGCACCGAGCGCAAGCAGGCCATCATTGAGGAACTGGAAAACGAAGGGGTATTTCTCGAACCATTGGCCGACGAAGTGGGAAAGGATCTCGATCCGTTCGACCTCATCTGCCATGTGGCCTTTGACCAGCCGCCCCTGACCAGACGCCAGCGAGTGGAAAATATCCGCAAGCGCGATGTCTTCACCAAATACGGCGCACAAGCCCGCGCGGTGCTGGAAGCCCTGCTGCAAAAGTATCAGGACGAAGGTGTCACGAGCCTTGACGATCCACGTATCTTAAAAATAGCGCCGTTCGATACTATGGGCACTCCCATCGAATTACTCAAAACCTTTGGCGGACGGCCCGGCTTTGAAAAGGCCGTCCATGACCTGCAACATGCACTCTATGAGGGAGCCGCGTAACCCATGTCCGTTCGTAACACCGTCAAATCCATTCAAGACATCATGCGCCAGGACAGCGGCGTGGATGGGGATGCCCAACGCATCTCCCAACTCTGCTGGATGTTCTTCCTGAAAATCATCGACGACCAGGATCAGGAACTGGAAATGATGCAGGAGGGCTACCGGTCGCCTATCCCGAAACAGTTCCGGTGGCGCACATGGGCTGCAAACCCCGAAGGCATCACCGGCATTGAGCTGATGAACTTCGTCAATGACGACCTATTCCCCGCCCTCAAGGAACTAACCGGCACGGCTAAAGACGGTCGCCGGCGCGTCGTGCGGGATGTCTTCGAAGACGCCTACAACTATATGAAGTCCGGTCAACTCATGCGCCAGGTGATCAACAAGATCAATGGCATCGACTTCAATAACCTCACCGAACGCCAGCACTTCGGCGATATCTACGAAC
The DNA here is from genome assembly GCA_021604365.1 of Nitrospirales bacterium. GTDB lineage: Bacteria > Nitrospirota > Nitrospiria > Nitrospirales > UBA8639 > Nitrospira_E. Next base: position 4,447 of record BQIZ01000135.1, read on the forward strand.
AGATTTTAAACGACCTTCAAAGCGCAGGGAACGCAGGCGAATATTACACGCCACGCGCTGTCACCGCCTTTATGGCCGATCGCATTGATCCGCACCCCGGCGAAATTCTCCTGGACCCCGCCTGCGGCACCGGCGGCTTCCTCTCCTGCGCCCTCCGGCACATGCGCGACCGCTATGTCAAAACACCGAAGGACGAGAAGACCATGCAGCAGGCGCTCCGCGCCTGCGAAAAAAAACAGCTTCCGCACATGCTCTGCGTCACTAACATGCTCCTACACGGTATTGACGATCCTTCTTTCGTTCGCCACGACAACACCTTGGCTCGGCCCTATATCAGCTATGGCCAATCCGACCGCGTGGACATCGTCCTCACCAACCCGCCCTTCGGCGGCAAGGAAGAAGACGGCATCGAAAGCAACTTCCCCAAACATTTTCAAACCCGCGAAACAGCGGACCTCTTCCTGGCCCTAATCGTGCGCCTGCTCAGATCCGGCGGACGTGCCGCCGTCGTCCTGCCAGACGGCTCGCTCTTCGGCGAAGGCGTCAAAACCCGCCTCAAGGAACATCTGATGGAGGAATGTAACCTCCACACCATTGTCCGCCTCCCCAACAGTGTCTTCAAACCCTACACCTCCATTGGCACCAATCTCTTGTTCTTTGAAAAGGGCGAACCCACCAAAGACATCTGGTTCTACGAGCACCAAATCCCCGAAGGACAAAAAGCCTACTCGATGACCAGACCGATCCGCTTCGAACATCTGGAGCCCTGCATCGACTGGTGGGGCGGAGCCAAACGCAAAGGCCGGAAGGAAACTAAGGTCGCCTGGAAGGTCACCGCCGACGAAGTCAAAGCCCGTGCCTACAACCTGGACTTCAAAAATCCGCACAGGGTTGCCGATGCTCACGGTGACCCGGAAGAACTTCTGGCAAAACTCGACGCCGCTGAAAAGGAAACTGCCAATCTGCGTGATCAGCTCAAGGGCATACTGGAGAAGGCCCTGCTACGATGAACCCTGCGCAACTTCTCAGTCACTTCGATCGCATTGGTGAGGCACCAGATGCCATTCCACGCTTGCGCCGCTTCATCCTTGACCTCGCTGTGCGGGGGAAGTTGGTTGAGCAAGATCCAAGGGACGAACCTGCATCTGTGTTGTTGAAACGAATTGATGCTGAAAAAGCATCCCTTATGAAAAAGGGGAAAATTCAAAAACAGCCATTGATCGAAGATTTAGATGAGTCTGATCTTCCATTTGAACTCCCACAAGGTTGGTTATGGTCTCGGCTGGGCAACATTGGCGACTGGGGCTCAGGTAGCACACCGCCACGAGGAAACAGTGAGTATTACGGTGGCGATGTTACTTGGCTAAAAAGCGGGGAACTGGGCGACTGCCTTGCTTTGCAAGGCTCAGAGGAGAAAGTTACGGAGATGGCCCTTAAAAAATGTTCTTTCCGGCTCAATCAGTCCGGAGATGTGCTCATCGCCATGTATGGGGCCACGATTGGCAAACTCGCTATCTTGGCTGAACCTGCAGTGACAAACCAAGCTGTATGCGGCTGTACCCCTTTTGCTGGAATTTTGAACAGGTACCTCTTCATTTTCCTTCTTTCACGCAGAGCGGACTTTCATTCTCAGAGCGAAGGCGGCGCACAGCCAAACATTTCCAAGGTTAAAATCGTGCTTTCGCCGTTTGCCCTCCCACCCCTCGCCGAACAACAACGCATCGTCGCCAAGGTGGATGAATTGATGGCGCTGTGCGATCGGTTGGAAGCGGCACAGACGGAGCGGGAGCGTCGGCGAGATCGGCTGATGGCGTCGTCACTGCATCATTTAAACAATGGCGCGGACGCGGACGCCGACGCCTTCCGACAGCATGCCCGCTTCTACTTCAATCACCTTCCGCGCCTCACCACCCGCACCGACCACATCAAACAACTCCGCCAAACCATCCTCAACCTCGCCGTCCGCGGCAAATTAGTGGAGCAAGACCCCACCGACGAACCCGCCTCCGAACTGGTGCAACGGATTGGGGGAGAAAAAGCCGACAATGAACCCTTCTCGATCCCTATTTCTTGGGTGTGGATTTCAGTTGGGCAAATCGGCGACGCTAGGTTAGGGAAGATGCTCGACAAAGGAAAGAACAAGGGCACTCCTAGACGTTACCTCAGAAACGTAAACGTGCGTTGGTTCGACTTTGATTTGTCCGACGTCTTTCAGATGCGGTTTGAAGATGCTGAGTTGGCTGAATTTGCGCTTCGAAAAGGCGACGTTTTGATCTGTGAAGGTGGGGAGCCTGGAAGAGCTGCAGTATGGGACGAACGGGAAAACAAGATCTATTTCCAAAAGGCCATTCACAGAGTTCGTTTTCCCGAGGGCGTTGCCCCCCACTTCTTCGTGAATGCTCTCCGGCAAAGCGCTGATAGTGGTCGGCTATCTGGCTATTTTACAGGAGTCGGAATTAAGCACTTTACGGGCAGGGGGCTCTCTTCCTTCGTTTTCCCCCTCCCGCCCCTAGCCGAACAACACCGGATCGTTGCCAAAGTGGATGAACTGATGACCCTCTGCGACCAACTAGAAACCCAAATCACCACCACCCAATCCGAATCCCAAAAACTCCTAGAGGCAATCCTCCATGGGGCTCTGGCGAAGCCTAAAGGAAAAATTTGAAATTCGTGTCTCTAGAATTCAAGGTGGAAAAGGAAAAGACCTTTTGTTTGTAGCTGAATGACTTGGGTCACAGCTACTTGCCTGTGGGGTATTCCCTCAGAAAGGAATATCTTTGGCTGTTCGACATCCAATTAAAAAGGCAATCTGAAAATTCTTTAATTGGTCGAAATTTTTCACCATACTTTTTTATAATAGGGCTGATTGGCGTGAAGCGAGGTCAATGTGACAATTAGTGATTTTCGTCGAAATCTGAAGACTAAGGGCCATGGACCGGGGGCTAATTGGTTAAAGGCCGATTTTCATGTCCATCTTCCAACATCACATGATTACCAGTATAAGGGCGAAGATGCCTTCGAGTGCCTCGGAAAGGCCCTCGAGTCTTCCAAACTCGGTTTTGTAATTCTCCTAAAGCACGAGACCTTTGCCACGAAGGCTGAGCTGGACCAGCTTCAGCGTCACTGTCCTTCGGTTACTCTAATTCCAGGCGTTGAAATCAATGTTCTTGTAGATGCACTGTTTAAAAAGATCGGAAAAGACTACTTCTTCCACTGCATCGTAGCGGCAGATCCAGCAGATGAGGATGAGTACGGCCATGTTCTCCGTTCGGCTCGCGACAAGTTTCACTACCGGGTGGGTGAATATCCTGCAGGCTTCAGATCCAGTATTGTCGATGTAGCAACTCATTTCCGAGAAGCTGGGGCCCTTTTCATTCCGGCGCACCTTCACCAAGCGAAATCCGCGGAAACTTCTCGTAGCATAGATGACCTGTATGATGATGAATCATTTCTTGGATTTGTTCGAGAGGGTGTGTTCGACGCACTGGAGGTGCGACAAATAGAGACCGCCGTTTTTTTTGATGGGGCACACCAGACTCCGAACGGTCTCACTATTCCACATATCTCCTGTGTTCAATCGAGTGATGCACATCACCACAACGTTGTGGGCCGTCGGGCGACATGGGTGAGGGTTGAGAACCAAACATTCGGCGAACTTAAGGCTGCTCTTGCGCTTCCGCATCGGGTCGCGCTAACCAAACCTGAAGCAACCCATGCTCGGGTGATCGGACTTCACGTTGTTGGTGCCTTCATTGAAGATGTCTGGCTTGAACTCAATCAAGGGTTGAATGCGTTGATTGGGGGGAAAGGGTCAGGGAAAACAGCTCTTTTAGAATGCCTGCGCTTCGTCCTCAATACGCCCGTGCCTAGGGAACGCAATGATGAGGTTCAGAAGCACAGACAGCATATCTTGGGTTCTGGTGGCTACGTGGAATGTCTCGTCCAAGATGCGACCGGAAATCAATGCCTGATTATCCGTCGAGCAGATTCCAGTGACCGAATTACCATCACTCCTGATGATGGCGAAAGCAGGTCCGAGATGGCATCGGAGACACAGGTTTTTCCGATTTCAATTCTTGGATGGCATGAAATCGAGTCTGTCGCTGACCATGCGACGGCACGAATTAACATACTTGATCGTGCTGGCGAGCCCGAGAACATCATTCAAGCCTACAGTCAAATCCGTACCCACGTTGGTCAAGCTAGAGACACTCTGCCCTTGTTGCAGCGAGACGCGAAGCGCCTAGGTAAAGTTCTGAGCCAATTTTGGGAGCTAAGCCGCAAGAGATCCACGCTTACCCGGTTGGCTAAAGACCAGCTGTCCGCCTTACAGGACCAGTATGATTGGTTCCTCAAGGCGGAGGAACGGCTCGAGGCGATTATTGGAGGAGTCGAGGCTCGCCGAATACAGGTTGCGGATGTTGTGCCAAGCCGCATCGATACAGCTATTCTGCCTCTTGTTAGTGGGGAATCATTCGGTGATCTTGGAGAAGCGCTTGATGGCGTGGAAACGCGCGCGAAAGAGTCTCGTGAAGTCGAGAACAGTTCGGTTAACGCGCTTCAAGTAGCTCTCGATGCGCTTGGGGCTGAAGCGAAGAGTGCAAGTGCAGTTCTTAGAAAAGCCTTCCAGACCTTTCGCGAAGACAAATACACTCCGGCTGTAGAAGTGCTTTCGCCAGAAGATCGGGAAGTCTTAACAAAACAAATTCAAATCCTGGAGGAAACAAAGAAACTTCCATCAGTGGAAAGTGATTGCAAAGAGCAACTTCGTGAGCTTCATACACTGGCGGAGCAACTACACTCTTCCTGTGAGGCCGTATGCAATCTCCGAGATAGAATTGTTCAATTGAGATCAGATCTGGTAGGGACACTCAATTCGGAATTGCCGGGAGTTAAGTTGGAGTTTCGGCGGGCAGCAAACAAAGAGGCGCGGGATCTATTTCAGGGAAATTATCCAACTGAAGGGGCCTCCCTGCTTGGATTCGTAGATCGTTACGACGGGAGGGATGCATACGAAAAACTACGAGATCTCTTTGCGAAACTAAAATCCTTGGGCATCGAGCAAAATCAGTGGACAGTCGAAAATTACCTGTTCGATACCAGATTCGTGGATCTTCTAGATGTCATTGACGATGATGATGTTGGGATTTTTTTGGAGGTGGGTAATCGTGGGGGCGTAGAAATTCAAAATCTTTCGGCTGGACAACGATGTGTGGCAGTGTTCCCCCTCCTTCTACGTAACAGTCGTGGACCTCTAGTAATCGATCAGCCGGAAGATAACCTCGATAACCGATACATTGCTGACAATATCGGGCCTGACCTACTGAACAAAAAGCAAAGTCAGCAATATCTTGTAACTTCGCACAATGCGAACCTCGTAGTCCTTACTGACGCAGACTTGATAGTCCATATTGACTCGGATGGCAGTCATGCAGAGTTCCCAGCGTCTGGGTTCTTGGCATGGGAGAACAGTAAGATCAAGCATTCGGTTCTCGAGGTTCTCGATGGAGGCGAAGCTGCCCTTCTAGCCAGACAGAAAAAATATGGCATTAGAGGCGCATAACAACCGGTTACAGAGTTAGCAGTCAGGGTCAGGGCTTGCAATCACACATCATTACTTCCTTGTCTACAAATCCCCAGGGCGCTCCGCTCCTACCCCATTCCTATTGACCGCCCTCGTGCTGGAGTGGGAGAGACTTCTTCTTTTGGATTTCCTCTGGTCGCCTCATCCTGACTCAGAGATTACCCTGCCTTTGGGGTGGCCGGTGGAGCGCAGCCAACTTCGGAGATTCGGCGAGGACTGTTTAAGCCCTTCGGATTCGCTCAGGACAGGCTCCGCGAGTTCCGCTACGGAACAAACCCCTACAAGGGCGAGGGAGTTTCTAACTTTATATTGGGTTGGTGGCCGGGTCGTGACTTCATACGGTAAACTGCTTCTGGCCTGGGCTGGTCCTGCTCAATGGGAAAGTCGACACGCACACGCGAAGGAACATAATGGGAATGTTGAAAAAAGCCACCAGCGGCGTTCTCGCCGTTTTGTCGTGCTCACGTACTGAGGGTACGCTCCGGGCGCCAAAATGGCTGTGGCCTTGCTGGATG
>BQIZ01000136.1 GCA_021604365.1 Nitrospirales bacterium
CTCTCCACGAGGCGCGTCCTTTTAGGCTTCATTAGCCAAAAAGGTGCTCACCTACAATTTATTCTTGCTAAGAACCTGCTTTAAAGCTGGTAGTTCTAAGGAATTAGGGGAATGCTTTTGATGAACAGGTTGGATTAAAAAAAAATAAAAATATCCGATGAGTGGCTGGAATTCGCGAGAGTGATTGTCTGATTGAAATAAAAGTAAACAGTTGGTTTGTAGTCCTTCCTTAATTTGTATATTTATGGAAGCCCCATCCATATCCCTCCTAAAATAAGAACCCCAATCCAGACATGTTGTTTGAATAAAGAGAAGGCTTTCTCCCCTGAAATCTCTGAGCGGAGAAGAAGAACTTGATAGCCTAATAAGCCAGCTACTCCCATTAAGGTCAAAGAATATTCAATTCCAAGATGATTTCTCTTGGCGACGAGGGACAAACATGCCAGCATGATCAAACTGGCAATGCCCACCCCAAGCCAGGTGTGGGATCCAAAGAGAATGGCGGTGGATTTGACTCCAATCCTCTGATCATCATCCCTATCCTGTATGGCGTAAATCGTATCGTAGGCCATCGCCCAACACACTGTTGCTGCGAAAAGGATCCAGGCCGACAGGTCCAATTCGTTGCGAACAGCGGCCCAGGCCATAATGCCACCCCACCCAAATGCTAATCCCAAAACTAATTGGGGAATATGGATGAAACGCTTGCAGAAAGGATATATCCCAGCAAGCAGCAATGCCACAGGACTCAGCAAAAGTGTTAGAGGATTCAAGAGGCATAACAAAATGGCGGCTAACCCAAGCAAAACGGCCAGAAGTGCTAAGCCTTGGGAAGGCGTTAATTGGCCAGAAGCAAGCGGACGATGTCGCGTTCGTTGAACTTCCCGATCAAATGACCGGTCAGCCAGGTCATTCATAATTACCCCTGCACTTCGCATGAGAAATGATCCAAAAATGAAAACCCAAAGGAGCTTAAGACCAGGCCAACCCTCGGAAGCAAGAAACAGAGACCAAAGGGTGGGGAAGAGTAAAAGCAGAGTCCCTGTTTGATTGAACAACCGGATAAGATTCGCAAATGCAAGGAAAGGAGGCATGAGAACGCTATGTAGAGCTGCCTAAAACAATAAGGGACACGGGTAGTAAGACATGACCATTGATAAAGACGCCATTATCAGAACACATAAAGTAGGAGTTTTGAGTCATACGAATGTGAATATTATTGCTTAGGAAGCCCCCAAGGTTATTTCACCATAAATCGTGCGATACAGAGGATTCGATCCGGTTCCTTCGAAGGAGCAACCACGATCATCCATTCCCCGGTGTGTAAATCTGGATGTAGTGATTTCATGCTCCACATGCGATAGCCTGGAGAAGGTTGAATGGGGATGTTCACTTCTGAAATTCTGGTCCAAGTTCCATCGGTTTTGTGATGCCAGCTGTGACGAATTTTTCCTTTTGTGGTTGCTTCGATTTTTGTCCAAAATATCACTTGCGAGGTTTGTGATGTTTGGATTATTGGAATGGCCGCTTGCCCATTTTTATCTTTTTCGCAATAGGCTGGAGGACGGAATATTCCCTGTGGGTTTCTCTTGTCCACTTCTTTAGATAAAACAACGGTCTTAACAAAAAAGTCAGCCTGGGCCAACAGGGGTGTTCCTGCTAGGCCGATCAAAAGCCCGATTCCCCTCAATAGGTGCTTCACTCGATCAACCACCTTCAGTCCTCATTTGGATCGTGAGACAACGCCAACCTAAGAAACTAAAATATACCTGCGGTCTTGTCAATGGAGAAGGTTAAGGGAGGGCATAAGTGCGGAACCTACTTCTTCCTCAGCAAATTCTCTCCACTTTTTGGTAAGATCCACGACCTTTTGAAGTTGACGTTACTAAGCGGCGAAAGGTATAAACGACCACAAAGATAGCCTACAAAACTCGTTATTCAGTAGGGGCGGTCTTTCGCTATTTGATTCCTTCCAATGTGAGCCGGCGTAGCTCAGTGGTAGAGCAGCTGATTCGTAATCAGCAGGTCGGTGGTTCAATCCCACTCGCCGGCTCCAGTGAATATCCAATCGGACCAGGTTTTAAAGTAATAACTCGAAGGGATTCCGGTTTTTTTCTTTTACAGCGAATGTTGGAAATCTGATCTGAAAAAATGGAGCTTGTGTGGCATCGGTATGTGTATTTGGGTTCAGGTCGAAGTTTAAGGGCAGATCATACCTCCGGGATGAGGAATGTCGTCGTATTATTCCCATTCCAAGATGATATGATGATCTGGTGAACTGCTTCAAACACCCTCCAGGGTTCAGGGAAGCTACCTTGATAGTTCTTATGAGCAGCGCCTGTTTTTTGGCCACTTGGAATGTTAGGTTTTCCGAGTTATTCCTTCCTTCCAACGCTCGTGCAGGTTTCACGCGCCCCGACCCCTGAGCTAGGATGATCAACGATCGTGGCTTCACGGCCAATTGTGTGCATCGATTTTTCCGCCGCTGAGCCTGAAGAGCCTCCTGCTCCCGATTCCCGACTCGACGTGCCCCAATAAGCGGTCGCTGGTGTGTGATAGCCCAGCGTACTGTGAGGCCGGTCTTGATTATACTGGCGGTGCCAATCTTCGATGACGACCTGGGCTTCGGTCAAGCTGTGAAAGCGCTCGGCGTCTAAACATTCCCGCCGCAAGGTCCCATTGAAACTTTCGTTGCTCCCATTCTGCCACGGCTTTCCGGGAGTAATCCGACTCGGCGTGATCCCCTGGTCCTTGAAAAACGTGAGCAACGGTTGAGCCAGCAACTCGGGCCCGTTATCACTCCGGACCTACCGGGGGCGGCCATAGAGCACCAGCAGGCGTTTCAGCACGGCGATTACCCGCTGATGCGAGAACGAACGATCCACTTCAATGGCTAAACAGAAGCAGGTCGCCTCCTCCTTCACGGTCAAACACCGGAAAGGCTCACCAGCCGTCGTCACATCATGGACGAAATCCCAACTCCACACGTCATTCTTCGTCCTGGCGATAGGCTGGAGAGTCGCGCCCGTCACCACTTTTTTGCGCGGCTTCCGAATGGGCACCTGCAACCCGCACTGACGCCACACGCGGTGAATCCGTTTGAGATTCACCCGCCAGCCGCGTTGCTGTAGAAATCCGCCGGCTAAGCGATAGCCCCACTGCGGATAGCGTTTGGCCACTCCCCGCAGTGCCTTCACCAACCGCGCATCGCGCTTCGGCCTATTTCCCTCATACCCTATTCCTGAACGAGCGGTGGTACAGAGCCAGGCCGCCCGACGAGTCCTGAGCCCACGCGCACAGGCGACTTGAGCCGCGTGGCGACGTGCCCGTGGGCTTACCACTTTTTTGCCTGCAGTTCCTTCATCACTTCCACCTCTAAATCCCGTTCGGCCAGGACCTTTTTCAGTCGGACATTCTCCTGCCGCAGCTGGCGCAAATCCCGCACGTCGGCCACGTTCATCTGCTCAAACTGGCGCTTCCACCGATAAATCGATTGCTCTGAGACTCCATGCTGCCGAGCCACGGCTTCGATCGTCGTCTCAGCGGCCCGGAAAATCCGGACAATCTGTTCTTCTGAAAACCGTTTCTTTTTCATATCTGTCCTCCTCAGGTTGAGGAAAACCTAACATAGCTCTGGTCCAATTTTCGGGGGGCACTCCACTTACGGAGTGGACTTGATCCGCCCTGTCTTTTTACTTTTCTGTTTTGAGGTCACACAAACGACTGGGCCAAAATGTTCATTCTCCCCTAGGAGATTCGAATCTTGGCACTTTCCATTGGGTGTTTACTGACCAACAATCCCTTGCAGAATTTTGAATGTCAATAGGTCGTTTTCCCTTCCTGCCAATTCCATTCTGTTGCGAATCTAATTTGGTTGCCATTACCCTCACCTTACTCTCAAATTCACGCCCCTTGTCAGAAAAAACATTCGAGTTCATTCGAGTTTTTTATCCAATTGGGATGTGGTGGGTCTTGTCAGGATGCTTAACGGGTTTGCCGCCATACAACTATAACCAACTTGTTCTCAAATCATATGATCTCGCTCTACTGTTCAAGGTCGTCTAGAGACATCTGTCAACGGTTTTAACTTCGGAATTTTGTCGATCCAGAGTGTGGGGGTGTTCCAACACTTCAATGACTCCCCGTTCGTTTAGATTTTATGCAAATTGGGGATGTTCATTAAATTCGGAAGAGAGGCACATGGTTTGCTTAACCGAAAGGAAGACAGGGACACTTATTATTTGAGGGACATTATGAAAATCTGTGAAAAATGTCAGGGTGCAATGGTGGTAGAGCGCGCTGTGGATTTGGAGGTCGGATTAAGTCTTTTGTATTTTGCTTGCTTGAATTGTGGGAAACGGATTCAGGCGGAAAAAGAACCGCGACCTCTAGTCCATTAATGATTGATTAAGACAAACATGTATACGGAGGAGTTATGCAACAACAGAGTCGACCATTGACTTATGATGAACGAAAGGCGGCCGAAGCAGCGTTTCGAGGGGCGCCGTTCGATCCACAATTGTCCGAATCAGCCAGAAAGGTTTATCTCGGGATTTCCTCCGCAATGGCGAACAAACGGAATGAGGCGTTTCAGGAATATGATCTTTCGCAAAGGCCGGTTAAAGGCAAAAGAACGTCAAATGAATCGCAGGGTCGATCGAGAGCAAAATCTTCTTTATGGTAATCGGTGCCTACTTTACTGAGGACGACCTGGGGATCGGGTCGTCCTCAGTTAGCACCTTCCGTTAGGCTCGACAGCCCGGTATTCCTCATCCTAAATAGGTTTTTGATTACGGGATCTCCCCGGCGAGGATTTTTGTCGGAGAGAGTATATCCGGATTGTGGAGTTAACTATGCCAAAGAATGTTCGGGTGTCTTCGAAGTAGTGGGTCAATTCTTTTCGTCAATTTTGGTGATGGGCTATGATGATCAAAATATCATTATCTTTTTCCCGTCATTGATGAAGTGGTCAATCAACAAAATTTTTAATGGCAACACCACAAATTCCTTTCCACTTGATCAATTTCATTACACACCGCTCCCTTTGACATACAGAGATGGACCCCAATTTTTGGACAGCTCGCTAGGGAAATCTTATGCGTTATATTTTCGTTCAATGAATAAAGCAGAAGATGACAGGAGGCTCTCGAGGGAACCTTTTCCCAGCGCTTAAGGCGAAAGTAGTCTTTGCCCCGGCAAGGGGAGGCGCACCCTGGCTGAGTGAACGGAGCGCTTGGTCTTTGGGTTTAACTGCTGACTAAAGTAGCGGAAAGGCATTAACCCCAAATACCCAAAATTTCCATTTTAGGGTTACGCATAGCTCTTTTAGGTTAGGGAAAAGGCCTTCCAATGGTGTCTGGTTTGGAAGGTTATGTCGCAACGAACTTTATTCCTATTTGAACTTGCAGGACGGGCTCATCTTGATCAATCCTATTTTTGGTTCTGGGTGTCTCTATGGCGGGATGAAGTGAATGGCGACCATCAGGCCCTTCACTGCTCGTTATTGAGGAAGTTGTGCTTTTAATTTTTCCGATGCCAATTGTTTTAGGGTGCGCAAGTCCAATTTACCTGTTCCCAATACAGGGAGACTATCCACTTTGATGAAATTGCTTCGTTTGGGAATAAAAAGATTAGGCAATCCATGAGTGGTGACCTTTTCCAGTATTTCCGGGATGGCCGATTCTTCGAGGGTATGTAAGACCACCAGTTTCTCCCCTTTCCGTTCATCAGGTATGGCGGTGACAGCCAGAGTCATGGTCTCGGTATTTGCTGCTTCCATTAGAGCACTCTCAACTCGTCCATGAGGAATCATCTCACCACCGATTTTGGAAAATCGGGAGAGACGATCGGTAATGGTAATAAACCCATCCTCATCCAGGGCGGCAATATCTCCGGTAATGTACCATCCCTGTCGTATCACCTTTCCGGTCAAATCTTCACGTCCTAAGTACCCACTCATGACGTTTGGTCCCTTGACTAACAGCATGCCTGGAGTGCCGACCGGTAATGGCTGCTCGGTGTCAGGATCCACAATTCTGACAGACACGCCTGGAAGTGGTCGTCCAACCGTTCCCCGCCGAGAGGCGGATTGGAAAAATCCAGAAGCTCGAAAATCCGGACAATTGACGGCAATCACCGGAGCACATTCTGTGACTCCATATCCTTCAATGGGACGAATGCCAAATCGTTCTTCGAATGCGATCAGTAGCCGGTCGGGTAATTTTTCTGCGCCTGTGAGCACGATTCGGAGGGAACCGAATTGTTCAGGGGTGCAGCGGCGCAGGTACAATTGCAGGAAAGTCGGGGTCGTTAACAGGATGGTGACTCGATGCTTGTGGATCAGATTCCCAATGGGGTCGGCATCCATGGGAGAAGGATGATAGATCACGCCCGCTCCATGAATAACCGGAAACCACAGCGTGGTCAGATAGCCGAAAGAATGAAAGAACGGCAAAATACCCAAAATCCGGTCGTTGTGATCCAGGTGAAGGACTTGGGCAATTCCTTCCACGTTTGAATCAAGGTTGAAATGACTCAGCGGGACGCCTTTGGGCTCTCCAGTACTCCCACTGCTAAAAATAATCGTGGCGATATCATCAATGGAGGGATGCATGGTCGCGCCACAAAAACGCTCCACCACCCGGATTGGAGTGAAGAGCCCAAATAACATAGCGATAATTCGAGCCTGCCAATCAATCGTGTTTCGAATCTCCTCCATCCAGATAGGCGTGAGGTTCATCGGCAATTCGAGATTGGCCTTTTCTAAGAAAACGCGACTGGTGAGAACAGTCAGTAGGCCTGCTTGGTTTGATGAAGATTCCAACCCTTGCACACCCACCGTATAATTCAAGTTGACGGTGGTCCTTCCAGAAAGAGTTGCCGCCATATTGGCGAGCGCGCCACCTACACTTGGAGGTAGGAGAATTCCTACCGTATGTTGCCCTTCCCAGTGAGATCTTAGGGTTCTTGCCAAGGCGATAGCGCCTGTCAGTGCCTCAAAGCAGGACATCCGAGGTCTGGTTGCATCTCCAAATGCGACGCGAAACGGGTGTTTACGCATGGACCAGACAAAGCTGTGATGGAGAGGGCGTCGTGTGAGTTTTCGTAAATGCCACGCCGTTTCTCCTAATTCCTGGACGGCCTGCCGTACCTCTTCAGCAGATGTGCTTGAGGGGAGGGGGGCGCCGACAGAGAGCGTAATTGGATAGGGGAATCGGGTTGGCCATTTTGCTAAAAAACGTCCGCCGATGAAGCTAAAGATACTCCCCCAGACCCGGTCAAGGTTAATGGGAATAATGGGAACATCCCGGCCCTTGACAATACGAGTGAATCCCGAACGGAAGGGTAAAAGGTTGCCTGTACGGGTAATTTGTCCTTCTGGAAAAATGCAAACCAGTTCTCCTTGATCAAGACTCTGTCCTGCTTGTCGTAACGCGTGTAAGATTTCTCTAGGGGATCCGTTCGAAGAAATTGGAATGACCCCCATGATTTTGGCAATGGGTTGGAGCACGCGATGGTCATAATAATGTTGATCGACGAGAAAGCGAATGGGGCGATCGGTGGTGGAGAGTAGGAGTAGTCCATCAATGAAGGAGACATGGTTGGGTACCAGCAGTGCCCCACCTTCTTGCGGAATACGATCCCGTCCGGTGATGGTAAGTCGATAGATGGTGTGAGTGAACAAGACTAACATCAACCGAATGAACATTTCGGGGAGGACCCGAAGTGCCCAAATAGTTAGAACTGCGCTTCCAATGCCGGATACGAGAAAGATATTGCTGGCGCTGAGACCGATCTTTGAGAAGAATCCTGATCCCAGAGACCCCAACAGGACTCCTCCAAAGACCAAGGTATTGGCAAAGGCAATCACGGCGCCTCGTCGATCAGCTGGAGATCGCCATTGAATCAGAGCGTTGAGCGGGACCACCACAAATCCGCTGGCGAGGCCTAGACACCCCATGGCCATGAGGGTTCCTCCTAACTGGGGCTCCCCAAACCCTAAGGCGAAAAGAGTAGCGGTTATCCCAGTGCCTCCCAAGGGAAGGTAGCCTAATTCGACTTTGGCCGCTGAGAGTTTTCCAACCAATAGGGAGCCAATCCCGACTCCGATTCCGAAGGCTGCCAGGGGAAGGCCTGAAAGGGAATCAGACAGGTGAAGGGCGACTTTGGCATAGATCAACACATCCTGGCCCACTAAACTGGCCAAAGTCCAAAATGCAATGGCCCCCATGATCCCCAATTTCAAGATTCGATCGAATCGAAGAGCTTCAATGGCCGCCTTCCACGTTTCTCGAACTCCACCATCAAGTCGAGCACGTGGAACTGTGGGAATAAATAATGAAGCCCATAATCCAATCCCTGAGCACATCATGAGGACTAATCCTGTCAGCCATGGGGTTTGACCGGAAAGGTCAAGCAAGGGACCTGCCAAGGCGGTTCCTGCAATAATGGCGATGAAGGTCCACATCTCGATTTGACCGTTTCCCCAAGACAAGCGATGGTGAGGCAAGAGTTCAGGAATAATTCCATATTTGGAAGGACTGAAAAAGGCACTTTGTGCCCCCATTGCTGCCAGTACCAGGAGGGGAAGGATTCCACCCAGAGGATGCCAAAAGAGGGCTGCGGTTCCGGCTCCCATCAATAAGACTTCCACGGCCTTCATGACGACGATGACGGTTCTCTTGCTGAACCGATCGGAAAAGACTCCGGCAAAGGCGGAGACCACCATCAGGGGAAGGGTAAAGATGACAAAGGCTTGCGTGGTTGTCGCCTGTGTGGCGGCTTCGAGCTCAGGGCCAGAGGCAGCTCCTGCCGAGGCGGCCACTTGCTTGATAGCTAGGAGGGCAACAATGAGTTTCCAGGCATTATCGTTGAAGGCTCCAAAAAACTGGGCGACGAGCAGTCCGCGGAGAACCGAGGATTGAGTTGCGAGTGGGGGGGGGGCTGAGTAAGTTTCAGTCAACGGAATCACGAGTTATGAATATTGGGTTTTTTCTTCTTTCTCCCTTGGGGTCAAGGAGATTTTAAACAAGTACGGTGCATAACGAAATCACAATTATTTGTTTCGTTGGGTTATCTTGGATGAGCCATCCTTTCCCGTCAATCGTTTTTAATCCATATTTTTGAATTTTGGTAGGGAATTAGCGACGTTATGGATTGAACCATGTATATCGTGATGAAGCGTATTATCGAATCAAAGAAATCACACCTGTATCTGTTTGTATCTTCAATCCTTAGCTCCCATGAAGTGCTCCATCCGTTTAACCTGGTTCGGAAACTCGTTACCCTTTTTGGAGTGCTTTAAATGGGAACGATGCCGCATTTCCTTCGTCTACCATGGTTAGCCTTTTTCCTTTGAAAATCCGGTTTTTCCCATGGTGCAGGAGCATGCCTGTTCTGTTCTCAGGACTCTTAAGGTTCCTTCCCATAAAGCCGATTTATTTCCGTATGCCGAGCCAAGGGTTTGCTTTAGATGTTTTGGCGAGTTCTTTGCTGTTGCAATAACCCAGCTTCCGGCAAAGGCTTTAGAGCCAAGCGGTATGACAAAATAAGTTGAAACGCCACCTCGGTAGAGGGACCTCGACGGAAATCTTCGCAATGACGACTCGTACGGAAACATCAGGATTTTTGGAAGGCCAAATTGGAGCAGTGGGGGAATCTATCTTCCATCGAATGCGAAACGTTCTGAATAGCATACATGTGTCTGCCGGACTTATTCACCATCGGCTTCGGGAATCTCATGTGGCTGATGTTGGGCGGATTGCGGATATGCTGGAGGCCCATAGCCATGAATATGGGCGGTATCTTACTCAGGATCCCAAAGGGAAAAAGATTCCTCATTTCTTGGGGCAATTGAATGAGGAATTGTCACAAAACCATCTCGATACTCTGACCGAATTGACCACGCTCAATTATCACCTGGAGCAATTGGAATATTATTTGACGGTCGGCCAAACGCCCAATCGTGTGGGGGGATTTAAAGACACTATTCAGTTTGCAGCGATTATGGATGAGGCTTTGGCATCCCATCAGTGTGAATTGGATCGGATGGGGGTCCAAGTGTGTCGGGAGTATCAAAGGGTTGGCGAAGGTATTCTGGAAGTATCCAAGCTGCTCCGCATTCTGGTGAATTTAATCCGGAATGCGATCAATGGGATGAGGGAGATAACTGGTTGGGCTCATCGCCTCACTCTTTATGTCCTTCCCTGTCCGGACCGAGAAAGGTTTGTTCGTTTGCAAGTCGCCGATACTGGAAGTGGAATTCCTTTAGAAGGTCTGACCCGGGTGTTTTCTCCGCAGGCTTCGGGGGAAAAAACAGACCTGTTACCGAATCTTCATGCTAGTGCTTTAGCGGCCAAAGAGCTTACTGGGTCACTGCGGGTGTGGAGTGATGGTCCGATGCAGGGAGCAATATTTACTCTTGATTTGCCAGTTATTCACATGGAGGGAGAACGGTAATGGAGAAGGAACAAGCCAACCGGCGTATTTT
>BQIZ01000137.1 GCA_021604365.1 Nitrospirales bacterium
CATGCCATTAAAATATAGGGAGGTCACAATTCAAAATTGAGTGGTCGGAAAAAAGGGAAGCATCGGTTCTCTGACAACTGCAATACCATGAAGTGATCTATTTTCTATTTTTATAACGGTATTGCTGATCTCGGCATCATAAAGAAGTACTCCGCTCCTTTTTTCTTTTCCCAAACAACTCAGTTGATTAGTTTCTTGTCGGTGAGACGACTCTAGGGCATGAATAGGGGTTAACTATGAGCCTATTCGGTCCTCTATCATTCAAGTGATAAAAACGTTCTTTTATTATCCAGAGGGAGTGGAAATTTACGAAAGTAAAATGATGGCAAACACCCACCGGAGGCCTGGGGAAGATTTTAATTTGTATGGGTTTGTAATTATTTTGATAAGTCTGCCTCTTTTGATGTTAGGTTGCGTGAAAACCGATTTATTAGTAATGAAACCCTGCGAGAAAAAAGAAGGACCGGCTCCTGAGGAAAAAATTGTAATGCTATTAGGGGAAGGCAATCAGAGGCAAACGGTTACCGTAACAAAGATAAGATATCCTGGAGAAGAGGTTTCTGAAAATGGGCCATGTCAAATCAGAGATAAACAAACCTGTATTTTAGGGTTAGGGTGTTTCAAGGACTAACGTAAAGTGAAAGCTTCCTTAAAAATAGAAAACTCTGAGAGGATGAATAAAGGTAGCATCGGCTTTGAAGAGCTGGGCTTTAACTAAGGGGTAAACCAAAAAGAATGAAATTTGGTCGAGCACTTGTCTGTTGTTTTTATTTTTGAGGTCAATTGATTGATCAAAAGGAAATGTCTCATGATCACTATTAGCCGAGCGATGTTTCACTCTGTTTTTATTTGTGTGTTGATCCTCATGGGAGGCATGAGTTGTGTGGAAGTGAATATTAAAGCGATATCCGGGAAAAAAGTTGATGCACAGAAAAAACCGCTACCGCCTGGTTTTATAGGGGAGATAGAAGTGCGCACTGCGGCGGACATACTTCTGGAACCTGATGATGTCAAGGAAATTCTCAAAGGTGCAAATACAGTTGCAGATCTTTTTGATGGTATTGGCGACACCGAATGCCCTATGGATTTAAAGATTAAACCAGGGGGGATTCCGAAATTTGATGCACCACAAGTCATCAGGGACCGTCATGATTTAAAAGAGCTCAATGATACATATAATGGCGTGAAAGTCGTTAAGAGGATTCGGTGGTGCAATAAATTTTGGCCTAATATTTTAGGCTGCCAAAAGTATAACGGAATCGTTGTTGTTCGGACACATTCTTCTCAAGAGGGGGTATTGTGGCTACATGAATATGGACATTTAAGGGGCTTGGAACATCGTAACCAACACAACGCTGTCATGAATGAGTTTATAGGACCCACAAATACAATGCTAAACGACCATGAGTGTAATATCTATCGCTAGCAAGATTAAACCTGGAGAAGGATTTGCGTACTGCAGTGCACGGAAAGAGGGGTAGCCAAGTGAAAAAACAAGTATGCTTACTCGGAATCCTCTGGTTGGTTGTGGTGGAAGGCCAGCTTAATGCTTCGGTTTTTGCCAATGAAGCGGAAGAGAGTCACAATCCCCAGATACCAATTGAAGAATTTGTAAGAAGTTTGCATCCACATGGAGTCTCTATGACTTCTGCAATACCGTATAAATCAAGTAATTCTTCCGCAAGTCAGGATAACGTTCGTACATTGTTGGAAATGTTAAATAATAAAGATGAAAGGCCATTTTGGCCAACGATACTTGACGCGTTATCCACTATCGGACCTCCCTCAGTGGCTCCAAAGATCATAGCCTTTATTAAGAAACTTGAAGAAAAACACGATTTAGTGGCAGATGAAATTAGAGCCTTGGATGCTGCATATTGGGATTTGGGGAAGCTAATTCACCTTAACCAGCCAGGAGATGCTGATGAAAAAGCGAATGATGAGTTGGAGGAAGCGAGTAATTTTTTAATAACCAAAATTCAGGGGAGAGAAGAAACACCACCTAATCAACAGCACGGTTTCCCTCCCTCGTCTCAATTGCTGGGAAATGACAGTAGCAATGAGGGTCTTATCGAGGCCAAGATTCTAGGAGTGGCGTTTATTGCTACCGAAGAAGCAAAAGGAGAAATAGCGAAAATTCGTGCAAGGGAGAAAGATCCAAAATTCCGATTATTTCTGGATCAAGTTCTCCTGGCTGTTCACGAAATTCAAGAGGTTGGATTACTCTGCTATGGTGAACCCGAAAGCCCAGGTTGTCAATTACAGCAAATTAAGCAGAGAAACGGGAAACTATTATCAAAGGGGAGGTGAAGACATGAAAATGTTTATGGTCCTTGGAGCATTGGTCATTCCGCTCATGTTCACAGGCTGTAATTTTATAAAGATCAATATTATTGCTGGATCAGGGATTGAACAGGCAGAAGATGGCGGTCCAGGACGGCTGCCGTCCTGTGGCACCCTTAATAATCCCCCCCATCCTCCCCCCTATAACTGTGATTGGAATTCTGGTTGCACTTGTCTTCCAGGTTCCTATCCTCCGCCGCCTTGAGCAGGTACATAAGAGATCTAAATGGGGAGAAACTACAACAGGGTCCTATGAATGGGAAAAGAGGTACGGGTAAGGTTCCTACGACGAATTCCTAAGGGGGAAATGACTTTCATTCAACGGGACGGTTCTATGACCTTTCGAAGAAAACACATCGGAAGGACCATTTCTTCCAGGTTGTGTGTAAAGAGCTGGCCTATGGTTCCAATTGGGATACTCGTAGCACTTCTTGCGGGAGAGGCTTTAGGCCAAGCTCCCCCCCCCATCACGTCCTCTGGATTCAACACTCAAATCAGTGCCCCGGTGAATCTTCCCGGCGGAGCCGTCCAGCACAACATTACCGGAGGCACGAGGCCCGTTGGCGGGGCCAATCTGTTTCATAGCTTCGGCGAGTTTGGAGTCCCGGCCAACAATATTGCCAACTTCCTGAATGATACCGCCCTTCCGACGACCAACATTCTGAGCCGTGTGACCGGCGGCAACCCCTCGAACATTTTTGGGACGATGCAAACCGAAGGCTTCGGCAACGCCAATTTGTTTCTGATGAATCCGGCAGGGATCGTATTTGGCCCCAATGCCTCGCTGAATGTCGGCGGGGCGACCCATTTCACGACGGCTGATTATTTGCGGCTTGCCGACGGGGTGCAGTTCACCGCCATGCCGAGCGCGCAGGACGCGCTGTTGAGTGTGGCCCCGGTCGCCGCCTTTGGGTTTTTAGGTTCGAGTCCCCCCATTCTCGCGGACGGGAACTCTGCAGCCATCCTGGTCGAAAGCTTGGATGTCCTCAACGGAAATCCGGTGCAACTTGTCGGTCGGGATGCCACGGCGGATGGAACCAACGTTTCGGGTGTGGTCATAACCGAAGGCGTCCTTCACAATCCCGGGGGTTCGGTGAAGGTTGCCAGCGTCGGGGGGCAACAATCACCTGAGGTGCAACACGTGTTGGTGAATGTGGAAACCCTGCATGTGCATGGGGAAAATGCCCAGGGATTAAATATTCAAAACCCTGTCCAGCTTGGTGCGATTTTGCTGTCGGCAGGGGGAACTCTTGATGTCAGCGGTGAGATAGGTGGCTCAGTGGTGATCCGAGGGGGACAGTTGATGATCGACGGAGGGGGGATCCTTTCCTATACGAACGGTCCAGGGGAAGGGACAGTAGGCGGCAACCCTCAGGTTGTAGGCAGTTCCCAGGCGGCCATCGATGTCGAGACCGAATCATTAGTCATACAAAATGACGGGTCGATCGTGGCGGGAACCTTCAATGCTTCAGACGGCGGAGACGTCCGGCTGAAGGCGTCCGACAGCTTACACATACGCGACGGTGGGTACGTCTTAACCTTCACAGAGGGTGATGGGAATGCAGGAAACATCGAGGTGGATGCCGGCCATGTTCAACTCTCTGAGTCCGGAGATTTGGCGGCGGATCGTGCAGGAATTACAAGTCAAACAGATTTTTTTGAGCCATTCCAGCCCGGAATGGGAAACACCGGCAATATTCGGCTTCACGCTCGGCATGTGGAAATAACGGGGACTTCCAAAGTGAGGACAACGACGTTCACCGCTGGAAATGCCGGAAACGTGGATGTCACGGTGGAAGGGGGGAATCTGGAGCTCTCGGGTTTTGCAGCAGAGATTACCAGCCAGCAGGGTTTGGGTTTCGAGAGTGGAGTGCCGGGAAATATCAATGTGAAGGTTGAGGGAGGAGATGTCATTATCAGCGACGGCGCCTCTATCTTTACATCCAACGCTGGAACCGGTGGAAGCGGGACAGAAGGGAGTATCCAGATCACGGCAGATAACCTGGAGATGGTTGGAGAATCTGATAGAAATCCCTCAATAATTTCGGTCGACAACGTGGGCTCCAATGAAACAGGCGGTATTACGGTGACGCTCTCCGGCAATTTGAATATGCAAGATGATGCTGCCATAAAAGTAGTCTCTTTAAGTGAGGCCGATGCCAATGATTTGAACATCACAGCCAAGGACATTGTCATCACCGGTAATGGTGGTCTCCTTTCCACTGAATCATCAAGTGAGGGGCGAGGAGGAAACCTGGATATCATGGCCGAGAACTTCACGGTGACAGGCCAAAGTACAATTAACTCAAGAGCTTTGGGAACTGGAAATGGTGGAAATATTACTGTCGTCTCCGTCGGAAATCTGACACTGTCCAATGGAGCCTCCGTCACGGCGGAAAGTACTTCCGAAAGTGTTGATGCAGGGAATGCCGGAACCATTCAACTCACCGCTGCTGACACGATCTTGATCGACAAGTCCACTGTCAGCGCGGAAGCGGCTCAAGCTTCAGGCGGCAATATCACACTCAGTGCAAATGACATGATCCAACTGGTCGACAGCACCATTGCGAGTTCGGTCCAGGGGGAGGCAGACACGGCGGGCGGCGATGTCACGTTAGATCCGGACTTCATCATTCTTCAGAACAGCCAGATCCTGGCCAAGGCCGTGGCCGGTCAGGGGGGCAATATTTCGTTAATCGCGAACAAGGCGGTTTTATTGGATTCGCAGAGTACGCTGGATGCCTCTTCGCAAACCGGGATCAGCGGCTCGGTCACGATTGAGTCACCCATTCAGGTGCTGAGTGGGACGATCGCGCCTCTGCCCGATCAGCCGGTGAACGTGGCGACACTCTATGCGGCCCGCTGTGTGGCGGGAGAGGGCGGACACTTTAGTACCTTTGTGGATTCCAAGTCCGACAGTGTGGCGCCCACCCCCGGCACATTCTTAGCCAGTCCGTTTCTCTCCTACATGAGTTCATCCCCTGCGGGCGCGTTGAGTGATACCGGTACGCGCTCCGTGAATTCCGGCCAAGACCCAACTCCCTCTATCCAGTTGGCCGCCTATTCTCCTCACCTGCTGTTCGGGCAAGGTGATGAGATGGCTTCTGTCTGTCCTTGATGTGTGATGCCGGATTTCGGAATTTTCCCCGACGTACCCACCCGCTCCTCTAAAATAACCTCTTAGGAATTTCCCCGTGTCATCCTGCCTGAGAGATCTTGGACAGGCATGTTCCCATACGATGTGTCATTCTAAAAGGTGTGATTGTGCAGTTTGTTCAATCGCCGTCATGCCCGGCATTTATAATCGGACATCAAACTTTTGGCTTTGGCTTATTTCGGATAGATCCCGATGGCTCCTTGCGGGGATGACATTGAGGGTCTTATGGATTCCTGATAGTTAGGGTTGGGTATGCCGGAGAGGGGGGGGCGAGGGAAAACGAAATTCTTACACGTCGAAAGGATTTTTTATCCTGAACTCTTTGGTTCGGTCAGGACATCTTTCATGAAGGATCTTAAATTGCTGAGATCTCGTCAACCAGGGGCCAGATTCTTCGTTTCACTCAGAAGGACAATTTGTTGAGGGCCCAACGGATTATGGCTTGGGCATTGGATGGCTGATTGAATGGCTGAATGGTGAAATCGACCTTTTTCCTTGTTATTTGCTTCGATTTGATAGGAAAAACACCCATGCAACCGCCAGACCGATTACACATGTTATCGATGTTCCGATGACGATGTTTTGGTAAAGCTCGTAAAGTTGCATGATAGAAACCTCTTTCAACTGAAAGGAAAGTCTCCTCAGTGTTTCCGTTTCATTGATGTTGTTACTTCTTATCAAAGCAACCATGGTGCCGTTTGGAGATAATTTCATTGTGGTGAGAATTTCATGTTTAAAATTAATAGCTTGCGAGCCAAAAATCCCCCAAAATGGGGGGTGTCCTATTCAATCGTGTTTGTCTAAGTGGTCACGGCGTTGTCACCTTGTCAACGGCTGTTCTCCTCAAGGCTCCATAAGTCAGCAGTTAGGCCTGGCCGGTATGGTGGGTTCCGGTGAGAAGAGGGTGGGTAATATGGGGATGTTTCACTTCTCCTGATCTTGGGTTGTATACCAATACCCTTGTCCTTTCCAGGTTGGTTATGCGGCATCTCTTTTGGGTCTGTTTCGGGTGGATCCCTGCTTACAGCCGGTGCGAATGACAGACAATAAGCGGGAACCGGCCGAGATGACCGGGAAGGGGATCAAGGCCTTAAAACGGATAGGAGCGGAAGATAGATTATTTTATTGGAACGGGTAGAAGCAGGATCTGGCAAATGCGGGCTGGTCGTGACGGTGTGTTTTTTGAGAAAGGCGGCTTTTTTCAACAGCCCCATTAGAGCCAGTTGTTGATGAGGAGGAACGGTGCCCAATAGCCGGGATGTCGATAAATAGGATGGTCGAGCAGGGCTACTTGGGCTTCACGAAGGGCCTGGGCTTTGGAGAGTGATGTTTCCTTGAGCCGCAGGTAGAATTGATTGACCAGATTGGAAGATGCCTGGTCATTGATGAACCATAAGGTTGCCAAAGCGCTTCGAGCGCCCGCTTTCACGGCCACTCCGGCCAAACCCAGGGCGGATCGATCGTCTCCCGTTGCTGTTTCACAGGCGCTCAAGGTTAACAGATCCAGGGGGATTTGTCGGAATTGAAAGAGTCCGATGAGTTCTCTGAGTCGATCCATGGTGAGTTTGTTGTCATAGGTGAGCACGAACGAATTCTTGGCCTCATTTTCAAATTTTCCATGTGAGGCGATATGAATAATCGTAAAATTTTCCTCTTTCATGTCCTGTTCAAGATTGGAAATGCGGAATTCTTCGTTCAGGAGAGTCTTTCCGCCAAAGAGGTCTTGAAGTTCCCTGACCTCCTGTTGCGTATTCGGAAGCGGTGAAAATCCCTGCACGCCTTCGGACAGTCCAACCGACAAGAGATTGATATGCTCCCGGTCCAGGGGATGAGCATCGGTGAGTGTCAGTCCGGGCGTTATCGCCAGGGCATACTTTTGGATGAGGAACTTTTCTCCGTCATGGAGGGACCCCATGGGGATGGTTCGCAATGATCCATCCGGAACGAAGACAAGTGTCTGGATCCCGAATTCATTCAGAGACGGTTCAAGCGGTCGGATGATCAGGTCATAGAGAGATTGCGCATGAGGCAGATATTCATGGGTGGTGCGTTTTTCCAATAAGGTCCGGAATAGGTGAATTTTTTTGGTTAGGTCACGTTCCTGAAGAGGAACGGTGATCTTTTTCATTGTTCCTCCAAGGCTCATCAGCAGGGTCATCCGGTCAGGAAAAAGAATCGGATAAATGATCGCCGTGGTAGCGGATACTTTATCTATGGCTTGAATTCTTCCCTTATTGGCTTCCACGCAATCGTCTTTGAAGTAATCCTGTAATTCTGCGGCCTTCAATGCTTCTATGGTATCCCGGGTTTTGAACAGGAGCCCTTCTTTTCTTGTGTCATCTGTCACCTCGTCCGCCCGCTGGAGTAGCAGCGCAGCGGTCTCAAAAAACAAGGCTCCCAGCGATTCTCGAAACGATGCCGGATTTTGGGGAAGCCCGACTGCCAGTTGCTGACGAATGGGTTGGAGCGTATCGATCGCCCGTTGGTAGGCTAATATGGCTTCGTCTATCCGACCCAGATTTTTGAGGTGACGGCCCATGTTCCAGTCCCAGCGATAGAGGGCTTCCGGGGCCTGGCCCTTTTGACTCGTCCGAATCGCCAATTGCGTGAGTTGGAGGGCTTCCTCATGGCGGCCCCCTTCTTCGTACAATTCTCCTAAAAATCCCCACCCATAGGATTCATTTTTCCAGTCTCCAATTGTTTTCGCGCTGCCTATGGCTTCCCGAAACGACTCAGCGGCTTGGGTGAACACCGTGGCATGTTCCTCTGTGAGCTGGTGGCTGAGGTCTCTCAATCCCATTCCGATGGTGAGCAGGTTTTGAATTTTTTCGTGTGAGTCCGGAAGTGTTCGTGTTTTTTCCAGGGCCTGTTGCAGGTGGATTTTTCCATTTTGTGCGGACTGCTGCCGGATTTCCACCAGGGCCGCATTAATCATGGCTCGAATGGAGAGAGGTTGCAAATCCAGGGAATCGGCGAGAATGCTCGATTCTGTATAAGCTGCAAGGGCTTCAGTGTCGCTCTGGCGAACCGCATGTGCATTGCCCAGATCGTTGAGGATGGCAGCCATGAGCGGTCGATCCTCAATTTCCCTGGAGACCTTCAGTCCTTGTTGCAGGATTTCGAGTGCGGAATCTGATTCTCCTACATTGAGGTGCACGATGCCCAATTGGCTGAGCGCCTGGGCCATCAGGCGGGGCTGGGTATTTTTCTGTGCTGTTTGGACGGCGGTGCGAAGGAGTTGTTGCGCCCGTTGGTATTGGCCCATATCGAGAAGGGCTCTCGAGAGATAAATGAGCGCTTGAATATGATTGGGATGATCCCCGGAATTTCCATAGATCCGGGCGGCTTGAGTCCAGGACCGGGTGGCCTGTTCAAGCTGTCCTTGCTGGTAATGCCGGCTTCCCTCCTCCATCAAAATTTGAGGGGATATTTCCCCCCCACTGGAGTCGGTGAACCCTAATCCACCTGACCCCAGGATGAGAATGAAAACCAGAGGACCATAATCAATACGTTTGAGGAACCCGCATTTTAGCAACGTTGCAGTCCCTTCTTCCGAAACGATCTTTTTACGGAATCTATTCTAGGAACTCCCTTCAATAAGGTCAAAGCGAGGGTTTGTGATAGGGAGGGTTTTGGGGTTCATGTGGATCGGATGGAGGACGGGGATTTTTCTCATGAAGGTTTTCTGTCGCTGGTCTGGAAGGGTGATCCATCTACGCTTGAAATTGTTCTCAAAGTGGACACACAATACACCATGTGTACAGGTGAGGTGTTTGCCGCATTGAAGGAGAAAGTCCAGGTGTGAGGGGTTTGCCATGAAATCTTTTGCAATAGCATTAGGTTTGAAACGATTGTCTCCATGTGAGGGACCTTTGGCTTATGGAACAAAGCTTGCTTTATGTAATTATTAATAAGCGTGAGTAGATCTGAAAATGTATCACGTGTAAATGTACCGGAAAGACGGTCCGGACGAAGAGAGGAGGACCATCATGAGCCAGATGATGACACGAAGCAGGGGTGTGAGTGTCATAGGCGTGATCCTTGGTCTTAGCGTTCAATTAGTGGGAGGAGCGGAACTAACCGGGCAGGCAAATCGCCAACAAATGAGGCATTTCGCGACTGTAGCCATTGACCCAGGGAAGGATCATGTGGCGGTTTTTCTGGAGGAGACACTTCCTCCTGCCGATCGGCATTTTGTACAGGTTGCAGATGATAAGCAGCGAGCTTCATCTGGGAAGGAGGCATTGTACCAGCCTCCACAACGAGGGGCTCCAGGAGGACGGGTTGGTGGAGGAACCAGAGGTCCTTCGGCTGATCTTCCATTAATGTGGGCCTTGGTTCCTGACCACGTGGGATTGTCTGCTGAGGTGCAACCACGATTGGTCTGGTTTCTATCAAAGACGACGACCTACCCTTTGGAATTGACCATTATAGATGCGACGGGGGTGAATCCGATGATTGAGAAGCGGATTTCTTCTCCGACTGAGCCCGGGATTCAGATCATCAGGTTAGCAGACTATGACCTGAAGTTGGAAAAAGGAAAAACCTATCAATGGTCTGTGTCTCTGATCTCCGATCCCGAACACCGATCAAGAGACCTGATTGTCGGAGGGATGATCCAGGTAGGCGATGTCCCGGTCTCTCTGGGTGAGAATATGAGGAACGCCACTCCGGTTGAAGCGACGAGGTTATGGGGGCAAGCGGGGTTTTGGTATGACGCCATAGGCGTGATTTCCACCCAGATTCAGTCCAATCCTTCAGATCTCGAGATGCATAATGTGCGAGCGTCCTTGCTCGAAGAGGTGGATTTGGACATGCCGGCGCAGGTGGATCGCCAGCATGGATTATGACTGCGGCTTTTTGACAGTGGGAATTGGAGGTTTGTATGGGCAAGCCCACGAAGGTC
>BQIZ01000138.1 GCA_021604365.1 Nitrospirales bacterium
CAGACCGGGCGAGGCGGATCGGTGACCTATCATGGCCCCGGACAGTTGATCGGATATCCGATTCTACGCCTTCGAAATTTCTGTCCTGGTCCCAAAATCTATGTCCAGCAATTGGAGGAGGTCCTAATTCGCACCTTAGGGCAATGGGGGATTGCCGGATGTCGTCATGAATCGTTTCGAGGGGTGTGGGTGAGAATATCCCCCACGTGCATGGAAAAAATTGCCTCCATCGGCGTACGAATTACCCGTGGGGTGACCATGCATGGATTTGCCCTAAACGTGAACGGCGATCTCCAACCCTTTACCTTGTTAGCGCCATGTGGCATTGAAGGCTGTACCATGACTTCCATGGCAAAGAACCTTGGTGGATCAATTGATTCGCATCTGGTGCGGACACAAATCACTCACCACTTTGGGGAGGTATTTGGGATTAGCTGGGCGAAAGGGTAATTATTCAGAATAGCCTGCTCTCATCTTCTATTCAGTTTGGGAAGTCCCTTTGCCTGCCTGTTCGTCCTATTCTCATAGAGATTAAAGCCATCTGTGAGATGTCATATATCTTATGGAGGTATGCTGGTTTGCCCTGCTCTACTCGGAGTCATCGTTTCTGTCATTTTTTACTTCATGGGCTTTCTGTTCGATATTTTTGCAAGCTCTGATTGCTCGCCTTACCCAAGGCTTTTTAAAAAACTAATACTTGGCGCGAAAAAATATTCTCCGCCTTTCAGCGTGACGAATCCCTGGAAATCAAATGGTTGAGTGTTTCTGTTTTCCCCAGCCCATTCGCAAGGCCATTGTTGTTGAAGAGGTATTTTTTTATCACCTTTCTGGCCGATGATAGGATCAAGTCCACCGGATGTGGCATTAGCCATTTGCTGCAATCGCTCAAATTGGTTCGCGATATCAGCTTGAAAACACATGAAAAGAAGACCGACTCCATCCTCAGGGCGATCCCCCATATCTTCTCTCCGCTTCCCATAAGTGATTCCCCGTCTGGCAATTCGGTGCCCCCGTTCTTCTTGTGATTGCTCGCGCGGATTGATCTTTCGAATGTGTCCCTGAAGAGGGCATTTGGAACCATTCCTATCCTTATGGTAGTTAAAATTATTAAAAGCGGGAACATCCATTCCATCGCTTTTTTGTAATGTAATCGGTGTCCCATCTTCAAAACGTCCCACAACGAGAGCTCCCGCTCTCTCGGCTTCTTCATCTTTAAGTTTCAATACTTCTGCTAGCCGTGCTTCAGCATCCTTAAACCCTTTAACATTCTGTTCAAGCTTTCTGAAGACAAAATAACTTCCATAGCTCTGGCTTTCCTTTCCACCGTTAGGATCTTCTATCAGCACCGAACTGAGGGGAGTGGAAGGATCATACTGGTCAATGCCCTCCTTCTTTTTTTCGGACTCGATATCCTCCTGGAGGAAAAGAGGTTGGCTACGACCATCAACATATCCAAAGTGTTCCACGATATTTCCGTTTTTATCCAAGGGAAGTACTCTGCCCTCCTCGGTTGCGATTTCCTTTAAAGCACCCTTGGTATTTTCTATATCATCCCGCAATTCCCTGCTTTCGACTTTTAGGATTGCTTCATTTTTGTGGGCCAAAATAATCATGGCATGGATTTCATCTCTATATGGTCTTTCCCATTCTTGGGAAGGCCGGTCGTTGAGATCTTGACCGGAGGCTTTCATTCCCTTTCGAAATTTGGGATCAGAGGGGATTTGGTCATTTTTAAAGCCTAATGCTTGGTATCCCTTGGCAGAGAGGACAAAACCCCTGAATGTCGTTTCTTTCCAATTTTCGCCTGAATCAAGCGCCTTCCGGCGGGCAAGAGCTATTTTTCGTTGGTTAAATGCGGTGGTGACGGTTTCTGAAATTTTTTTTACCCATTTTCTGGCTTGTGTAGGATCCTTCCCGAATTTTATGAAAATGTGAGCGGTATGATGCCGCCCGTGACCTTTAAGAATATTGCCCTGTAGGTCATCCATCATTGCTGCGTGTTGAGGGGCATCTGGATCCAGTGGAATGACTTTGGTCGGGTCATGGGGGTCGAAATTATTCAGCTTCAATGGCATTAGAGCTACTCCTTTCTGACGCATGCGGTTGAGTCGCCGTGCCATCATTATTCGATCCGTTATTCGAAGTGTCTGTTTTCCCACCGATCGCAATCATGTAGATGGTCGAGTGGGTGAGACCATCTAATTCCAAATAGTCGTCAATCTCACGATCACGATAGCCTCCTATGTTGACACAGCCTAACCCGAGAGCATTGGCAACAAGGTTAAGGTTTTGGGCAACATGACCGGCCTCCAACAAAATAAATCGATAGCCGCGTTCCCCGTACTTAAATGTCGAACGTTCGAAAATAGCGGTGAGAAAAATTATGAGGGAGGCCCCTTGAGCTAATTCCGGCTGTACCAGCGCCGACGAAATCCGTTGTGTGTCGTCGCCCTCATGGAAATGGCGCACACAATGTTCGGCAGCATTGTAGTGGTAGAGCCCGGAGGAATGTCCTTTAAGGGAAGCCGTGTGAAAAAATAATTCTAAGGGATACAGAGCACCACCGGAGGGGACAACGCGGAAGGGTCGTGGGAAAGGAGTGTCTGTATTTTTTCTTGTGACGCCATAGGCATAGAAAAAAAGCGTGGCAATGTGTTCCAAGGTCAATTCACGTGGGCTGAAATTTCGAGCGGATGTACGAGTGGTGATGGCTTGTTCAAGGGGAAGCGACAGGGATGCAAAGGAATGAGAGAGGTCCACTCGCGGGTACCCTTCAAAGGGTAAGGACTCATGAAACTTTCTCATTCTGGAACGGACTTCCTCTTTCGAAGGGGTTTGGGTATAGCGACTAACCTTGGAATTCTCATGGAAGAGTTCCCACAATGGCTCTTCGTGGCTTCCGGGCATAAAGATCTCTTCCCATACCCGTTGTTCTGCCATAGTTTGTTCTCCTTTTTTATGGGAAAGGGTGGGGTGCGGGGTTATCACCCGTAAGTTTCGTAATGCCTTGATATCCAAGTTTTTGAGGCACCTGCCAAAGACGCGTGCCACCGAGGGCACGTATTTCATGTCCCATGAATAGCGGATGAAACCCGGGAATCAGTGCTCGAAACACAAACAATCCCGATTCGCTGACATCAGGGGTCGTCAAGTCCACCACCAGGACCCGGTGATGAACGTTTTCTACCTTTTCAAGCAGAGTTCGTAAATCAATTTCCGGATCTCCTGTCGACAAATTTTCAATTTCATCAAATCCGATTCGTTGTTGAGATTCAAAAATGAAGTCAGCAAGGTGAGTATTTTTATGATCACAATAAAGCTGAACATGAAGGTCCTGGTTCACAATTTTTCCAAAACTTTGATCAGGAATACAGGGTGGGAGATTGGTCTTGAGAAGTTGAGCCAGACGCCTCGTATGCGCCAATTCCTCAAGACTTTTTCTGACCGCTTCCTCGGGGTCCAAATCCGCTGAAGCCGCGAACACCAAAGCAGGCGCTTCAGGGACATGACTTCGCAGAACCGACAGGACTGTCGGAATTCCCATGTCCATGGTGAGGTTGAGGAGGGTGACAGTACTTTTGATTCGTTCCAACCGATGAACGAGGTCACGATTAAGAGCGCTTAATGTTTCAACTTTGATGTG
The DNA here is from genome assembly GCA_021604365.1 of Nitrospirales bacterium. GTDB lineage: Bacteria > Nitrospirota > Nitrospiria > Nitrospirales > UBA8639 > Nitrospira_E. The sequence goes on from BQIZ01000138.1 coordinate 3,644, forward strand.
TGGCCTGCTCAGGCGAGCCTGCCAGGTAACGGTGAAGGCATCGCGTTCGATTACCTCGCAAATTGCCGAAAGAATAGCTTTTGTTCGACTGCCATGACAGGCCAGTCCGGTAGAAATCGGCTGGGTAATGGGGTCCTCTCCATTTTCCCTATTGAAGAAATAGGGAAGGAACACCATGGCGGCCGGGACGTAGCAGGGCTTGTCCATTATGAGATCAAAGGCTTGGACCCATCGAAGAGGAGTGTCAATATTAAAGGGGAAAAAATGAAAATTCTTTTGGGAGTACTGGTCCTGGCTGAAAAGAGCAAAATTCCTCGGCGGTGTACATGGGAAGGACGCTTTGGCAAAAGACGTAAGGGGTAGCTCTTCTTTGTCATATATCGCAGAACAATACCGTTCCACGGCTTCCCCGAGAGCCTTAGCCAAGGCAGAGGCCCTGTTTGTTGATGCACCACCCGCAATGGTGAAATTTTTTTGATCGCAGAAAGCGAGCGTATTACAGGCTTTGGCCGCATAATGAAAAAACGCCGGTGCTCCAGGTTCTCGTGGAGCTTGGGTAACATGACGAACAATTCCCACAGATCGGTCTACAAGATTTTCAACCAGGTAAGAAAGCTGTTCTAAGTCCGGCGTAGAATGAATCAATCGACCCTTCCTCCGCGTGGGACGAAGTTTGATTTATAAGGTGTCTCAAGGGATCGAGTGTTCAAGGGGCTACAGACGGCACACCTGGGAACTTTAAATACCTTTCTTTTCATCATTTTGGACGTGAAGAGATTAACCTCGATTTGAGTGCCAACATTCCACAAAGGGAGGACATCGCTGTACAGCTTCGTCAGCTCGAAAGCCGCAATATCTCCCAGAACTGAAGCCATGGAGGGGTGATACCCGACCACTTTTTGGCCGGTTGACGTAATTGTTTCTGATGCACGCTCGACTTCGGGATCATTCATGTGAGCATTCTGACGTTGGCGCAGACATTCATAACAAGCCGTTTCACCCGGGACCACTAACGGCCCCACATACCCAATCAAATCCTGAAGGATCACCGGAAGATAGTGGCAACGGTTTTTGACACAGAATTCATTCCAATTCCGTATGCCCTGATGGGTTCCTAAATCAGAGGCTGCAATAAGGCATTTTACAGATGAGGGGTTGATTTGATTTTCCCATGTACTCGACTCCATCGGTTTGCTGAGGTTGGGAGACCACCTGGCCTCCAACAAATTCCCCTCATCATCGAAAAGGTCAGGGTTGCGCATCATGGGGTCATCCACTACCTCAAAATTTTCTACCCCTAAGTCCGTGAGAGAGGAAACGAGGCGCCGGGAAATACTGTTCACCCCAATGACGACGAGTTTTTGACTGTTCATTCGTGTGGTGACTTGATCAGCCGATACCCCAAAATGCCAATAAAAAATATCTAAGGGGCGTTCTGGAATTTTCAGGCCCGGATCAGTTAGCTCGCTAGGCACCAATAGGCGCCTAGCGAGTAAGTCTTTAATGAGGTCTTCGGCAGCATCACGCTCCTTAGAGGTGAACCGTTTGGAGATCTCTTCGCGAGTGATGCCATCTTGGAAAGCAAGGATCAAGATTCGGCCCACCATCTCCTTGGCGCCATCTCCTGATACTTTGAACTCTGTGCAACCTCGCTTAAGGAGAACGCCATCCTTAAGGACAATGATCTGGACTGGTAATGCCTTCAGTTTCATTCTGATTACCAGCACGTGCAACAGGCATCGCAGGCATATTCTCCTTCATGTTCCGGGTGGTAATAGTTCATTCCTGATTTAAGCTCAAGCACCTTGATGATATTACCCATTTCCTGTTGGGTTAATTTCATTGATCGATCGCTTAAGGGCCCACTTCTTTCGTGAAACCCGGCTAACCTCATTAAGTCCCCTACGGTATAATCTTTATATGTGAGAGATCCCCAAGCCGCATCGTCGTGCAAGCCGGCCTCAATACAGTACCTCTTTTCAACCAGGCCATCAGAATTCTCGGTGCCTGGACCCTGAAAGGCTTTTTTCTGTCTTGCAACTTTTCTTGGATCTTCTGCCATAACGCTCCTCCTTTGGTGGATGAATTTGGCCTTCTTTAGGACCCCTGACAGTGATTAATTAGTAACCAAAATTTCCTGAAACTTGTGTGTAACCAAATGCTGGGTTGGGGATTCCACCTTACCTAACATTCTTAAATATTTATGGTAGGTCTTTACAAACCTCAAATTTTTCCCCTTATGGCAACCTAATGGTCAGCCAGCCCAGTACCCGACTTTTGATCGTTTCACCGAGTGGATGCTCCATATGTTTGTCGTTGAGGGCATTGAACACCGAGACGGCTAATTCAGCTTTATCGTTCCAAAACCGATAGCCACCGCGAAGGTTGAGTAAGGTATAACTGCCGACCCTCTCGTTCGGCGGAGGAAAACCGCCGGGAAGAGTCGAAAACGCGGTGAAGCTTGGGCCGATAGGGTAATCCGCGGATCCCACAAAATGAACGGCGGCTTCTCCGTTGAGGCCATTATCAAAGTCTGCCCTGAGACCTCCATTGACCTTCCATTGTGGACCGCCGCGTCTCACAAGGCCTGTCAGACTCTGACTGATATCCTGGTAGGAGAAGTTTGCAAATCCTGTCAGCCAGGGCATCACCAGATATTCGGCTCCCGCCTCGACACCTTTAATGGTGGCTTCACCGGAGGCGTTGCCGAAAGTGAGGCCACCTACCGTTGGTTCTTGGCCGATTAGATCTTTGAGATTGTTGAGAAAGAGGGAGGCTCGGGTCCTGAGCCGGTGTTTGATATACCATCCCTGATAGGAAAGCTCATATGACGTGATTTTCTCAGGTTTAAGATTCTGGTTTCCGGTTAAGGAATTCACCGTGGTAAATGGAGGAACAAATGGGGGGAATCCTGGAAAGAAGAAGGCCCCTCGTGAGTCCGTATGCGTTTCAAAAATCGTGGGAGCGCGGTAGGCTATCGCAGCGGTCAGTCGAAAGGCATGGTTTTCAGAAGGTTTGAAAATCAGAGAGCCCCGCGGGCTATAGGTCGGATTGATATAGGTGTCCATATCAAAACGAAGCCCCGCCACCGCAGTAAGCATCGAAATGGGCTTCCACTCCTCTTGCACGTACAGCCCCAACCGATTTTCATGGTTAGAACCGGAGAGAAAGTTGCTGGTCGTGCTGTTATATCGATAGTTGAGGCCGTAGGTCAGCTCGCTGGTTGGCCCCATTCTCAGGCGGTGCTGACCCTCAACGTTATAGCTATTCCAATTCAAGTTTTGCTCTGAACTACCGTTTTCTGGACTGAAGAAATTTATAAACGTGGATATATTTGGCGAAAAGGCGTTTACGTCGCTTGGCTGATTAAGGTTGGTCCAATATCCCCTGAGAAAATAGTTGGCTCCCTCATAGGCCGCATTGACATACCCTTGCTCAGGTTCCTGAGAGATCACGACCGTATCAACGATTGGACCCTCATACTGACTCGAAGTCAAAAACCCCCCGGATAGTATCACGGCGGTATCATCTGGGAGCGCATAGGTCGTGGCAATGTTGAATTTGTTTGACCCGAACGCTTTCTTGTCGCGGTCATCCCATTCATTGGTCTGGTCATAGCCATAGGAGATGCGATAGGAGAGATCTTCAAACCGTCCTCCATATATGGCTGAAATCATGGCGGTGGAAAATTCTCCTCCACCGGCCTGAACTGTGAGTCCTTTCATCTCTTCTGCACTTTTCGTAATGATATTGATGACGCCATCATACGCATTGAATCCATAGATCGCCGAAGCGGGGCCTTTGAGTACTTCGATTTGCTTGATTTCCGGCAAGGTAATTGGAATTGCTTTCCACAGCATTTCCCCCTGGGGATCCAAGTAAATCGAACGCCCATCCACCAACACCAAGAGTTTGTTGGCTCTGGATTGATTGTCCCCCCTCATGCTGACGTTGAAATCGGCACCGGTCATTTGGATGACTTCCAGACCCGGAATACGCCGGAGGACGGTGGGCAGATCCGTTGCTCCGGATTGGCGGATGTCTGCATCGGTAATGACATAGACATTGGAGGGAGCCTCTGAAATGGGCTGCTCATGCGCAGCGGCAATGCTGACGTTTTCTTCTCTCAGGAATTCTATATCTTCTTTAATAAGGGCCAAATCAATGGCTACCGGAGTCGTTTGGCTTTGTTCTTCTAAACCTGCATAGAGGATCGTATTGGCAAAGAGGCAGAGGATGCCGCCTATGAGCCCGGAGAATAAGAAGTGAATAAAACGCTTTTCCATTGGACTCATTCGTTCTTGTTAGCTTTCACCTGGTTCTACGCCCCCCAGCCTTCCTAACGTGTCCAGCAGGGTGCGACCCTTGCTTTCATAAAATATAGGAGGCCTCCTTTATATAATTCCCGTACCCTGATTTTCCCAGTTTTATCAATATGGTTACCCCCATGCTCATGGCCTAGTCCCCATAATATAAAATCCGGTTGCCGCCCCAAAAAATTTTCCAGCCCTATTATCCTTTGCCAATTCTTGCATTAAGGTTTCTGCCTTTTGGCCAAAAAGTTTGCCCGCCTTCACGGCAAGGGCCACGGTCGGCACGATTCTCCAGGCTAGGTTGGCCTGGGCCAAGTCGGAAAATACATAGGTTCCTGCCCCCACAGCGAGGTCCCTGAATCCGGCTTCTTTAAAGATCACCGGAAGGGCATGTCCTATTCCCGGATGCCGAATACTGTTTTGAAGGAGTCTGCGGAGCATGGTGCTTCGCCTGGCACTGCCGGTGGTGATGACCAGAGTGTCCCAGTCGGTTTCCAGCGAAAGGATTGTTCCGCCGGATTTGAGGATTCGAAACATCTCCCGTGCGGCCTTCCGAGGGTTGGGAAGATGCATGAACACACGGCTGGCCCAGCATCCGTCAAAAGTGCGATCGGGAAACTCAAGTTGCTGCGCGTCCCCCAGGAAAAATGCCACATTGATGGGCAGTTCTTTGGCCCGTTTCCTGGCTTCGTTGAGTAGGAGTCGGCTGGCATCGATCCCGATGACTTGGCCTTTATTCCCGACCGTCTCTCCTAACGCGAAGGCATCATGACCTATTCCGCATCCCACGTCTAAGAGCCGAGCCCCTTTTCCGGGACTGAACATCTGTATGAGTGCCTGCTGGCTGGCCTGATATTGCGGATTGCCGGTTGTCTGATCAAGAAACCGAATCAAGCTTTGGGGATCGTCCGCCCCATCGACAGAGGAAAACTCGCTAAGTAATTCCCTTTGCTCTATTTCTCTTGTTCTTTGTCGTAAATACGTGGTTGCGCCAGGCTTCCTCAACTTTCCGTGGCCATTGAGTAGGCTTTCGTGAACCGATTTCTTGCCCGTCGTTCCCATTACAGTAAACATTCGCCTCACCGGAGGGGATTTCTAAGGACTAACTAACTGCATTCTCTGTCTCCCACTTTTTTTTAAAACCTTCTTAATCAAGCATATTTTGATGGGGCTATCACTATATTGTTTTCGCTTAAAGATTTTGGAGGAACGGAAAGGGCCACGACTCCCTCTTGCCTTTGCAAGTTCGGGCGACCGGGAGGTTACCAATCGTTTTTGACTGGAGCTTTCGTGAAGGAAGAATGGTGGAGGGGCTTCCGAAATGGGCAGTTCGTGGACTATGGCAATGCTCACCGACTCTGCCTGAATGAATTTCATTTCTTCCTTCACCTCCTCGAGATCGGCATGCATGCTTAGGAGTGCGATCGGTAGGAACCGACGCCGTTTCCGCTCAGGTCAAGTCATCATTGAGGGTGTCCGTTACCAAGACCATGAAGAAATCCGCAATTATCCAGAGCCACAGGGAGGGTCTACTCAAGCCGCACATTCGGTAGCCTCCAATGGAAACATCCGACAGAAGGTATCGGGCTTGATGAACATGCCCTTCTCACCAAGGATTCCTGCCTGATTTTCGAGTAGCTGCAAAAGTAAGTCCTCGACTTGGTTTCATATTGCTTCAGTCTCCTCAAACCTCACGGTGAGATTGAAGCCACTGAAAAAATATTTAAATTTGAAATTTTCTTCACTCATTTTGATTATCCGGTTTTTAAAGGAAAATATTATTTCGTATCCAATTAGATAACATGTCTATCTTTTTGGATAACAAAAGGTTGTGGGAATCGTTGTTTTAGATGCTCAGACCAGACAAATGGAAATGCGCTAAACGGTGCGCGGAGGGAAAGAAACCTTAAACCTGACAAGAAAATAGAAGCACAAAATCAATGGTGAAAGACAGGTCAATACGAAGGTTGAATTCGGAAGTGATTTCGAAAATGGACGGAAGAATGTTCCCTGCTCGGGCGAAGATTGATAAATGATTAATCAATCAGAAACAGCGGCAGAGGTCTGTGGATAAATCATTAACATTTATTAGTCAAAAAGGAAAGGTGCCGTCTGCCCTGTCATCATCAACCTACCCTGTAAGAATACTCATCCCGTCGTTCCGAACCGGATTGGGAAAACCCCTTGGCGGATTCTGCTATGCCATACTCCTCGGTACGCACTCCGCTTCACCATTCCCCCGCGCCGCTTCTGTTGTTTCGGCTGAGAATCTTCTTTTGTGCTGCCTCCCTTCTCTGTAGGATGTTCCTACTGTTCGTGTGAGGCCTCCAACGTGTATTCCGACT
>BQIZ01000139.1 GCA_021604365.1 Nitrospirales bacterium
AAATGGTTGCTCCGAGCAAACAACGCCAACGCGTCGATGACAGGCAGATCTTGTGCGCGAAACGAATACAAGGGCCCCATAGAAGTGGCAGGTGGCGGTGTCGGAGGCTTGGGGAGATCGCTGGTGAGCAACATGCGATCCTCCAGGGAAAATGTCGCCCGAGGGTTGTTCACGGATGATGCCGCCAAATCCGAGCTCAGGGACAATCTCTGTGAAGTCTGTGGGGTGTTGGCATCTGAGATTGACCGGTCTGCATCTGGATTGGCGGTGGTGCATCCCCACAGGCTGAGCATGCCCAAAAGAGCCAGACTTTGTAAAACTCGTACACCATATGTGCCATATTTGATGGATGCTCCGTGAGACGGTCGATTGGAAATACTGAACATCTGAGGATTCCCTATGGTGTGGTGTCGCATGTCGTCTTTCATAGAGTGATGAGGAAAGTTATGACGTTGTTTTTTTGGAAAATGTTAACCATTGGTTTTTGCCCTGATGTTTGAGCCACACCCCTTTGGGCAGAATGGACAGGACCTGATACCCGTTAATCATTTCTCCTTCATACACCACGGTCCGGTTTATCACGGCACTCCGATGTTCGCCTTCGACGGCAATGGCTTTAAGGGTGAAGGTATTCGTCACCTCCTTCTTCCCTCTTTGGTCCGCTCCCATCGAAACCGGGTCCGGTGGCACCCGAGAGGCTGCTACGATGGGGGCAAAAGGATCACGGCTTGAGTATTCGATCCATTGACCAGCCTCATCGTCATGGGGTCGCCCCGTAGGTGTAAGGGAAGGGAGAGTCGGGGCAGAAAGTAGTCGATTCAGTCCCACCGAGATGATGCCCGGTGCATCGGATGCCGTATCCACAATATTGGTATACACCGCGATTCCTGCGAGAAGGCACAGACCCATCGCGACAAACGGATTTTTTAAAGCTCGACGGAATCGTTGGTTTTCATCCATACCGACAATCCAATGGTTAAATGAGTGGCTTGTTGACCATCACCCATGACCGTCACATTCTGAATGTCGACTCTTGGTCCGGATCGGGTGAGGGAGTGTATGAACTGAAGATAGGAACGAAACGCATTGGGGATCCCTTGCGAGTGGACCTGAATTTCTAACGGGACCAATGTCACTCCCTGGATGGGAGAGGCTGTGGGGTCCGTGTTCAGAATGCGATACTGTATGAGGAGATCCCACTGTTTGCCGTCGGCTTGCAGCCCTTGCGCCCAGTGCGCCAAATGGGTGAAGTTGTTGAGTAAGCGTTGTTCAGCCAGTTGGAGGTGAGTGTCAAGCGCATCCGGATGAGCCTGAAAATATTGAGAGCGAAGCTCCGACACCTGCTGCTCCAAGCCGATCGTATCCTCAGTCAGAGATTGGCGCTTTTGAATGGTGAAGAGTTTATCCAGACTTACCCAGCCCACAATGAATAACGTTCCAATCAATAGCACCACAAGTCCCGTGCTTTTTAGCTGCTGGGGATTGGGCCACTCCAAGCGGCGAAGCCACTTCATGACATGGTTCCCTTCAAGGTGAATCGATAGAGTGGCCGTTCATTGGTTGGGGTGGCGGTTTGGGTCAAGAGTTGAGCTCGCCAATCCTCATGCAGGGAGACATGGTAAGGCCCATTCGCTAGCTGTTGGACAAAATGATCCACGACCAGCAAGGTGGCAGCCAGATTAGTGGTGGTGGTGCCGTCCAACTCCAGATTCCATCCGTCCTGAGTTCGTTCGATAAAGGCTTTGTGCAGAATGACCTGGGTGGGGATAATGGATCCCAGATAGCTGAGAAACGGGCCTTCTAATTCCGGAGTGGTGGTTTCGCTCACGGATTGAGCCCATTGCCGTTTCGTGTCTAACAACATGAGCCGACTTTCCCATTGCGCTTGATCCTGTTGGAGGGCAGTGACTTGGTCGGTCATGGTCTGCATCGCTGTTCGATGTCTGACCAAATAGCCTTCGATGACGCTGGTTGTTCCGACTCCGAAAAGAATAAATACCATAAGCATGGCGACGAAAGTTTTGGTGAGGGTATTTCGTAGCGGGGCTTGGAGAACCTGCGTGGGTGTGAAGTTGCTGGGCAGATTGACCGGAAGCATCGCACCGACCCACAGCCAGTAATTCCAGTCCGGCTTGATAGGGAATGGCAGCAGAGGAGTGTTCACGTGTGGCTGTATTTCACCCGCCGTCAATCGTTCTTCATCGTCCCAAAAATAGATGCAGGGAAACTTTACATTCGTTTGTTGGGTGATAAACATAATCGTTCGATTGACCTCGGTTCCGACCCGTTCGCCAAGAGGGACCCAGTCTTGCGCGGGGAACAGATGTCGAGTCCAGATCGGGGATCCATCATCCTTTCCCGCGACAATAATGATTTTGCCTTCGAGCATGGTAATGAGCATCGATCCACTTCCCGGTTCGACCGGCAATGTGCTGAGTTGACTCTCAGACAGGGCAGAAAGAGGAGCCAACTGACGAAGAGATAAGCCCAACTCTTGGCAGATGCGCACGATCTTATCGATATAGTCTTGTGGCCATATATCAAGGTGAATATGTAATTTTCCTCGCGCTTCCAGGCCGATTCGATATCGCCATGCCGCCGGTCCTTCCCAAGGTTTTTCCTGTTGAACCTTTCGTTCCAGAAAGGGAATGAGGTCGGTGAGGAGCATTGGAGGGATTTGAATAGTCCGCGTGGTAAGCCGCGGATGGTCAACGAGCATGGCGAGGTGCGTGCCTGGAAATTGGGTGTGGTGAATCGCTTCCTCCAATGCGTCGCCAAGTGTGTCTAGGGTCACGAGCCGGCCTGGTGGTTCCCAACTCTGTCCAATGGTATTTTTCACAATCGATAAGGCTTTCAATCGACCATTTGAAAGGCTGACGCTTAGAATGGTCTTTTTTTTCTTCAACAGGGTCTTCTGGATGTTCGGTGGGATCTCCAGCATAGGTGTCTGGGCGTCTCTAAATAATGAGGGTTGTTGAAGAGTGTCGATCATGGTTTTAAGGGCTATAGCAACCGCTACTGTTGATACGCCATTTGGATCCTGCCGCGCAGTCGGGGTCGAATTGGAATCCGGCTTCGGTGGTCAGGGTGAATTGTGTTTCTGGAACATTAAATGTGTTCGCTTCGTCCAAACTAATCGTGGTTCCAGAGAGGTGATAACGAATATGCGGCACAAGCGTGCCGCCACCGGATGCCGTCGGGTTGCCATCGACCGCGTAACTGCCTCCGGCGCCATCGGCGGAAAGGCTGAGGAGATGAAACAAATGGCCAACGTGCCCGCGGCGAATTTTGAGATCCGGCGTTCCGGTTTCATCAGTGTTCCACCAGGTCTCAAAATTCGCATCCGTGGTAATGGAGGGATTCACATTTTGTGCTAGATGGGTAATGACCATAAACCGTGCGTCCGCCAAGGCCGTCGTTGAGAGGCCAGTGGAGTTGTTGAATCCACTGATGTTCGGTTGCACGAAGTAATATCGGAGGAATCCATTGGGGTTCGTGGTGAGTTGTCCTAAAGGGGTCGCGACATAATCCGGACTCAGTGCCGTGAGTGTTGCGGGAAATGACCGGTTTTGCCGTATGTAGAGTTCAATCCCTTGAGCAATTGTCGCCAATTGTCCATCCTCCCCATCACGTTTCGCAGCGGACAGTTGATTAATCACATTTGGCGCAATGAAGCTGGCAAGAATGGCGATAATTGCGAGGACGCCAATCATTTCCACAAGCGTAAATCCGCTTGAGGATAGACATCGTGAGGTCTTAAATAATGCGGAAAATTTCTGGCCTATTTTTTCAACGGTGTTTCGGTTACCCCACGGAATGGACAGGAGGGTTGTGCCGGAACGCCAACCTGTCTCGAATGAGATCGAGGCGATATGGAGCCCTATTATCTGAGTAGGAAAGTCATTGCGTTTTGTCATGAGTCCGATCCTGTCTTGCTCCTTCTCAGAGAGGCTTCCGTCTCGGGGGTGCGTGTGCGTAGTCTTCTCTCCATCGGGCATATCCCGCCTGGTAGTCCACCAACCCTTCTTTCGGTGTTTGAAAAGCCAATCTTAATTTTCGTAAATTTTTCAAATGGTCGTGGTGGATTTGCGAGGATCACAAGGGGTGGGAAGATCCGCCAGAAGTCAGGTTATGGCGGTGGAAATGCAGTCATTTTTTGCCCGGTCAAGGAGTGAGAAGGTCTCGAGGATGTTTCAACCTAACAGGACGAAGACAGAGGATTCCATCGTTTATTGGCGACGCACAAGGGATCAAACCAATAGCCAATATTGGTGGTGAGGGCGAAGTCAATGTTTGGGATATTGTAGCTATCGTCCTTGTCCAAACCGATTTCGGTGCCCATAAGGTGAAAGCGGCCATGCGGTGGAAGAAGGGCGCCGTTGGAATGAGTTGGTTGATGGTCAATGGAAAAACTTCCCCCATTGCCTTTGGGAATCAGGCTCACCGTATAAAAAAGATGGCTGACCGTCCCACGATGAATTGTGAGGGGAGGAATCGTGCTTTCATTCATGTTCCACCAGGTTTCAAAGGAGGCGGGTGTGGTGATGGCCGGGGCCGCATCTTGTGAGAGATTGGATATGAGAAGAAAACGGGCATTGACGAGTTCCCCGCCAGTCAGTCCGGTCGAGTTTTGGAATCCGGCTATGGAAGGATGCACCGAATAATAGCGGGGGAATCCTCTTGCGTTTCGCGTCATTTGGGCTGGAGGCAATGGCACATAATCAGGGGAGAGGATAAGTAACGATGCGGGGAACGCGTTGTTCTGTTGAAGATACGCGATCACACCGTTGGCGATTAACTGAATGTCACGGGCCTCACGGTCTTCACTGTTTCGGTCCCAGACTCTGACCATGGAGGGCGACACGACAGTCAGCCCTACAGATATAATCGCCAACAGGCCGATGAAGACCATGAGGGTCATTCCGGCTTCCGGGTCGGAGGCACTCAGTTGGCGGGAGGGGGGAGGTAAGGAGACGCCAGGGGAGCCCATGAGGTCTGTCAATGGATTCCACCCATTAAACTCATCATGGGCATAAAGAGAGATAGCGCGACGATTCCTACGATCCCGATTAATCCCAGAGTGATCAGGGGCTCGAGAATACCAAAAACTTTTTTGATTCTGCGGGGAATTTCCCGATTATAGTAATTAGCTACGTTCATGAGTGTGTGGGGTAATGTCCCGGTGGCTTCCCCGACCGAGATCATTTGAATCACCATTGGCGGAAAGACCGGATGACGGCTTAATGATTCATTGATGGTGGAGCCTTCCGCCACGGCGCGTTGCGTGTCCTGTAGTGCCCGTTCCATCACAGAATTTCCTACTAGGCCCTGGCACAGTTGCAGGCATTGCAGAACAGGGATGCCGGCTCGATATAAAACGGCAAAGTTTTGAACAAATTTGGATATCGTGAGCATCCGGATGAGTTCGCCCAGGACGGGGAGTTGTAAGATTATGCGGTCCCGCCAGTGAACAAATCCTGGAAGGTATTTTCGGCCCAGGACCCACACCATTGGGCCGAGCAGCAGGAACGAACTCCAGAGCCACCAGCTTCCGACAAAGAGTTCACTGAGGGTGATAATGATAATGGTGATAGTCGGGAGGGGAACATGCAGGCCTTCCAAAATAGGGACAAACCGTGGAATGACGAAGGTAAAGAGCAAGACCAGTAATCCGATCACGGCTATGATGACGATGCTCGGATAAATGGTGGCTTGACGCACATCTCCACGGATCTGATCGAGCCAATCCAGATATCGCTCTAACTCTTTGAAGGTATCGGTCAATGTGCCACTGTCTTCTCCGGCATGAACCAGATTGGTGATTTGCGGAGGAAAAATCCTGGGGTGTTGCTTCATGGCATCATGCAAGGTGTTCCCTGCCTCGACTTGTTGAAAGATTGCCTGTAAGGTCGAACGCAAATGGAGGTTGTGTGTCTCGATCGACAAACTTTTTAAAGCCTGGGTAAGGGGAATGCCGGCCTCGAGGAGGGTAAACATGTGGGTGGAGAATTCCATGAGATCGCGGGGTTTGACTATCCCTCTTTTTTGAGTGGTTCGTGCGAGGGACTTCGGTTTGGATTCCAATGTGCGCACCAGCCAGAGTCCCATGTCCTGGAGTTGGCGTTCCAGGTGGAAAAGATCCGGCGCCGCCATTTCTCCCTCAATCGGCCTTCCCTGGGCGTCGATGGCGCGGTACTGATAATTAGCCACCGGTAACCCTCAACACTTCTTCGAGGGTGGTGATTCCCTGAAGGGCTTTCATGAGTCCGTCATCAAACATTGTTGGCATCTGATCTCGCCGGATGATTGCCCGAATACCGGCCATATCCGGTCCGTGCACGATAGGCGCATGGAGTTCCTCTGAAATCGGGATAATTTCGTAAATACCTGCCCGGCCTTTATAGCCTGTCTGGCCGCATGCGTGGCATCCTTTTCCCGTCCAGAGAGTCAGTGGAATGTTTTCCGGCAATTCAACTCGAAGATCCGCAAGGACAGTGGCGGCATCCGTTCGTTCTACCTTGCATTCGGGACAAATACACCGGACGAGTCGTTGTCCGATAATGGCGGTCAGAGCGGAGGCAAGGAGGAAGGCTTCCACGCCCATGTCGATTAAACGGGGAATGGCTCCTAGCGCATCGTTGGTGTGAAGTGTGGAAAAAACCAAATGTCCGGTTAAGGCCGCACGCATGGCCAGATCGGCCGTTTCCTGGTCACGAATTTCACCAACAAGTATGACGTCGGGATCTTGCCGAAGGAGGGCACGAAGCCCGGCCGCAAAGGTCATCCCAATGTCTGAATTGACTTGCGTTTGGCGAATGAGAGGCATTTGATATTCGATCGGGTCTTCCAGCGTAAACACACTTTTTTCTTTGGCATCGACATGACGAAGGGCCGTATATAATGTCGTGGTCTTTCCACTTCCTGTTGGACCCGTCACGAGGATAATGCCATGGGGGCGTTGGATGAGGGATTGGACGCGCGATTGGTCGTTGGATGTAAACCCCAACGCCAGGAATTCTAACTTCAATGCCCCTTTATCCAGAATTCGAAGGACAATGCTTTCTCCGAAATTCGTTGGCAGGGTCGACACACGAAGATCAATCCGGCGAGTGCCTAAGGTAAAGGGGATACGGCCGTCCTGGGGAGTTCGTTTTTCTGTGAGATCCAGATTGGCCATGAGTTTAAACCGAGCGGTAATAGGCGCTTGAAGCGGTTTTGGAATGAGAATTTCTTGTGTGAGAATGCCGTCAATGCGCATTCGGACCCGTAAATAGTACTCATCGGGCTCGACATGGATATCTGTCACTCGTGATTGAATGGCCGCGGTAATGAGTTGATTGCACAATCGAATCATCGGCGCCACCCGGCTTCCGTCTTCCCCGAGATCGGAGATGCCTTTGGCCATTAATTCATCAAGCAGTTGCTTAATGGATTCCCGGTGCGCATAGTGCCGCTCGATCGCTTCAATTAACTCTTGGGCAGGAGCCGTGTGGGTGTGGACGTTGAGCCCGATGCGACTTTCAATGGTATCCACTGCGACAATATTCAACGGATCTGCCATGGCCAGGTTCAACACATTCCCCTGTTTGCTAAGAGGGAGGACGTGAAACTGGGTGGCGATGTCGTAGGGAATGAGATTGATAATGTCCGGTGGGATGAAGATAGTGGAGAGGTCGACTAACCCGGTTTGGGTGCCCTCAGCCAGATAGTGGGCCAGGACTTTTTCGGTAATGAATCCCAGGCCAATGAGGGTTTGGCCGAGCATCACACCTTTTCTCTTCGTCTCCCGGACCGCCAAGTCCAATTGTTCTTGAGTGATCCAGCCGTCTTGGAGGAGAGACGTTCCGAGGAGAGGCCGTGCGGCTGTGGGTGGTGTGGGTGTGGTTGGCATGGGCCAGACTGCTAGGAGAAGTTTATGGTCGACAGCAAATGGGTGCTCGCCTGTGAGGAACGGATAGGAGGAGGGAGCACAGCCATTGTTGGGATTTTCTCAATCATCCCTCCATGTACGAGGATGGGAATTATTGATGTGTAAGATAAATATACATGCGATCATTGCCCGGGTTGTATTTTACGCGTCCGCGTAATTGGCGTTGGGTTAAGCTTGCACCGATACCGGCATCGATGACTCCATCAATTTCATTAAATTCCGTATCGGAAACTCCGTCGACTCTGATATAGGCCACTCGGGCTCCAGTAGGGAGATCGCTGTTGCCATCATCACCCTTTAGATCCCACCCTACATTCGTCCCTGTTGTTGCTGTCCCGAGTGCAACGGCCGTTTGCGCCGGCATGTACATGGTTGTGCCCAGTCCCGGAGGCGTATTCGTATTAAATTTTTCCAGATAGGGTCCTCGGAATCGGCTCCATTGATTGGTGCCGGTATTCAATGGGTCTGAGGCGTCGAGCGTTAACCGCGCGGCAAGGGAAGTGACGGTGGCACTGTTTCCTCCGGTCTCTTGTGCCGGCGTTCCAGCCGCATTGAGAGGCCAGATGGTTCCGATATCTCCATAATATTTGGCGACGGCGGTCTCGTATGTTCTTACTGCGGCAGCCAGGGAACTTGCCTTAGACGACGCAATCAGGGTGAAAATCTTTGGCAATAACAGGGCAATCAGTATGGCGATGATGGCTAAGACCCCGATCATTTCTACCAAGGTGAACCCCTGGGAATGAAGAAGTGGCCGAAAATTTTTTTTTGGCATCTGTCAGTTCTCCTTTACGAAGGGTACTTCATTTGGCCGTGTTTCAGGCGGAATAGGGAAAATCGTATGGATGACACGTCCATAAAAAATCCATCGGCATATGGTATGGCCTTCTTAAGGCCAGGCGTTCCCCGGAAATTAGGATTGTGGTCGTGAGCGGGATTGCAGGTCTAGAAGTGCGATGCTGGCAAATGGATCACCGAGTTGGGATGCTTGATGGAAAAGCCGATGGGCGGCCTTGGGATCTGAAGGTCCGATTTGGCCATCCGCATAAAGGTATCCCAGATGAACGAGTGCGGAAGAGAGTTGAGGGTTGATTGCAAGAGCGTGGTGTATGGCGTCTTTGGCATCTTCAATAAAGCCCAGACTTTTAAGTGCGATCCCCATTCCAATATAGGCATCGGCTGATTTGGGATGGGTTTTGAGAGATTCTCGATACGCAGCTATGGCGTCTTCCGGTCGACCATTGAGCAATGACCGCCATCCCGAATTCGACAGATCTTGTGTGGCATTGTTGTGAAATAGGACGGTTGTGTGTATGGGTTTCTTTGTGGGAGTGGGATGGGATTGCTGAGATCCTACAGCTTTGAGTTCGGTGGCTGACGGGTGAAGGGGATTGGTGGGAGGAGCGGAATGCTCAATTTTTGATGAGGTGGTGTTTTCGAAATCAGGCTGAGCGTGGGGGGGAATATAGTTGTTGATCTTTTCTAGTTGCCGGATGAAAGGTTGAGGGTCAGAATCATCTCCATGACTCAAGTCTTGGGAGCCGGGTAGGGTCAGATGATTTCCCGAGGCAGAAGACCAGGTTAACATTCCCAGACCAATGATCATACTGAGAATGAAGGTGATGGAGGATGCTTTTGGCGCTCTTGATGTTCCTTTGGCTTTTGCCCTTGGTTTTGAGATGGAATGTCTCATGATTGCTCAGTGCCCCAGTGGTTCCAGATTGAACATATCGGACAATAGGCAACATGCTTAAGGGATTACGCGTGAAGTGTTGAACAGATTCAAAAAAACACAGATCAAAAAGCTCACAATGGCCAACAAGAGAACACATGTGCTCGAGATTTGATAGAGAACATAGAGATGAATGATAGCCCTGTGACATCAACCATTGAGTCAGGCAGAAACAACAAGGTCCTAAGGCGTCAATGTAATGAAGAGTCTGGGCTGTGTATGTGAAGGTGCGTGATCGACAATGGGAAAAGTCTGGGCTTGATGGCAGAGCGTTCCGACGCAGGTAAGGTCAGAGACAAGCAACAAGGCCCACCCTTCATTGAGGTGGGCCTTGCAGGGCCGAGGCCTTTTGGTTCAATTCTTATTTGGCTTGATCGGGAAAGGCGGCCTTTAGCAGTGGCTGCAATTCCCCTTTTTCTTCCATCGGACCCAAGACATCGGTATCGCCATAAAACTGCCCATTG
This sequence comes from Nitrospirales bacterium, assembly GCA_021604365.1. Taxonomy (GTDB): domain Bacteria; phylum Nitrospirota; class Nitrospiria; order Nitrospirales; family UBA8639; genus Nitrospira_E. The sequence goes on from BQIZ01000139.1 coordinate 10,127, forward strand.
ATGAAGACTTTTGGCAAAGTCGGCCAGTTGGTCATTTTTGAAAGGGCCTCCCGTTTTTCAGGGTTTGGCAAGGCGTTGATCAATTCATAGGGGTAGCCGAATTTGTTAAAAAATTCCATGGTCTCCACCGTAAAT
>BQIZ01000140.1 GCA_021604365.1 Nitrospirales bacterium
CTGATGTGTTTGATTACATCGAACGGTTTTATAACCACCGACGGAGCCATTCGTTTACCCAAGGATTGGCCCCGAGGAACTTTGTGGAGCAATATGATCAACAGTCTTCTTTAACCTGTCCGTGAAACTGGGGGAAGACCACATTTGTGAAATCATTCGAGGGTAGGAAAGCAGCTTTTCTTGCTAAAATTACTAGTAAATGAGGCCAAGCAGTCCGATTTAAATACAACCATCTTCTTTAATTCTTAAGTCTAGGGGGTGCCTTACCGAATAAATTGAGAAAAAGAAGGGAGTCTAGATATGTTTGTACGATTTCTTGTGATCCTTATGGTGTGTGCCACATGGGGTTGTGAATCACTTTCGATGAATCATCAGACTTTTGATACCTTGACTTCAGGGCCACCCCAGTCCACCCTGACCTCTCTTTCGACATCGGAACTTCAAGGCTCTTCGAGCCTTTCCCAAAGGGTGAGCATTTCTCAAGCCCCGAAGAATGGAATTTCTCAGGAAAAAGACATAATAGACCCATTCCCCACTGTGTACTTTCCTTTTGATAGCTGGAAGATTTCGTCAGAAGTTCAAGACCGTCTGGATGCAACGGCTAGTTGGATGAATCGCTTTCCGAATTATGGCCTCACTATTGAGGGGCATACCGATGTACGTGGGACAGAAAGTTATAACATGATTCTTGGAGTTCGACGAGCAAAAGCCGTCAAAGAATATCTAGCCGATCTGGGAATTTCACGCAAACGTCTTGATGTGGTTTCTTTCGGGAATACCTTGGTTCTGTGCGAGATCGATGATGAGCATCAATGTCATCAATTTAATCGACGTGCAGACTTGCTGCTGGATTAATTCTTTTCTCTGCTCTTGACTCCGCTGACTTTAGTTGAGATGAGTGTGCTTAACTTTTTATAATTTTCCACTCTAATACCTCTTCCAGTCTTTCCTCCCAGATTTTCAAATTTTATAACAATTCATGTGGGCGTGGTTCTTAACTATTCTTGTTTTTGTATTACTTTAAGCAAGTTCTGCCTTGTAATTGACAATCTTTTTCCGATATGGTATTTGCAATAGACTTGCAACAATGACCAACCCACAAGGGTTTAAATCTTTTGGTAAAATCTGAAACTAACATCAAAAAGAACCTGCGAGCCACAGGGCGACGCATGACCCGTACTCGCCAAGCCGTATTGGCATTATTGCAAAGGACCCGCCAACCAGTTAGTGCCAACGAAATTTTTGATCAATTGCAACAGGAAAAAGTGGCAATTGATTTAGTGACCGTGTACCGAACGATGCATGTGCTGAAAGAGCTGGGCTTGGTTCTCCAATTGGACCTTCACCAGGAAGGTCTCTCAAGGTATGAACTGAAAGAAGGGCGAGAACATCACCATCATATTCGTTGCCAGATCTGCGGTCTTATCGTGGATTTGTTGTTATGCCCGTTAAAAAAAGTCACAAAATTGATTGAACAACAGACGCAATTTATCGTGGATGATCATACACTGGAGTTCACGGGATTGTGTCCACAATGTCAATAATATGATCAAAACTCTTGGACCGAGGCTTTCAAAAGCTGGCTCTATCGCTTCCCTTGTGTGTGCTGTCCACTGTGCGTTAACGCCTTTGGCATTGATTGCCCTTCCCGTCATTGCCGCACATTCGTGGGATGGTCTTGATGGAATTTTAGGAGCCTTTTTGGCGGATACCACCGAATGGATGTTTTTAGGGGTGATAGCCTTATTGGCAGGTTTTGGATTATTGGCGACCTATCCTAGACATCGAGATAGCCGTCCTGCTCTTCTAACTGCTGGCGGACTCGTGGTGTTAATGGCTGCCCATCTCTTGTTTGAGTCAGGCGGTGGTGTGGAGATAGTTCTTGATGTGATTGGAGCTTCCATGATCGCACTGGCCGGGTTTTGGAATCGACGTTTATGCCACCATTTAGGTTGCCATACTCATGAGCATACGCATGAAGCCAGCGGTTCTAAGATTCAACCCCTTCCGGATTTATCCTCAAATTCTTAAACTTTCATATCTTTTGCTCGTTTACAGCAGGCACCATTGAAGGTGTTTTTACCTTGAAATTCCTGTTGAAATAGCCTTGCTATTTTTTTATGCAAAGCCTAGCCATCTGGGGTATGTAAGGAATAGCAGGAAACGCACTTGTGTCAATTGAGGGGAGGTGTCAGGCGATGCTGAGAGAAATCATGAGAAGACCCTATTTTCGTTAAGAGCATCAAGCGGGTTAAGAAGTCAAAATCTTACTTTTAGCCGACTTATCCATTGTTTCAGCCAAATCATCAAGAAGCTGTTCTGTTTCTTCCCACCCGATACAGGCATCTGTAATTGATATTCCCCACTCTAGGGGTTTCCCCGCTTCCCATTTTTGATTGCCCGGCTTCAGATTACTTTCAATTAATAGGCCCAGGATAGCATTTTGCCCATTGGTGAATTGCTTGACCACGGATCGAGCCACCGGAACCTGACGCGTATGATCTTTTTCTGAATTGCCATGAGAGCAGTCAACCATGATTGGGCGATGAATGCCTTCATTCGTCAAACAACGCACCGCCTTGGAAATATCTTCCGGATTATAGTTGACTCGGCCACCGCCACCACGAAGAACTAAGTGTCGGTCTGGATTGCCATTTGTTTTAATAATTGAAGTGAGACCTTCCGCGTTCACCCCTATAAAGCTTTGAGGGTGTCGTGCGGCAATCATGGCATTGAGAGCAACTTGGAGTCCCCCATCCGTTCCATTTTTCAGACCAACGGGCATGGAGAGACCACTGGCCATTTCCCGATGAGTTTGACTTTCGGTGGTTCGTGCTCCAATTGCCGCCCAGCTAATTAAGTCTGAAATATATTGGGGCGTGACAGGATCCAAAAACTCTGTCGCACAGGGCAACCCCAAGTTATTGATCCTGAGTAATATAGAACGGGCCAGTTCAAATCCTCCTCCAATTTCGCAGGATCCATCTAAATGGGGATCGTTGATAAGGCCCTTCCAGCCCACCGTCGTGCGCGGCTTTTCGAAATAGGTTCTAAGGACGATCAGGGCATGTTCCTGAATGCGGTCAGCGACCCGTTTGAGGCGTTCGGCATAGAGGATGGCCGCATCCGGGTCATGGATTGAACATGGGCCAATAATAACTAGCAGGCGATTTGAGTCTTGCCCGTGAAGAATATCTCGAATGGCTTGCCGGGATTGAAGAACCATTTGTCCGGTGGTTTCAGGCAAGGGCAGTGAACTTTGCATCTGTTTTGGGGTAGGAAGTGGAGAAATATCGACAATGTTTCGGTTATTAATGGGTTCTGCCATGTGACACGTCCTGGGTAAAAAGAGAGAATATCTGGAACTGCAGAATGAAAGACCGTAATCAAATTATGCCGGAATGGACGCTATTGTAATAAGAAACCCTATATCCAGGCAACCAGTCAGTGGCAGTCTGTCATACTCCACTTGTGGACAGGGTTGGTAGATTCGCTATCAAGACCGTGCAAAGAGAGAAAGAGTATGAATCATGTAAAAATCCTTGGCATTGGAATGGGAAGTAATTGGGAGCCCCGGGTTCTGGTTTGGCAATAAAAGAGCTCAATTTAGGCTTGATAGCGCGTCAGGCAATGGTGTTGATCAGATTGGCTTGTTGAGAGGTAAACCACCGCATGACATCTCGATTGGCGGGGTCCTGATGAGAGCTAAATGAAAATTTGGTGCCAATAACTAATTCCGTTGTGGGGTCAACCCACTCAATAGATGCGGAAAATTTTGAAAAGTGGTTGAATCCCGGCAAACGACAACTTATGTGGAGGTGTGCTGAAGAGACGAGTGGCCATGCGGAAGGGGCGACACGAAACTGACAACCCGTCGGAGATAGATTGCAGAGCTGAACAGGCAGTACAGCAAGGATTCTGTCTTTGTCACTGAGAGGTCGGACGGCTCCAGTCATATTGACCGTCAACCGAGGAAATGAGCGAGGATGTTGTCGTGAAACGTTTTGTGGAGCAGCTAATCTAATGGTCGGAGGCAAAGTGAGTGCTTCTTGGATGACTGTTTCAAATTCATAAATGTCTCCATCAATACATGAACGACCTTTACAGGAGGTCCCACATTTTAGATTGCGGAGTGCCGGATCATTGGGGAGGGCACAGAGGAGGGAGTGATCGGCTCCCAGCCCCAATAGATAGGTTTGAATTAGCAATTTCTCTGGTGTTGAGAAAAAGGTCAACCAAATTGTGTTTGACCCTATTGCCAGGTAGGAAATTGACTTATTCATGAGATCCTTTTCGGTAGCGTGAGGCCATGTTACAAGCCCAAACTCTAGGCCGCAAGATGATATAGGGGGAACAGAAAAATACCGCCCATAATATACAGGAACAGGTTGAAAACTTTACAATGATCTCCAAAAGTGCCCATGCGGGGAGAGAGTTTTCCACCAACTCGGCTGGGAATGAGTGAAACACGATGCCGTTAAGAGGCGAAAAAATTATGACGTGGTTGGCGGGCGGGTTTCTTGTGGGGGAGGAGGAAGTTCTTGAATGAGTGAGTCTGCTAACTTTTCAGCAAAAATAACATAGGTCTGTGAGTCAATTGCTTGTTGAATATGTGCAATTCTGGCTTGTCGAACATCCGGAATCTGAGACATGCGCTCGAGGTAGGAAAACACCTCTGGGGTAGGAGTTGAAGGTAATAGTCCCTCATTTTTGGCAGGGTTTGTTGCTATAGCGGATAGATTGCTGTTCCCATCAGGAGATGACAAGACCGTGATTTTAGGCGGAAGTGATGGGCTCTCTCCTGGTGCTACTGGGGGGATGGAAGAAATTGGATCCATTATATTGTTGGGTGGTCTCAGAGTGAGATGAAATTTTAAATAATATTAATGGAAGAATCAAATGACATCGCTATCTCTGCCTGTTGGCGGTGAACTTCTCCCTATGAAATTACTCGTCATTTTTTGAGGGTTCTCATATAGAAATGAGCTGATCATGGAACATGTTGTGGGCGCTCGTATTCATCAATTACGGACCATTGATCCAGGAGAAATCCGCTTGGTCCGGTTAGCACTGCCTGAGGAGATTGAAATAGCAGGGAAGCTATATGCCATCCGGGATACGATGCGCCCAGGAACAGCGTTTCTCGCCAAGCCCTGGGGAGACCGGACGGGTAAGTATCGAAGACGAATGTATACGCGGTCAAACGCCTCCTTCACCGAGCCGCGCATGTTGGAGACCTTCATCAATCATACTCATCGAGAGCAATCGGATACCTCAGGCTGGTGGCAATCCGAAATGGCAACCGACTGGTTTGAGAAGGGAAAGACGGTGGAGGTGCGCCTCCAACTGGACGAGGAGAGGGGCGTCGCGTTGGTTTATGAAAACACCAAGGTTTGTACGCCTGCGAATCTTCGTTTGGAAGATGATGGGATATGGGAAGGGATGCGAATGGTCTGTGTGGCCTTCGGAACGGGCATTACGCCATTTTTATCCTATGCCCGTTTTCTAAAAGCCAATAATTTCGGTCGAAAGGGGGCGAGATTTGGAGCCCACATGACGCTGGTGGCGAGTGTTCGCCATGAGGGGCAGTTAATGCTTCACGAGGAGTTGGCCGACCTTGAACAACAATTTCCCCAACATTTTCGATATCAACCAGTGCTCACTCGATCCTGGCCGACTGCCTGGGAATATCTGAAAGGACGAATCCTGCGAGTGGCGGACTCCGTGGAGGGGAAGGATAAAATCGATATTGTGCCATTCAAAACTATTGTGCCGGATATCACCCAATCGCATCTTCGCGTATGTGGGAGCGCCACGGCCTGCCGACAGCTCACGTTGGGCCTTGAACAAGAAGGGCTGATTCCGCTGACGGTGCGCACGGAGTCCTGGTAAAAGAAAGTCGTCATGACAAGCTGGAGAACCGGTGCGGATAATTCCCTATTCCCCTGCGGGCCTTGTAATGGAGTCTGGAATCGTGACATTAGGGCGGCGTAATAAACGGATCACGGGGCGACCAAGGAAGGTATAATGTCCACAGATCAGGCAGTGCAAGCTGAGTGTGACAAGAAGTTCCTGCTCCAACTGTTCTAAATGCACTGTTCTCGACCCACATCGAGAACAACGAGGATACTTTTCCGTGGAGGCCTTTTTGGTCGGGGTCTTTTTGGGAGAGTTCTTGCCTGTTCTGCCGATGGGTTGGTCTGGCTGTGCTGACTTTTTCATGAATGAATCCTTGGTCAAGTTAATAGAAGAACTCATTTGGATATAACCAATTCTTGTGCCAAACTTAAAGAGGGAAAAGTAGCAGGAATGTCCAAAAACCGCCTAAAAATAGGATGAAGGAAGCCGACACTGGGTAAAATTTTCCGAAAGAACAGGTCAAAAATGCTGACCTGGAGAGCCGTCCTCAGGCTAAATTTCATTGACTGGAAGAGGGAGTCGAGGTTTGAGCGAGGATGGCTTCAGAACGAAGAAGAAGATTCGCGGCTTCCGATGGTCGGTTAGCTGCTTGCAGCAGTCGTGCATATCGTTGAAGGATGGCGGCCACGTCTGGATGGTTGGGGCCACTCGCGGCTTCTTTTAATTTGAGGGCCCGTTCATATTGAATAGCAGCTTTGTCAAATTCTTTCCGGTCTTCGTAATAGGTGGCCAAGCTATACAGACTACTTAAGAGTAGGGGGTTCCCCGGTCCTAAACCTTCAGCATGTTTAACGGTGGCCAATAATTGATTTTCCAGGGCGGACGCCTGTGACTTTCCGGTTATTGCCGGAGGGGAGGATCTAGAAGAGGGAGAGGGTTTTCTTGAAGGGGAGGTACATGCGTTGAGCAGGACCATCAAGAGAATGAAGGTCCACATCATCCCAAAAGCACATCGTATATTCCTGTTCATGGACCACCCCGACCAACGCATTTCAAAAAAAGACATGAAAAGAAAATCAGAGGTGATTCTATGAACTCTGAAGCTGTTCTCGCAAGTGAACTCCCTGGGTTTCATTTTTCAGAATAATCCATCTCATGGTGGTCTTAAAAGGGAGAAGAATAAACGATGACGGTTCTGTGGTGTTCGATCTCGGCCCATGGCTTTGGGCATGCCGCGCAATTAATGCCAATCCTGAATGAATTAGGTGAGGCGGTTGATGACCTGCATGTGATTCTACGCACGAAAGTACCGGCTGATTTCTTTCAACGGCATCTCCAGAAGGTCAGCTGGGAGTTGCAAGATGTCCAACAAGATGTTGGCTGTGTCCAGCGAGGGCCCTTGGACATTGATGTGGCGCGCACATGGGAGGCCTACACCAAATATCACACAGATTGGAATTCCAAGGTCGAGAAAGAAGCTCAGGCCATCCGATTGTCCAAGGCGAGTCTGGTGATATCGAATATTTCGCCTCTTGCCATCGCTGGCGCTGCCCAAGCGAAGTGCCCGGTGGTGGGGGTGGCCTCACTATCCTGGGATCGGGCGTTAGAGCCATATGTGCAAGCCGATGTTCCCGGTCATCGTGTGATTCTCGAAACCATTCGTAACAGCTATGCGTTGGCAGACTCTCTCATACGTCTTCATCCGGGTATTGAGATGCCGGCGTTTCGTTCGATGGTTGATGTGGGACCTTCTGCTCCCTTGAAGAAACCGAATGGTTATGATCTCCGGAAATTCTTAGAGGTGGGAGAGCAGGAATTGATTGTCCTAATTGCCTTTGGGGGGGTACCCCTCAACCGTCTTCCGCTAGAGCAGATGGCCGCAATGGCCGGATTTCATTTTTTGGTGAGCGACCTGCCATCTTCGGTTTCTTATGCCCGTGTGCATCGTGTAGAAAACCTTGCGATGCCATTTGGAGAGATCAGTCAACAGGTAGATATCATTATGACCAAGCCGGGATATGGTACCGTGATTGCCGCCGTCCAGGATGAAACGGCACTTGTCTACGTCCGTCGCAAGAATTTTATTGACGAACAGAGTTTAGTCGATTATACCCATCGACATGGCCGGGGCATGGAGTTATCCCGTGATGACTTTGAATCCGGCAATTGGGAAGCTACGCTTCGAGAGGTGCTTACGGTAGAGTTTCCGTCTGAGCCTCCTCCATCCCCAGGCACGGGTGACGTTGTTCGTCAGTTGAAAACATATTTGGCCTGCTAAGGGATGCCTGTAGCCGATCTGGTCAAGCATTGTCTGGGATCAGGGAGGGATAGGGGGAGACCGTATGAGCTTCAATCGTATTGATAACATGTGATCCATTCAATGCTCGTTCTTTCCAAAAGACTCCGATCACTTCCACGGAAAGATCCAATGAAATTGAGGGTGGCCCTTGCGTCCGATCGTGTTGACCAAAGATGACAATGGATTGTTCATCCTCGGCAAGGCGAAAGACAAAGCGCAAGACTAACTCGGAGTCATCAATGTGCAATTCCGGTTGCGTGACTACTCCTCGAACGGCCACGAGTCGTTGATGATAGGAAGCCGGGTTACTGAGCAGCATGGCAATGGAGACCTGTACGGGTGATGTGGTAAAAGTGGAGTAGGTGGGTGGAGGGGAGAATGGCCAGAAGAGACTGGGTGTGGATGGCGCAGAGATTGTGAACTCCTGGGTAGCTTCCCAAGAAATTACCCCTATAGGCGCATAAACCATCCCAACGAACAGGACAACAATCCATACTCCAAGGAACGGGTATTTTGAAAAAATGGTCATAACAGAAAAATTGTTTTTTAAAAACCCAATGCAGGGACCAGTGAAAGTGAATGTTTCAAAAAAACTGTGCAAAAGCTCGGGAAAAGAATTTTCTCCTGTAAGGAATCATGTGAATGGCAGTCGTTGATTATTATGCGGTTCTTGGAATCGCGCTTCAAGCCTCGCAAGATGAGATTAAAAAAGCTTATCGAATATTGGCCCTTCAATATCATCCTGATCGCAATCGAGGGAATCGTCAAGCTGAACAAAAAATTCGTGAAGTCAATGCGGCCTACGAAATTTTAGGAGATTCGGATGCGCGAAAAACGTACGATCGATTGCGACTGGGCTATGCGGAACCGATGGTGCATCGACGGGATAGGGATCCGGAACCTGAGCCGGAGGAATCCATTTCTCCTTCAGTGGTCTTGGAACGAATGGAAGGGACTCTCCGGGAAGAATCCCGCAAGCAACTCTTTATGGTGTTGATACGCAATACACAAAAAATCAAAGAAGAATTAGTCATTATTCGGGAACGGGTTATTCGTGCCCAGGGGTATGATACCTTTCTGGAAAAAATTGTCGTGCAGCGAGGCCAGGAAGTGTTAGATGAGCTGGTAACCGAGGAGTTCAAGCAACGTCAAGAGCGCCTTGTGGAAATAGCCGTGGAGATGGTGTGCTCGGCGGTTCCAGGTTCGATTCGAGGTTCAGATCAAATGGATCAGGTTCGACGAAGTTTAGCTCAGGCGTATCAGGAAGGATGGGTTCAAGGGTACGAACAAGCTTGTGAACTGCTATACGAGCGCAGGTAATCAGGCCGGATATATTGAGAAAATCGTCAAGGCATTAATGAAAAGGGAATGATGGACTCATGAGGCAAGCCTTGTTCAAAGACCGGGGCCAGCAAACGGGATGCCCCATTTGCCGGTCGATCGCAGTTTCAGGAATTTCAGCGATCAAATGGAGATGGAGGCTGCTGAAATGAATTGCTTTTTGAGGCCTGGTTCCTTGATGTGGCCAATGCCTGAGCTTCCCTTGACAAGGTCACCTGGTCCTGAATGGGTGAGGATACGCCTCGTTCCCTATGGCTTTTTGATTTGCCACTCTCCTCATCAGAATTAACAGCAGTCACCTGCTTTCGTGAATGATCCCCTCCTGATGATGCGGGTTGCAGAAATTGAATAGCGCCTATTTCCGGTAATGTCATGGTCAGGACTCCTTCTCTCAGCCGAATTATTTGGCAAACTTCCCTTTCATTACCCTTTGTCGGTAGGTGAGCCAAATGCTTGCGAACTGGGCTGGGTGAGGTAAGCAAAAAGACACGAAATAGAGGACTATCTTCAGAAAACCTGCATGAATCG
>BQIZ01000141.1 GCA_021604365.1 Nitrospirales bacterium
AGGTGATTGGAATATCCCACCACGTTCAAACCGGCGTAGATCACGTGCTTTTCTGTCCAGGTAATGGCTGCTGCGCTAAGGTCGGTTCCTTTGCCAATACCGACAACAAACCGGTCCAGAACCTGGCGATCAAGCCAGTCCAATAACATCCCAACTTTCTTAAAGAATTCCACAATCAAGTAGTCATAGATCTCATCGACGTAATATTTATTCAAAATAGTGGTGTAGGCTCGCGGAAATTTTGCGGCCCATTCGTTGGCCATCTGAGGACTAAGGCTATACATGTAATGAGCTAAACCCCAACCGCCCAATGCGATAGCAATGGCGACACTCATCAAGCCCAACAGCATGCCCCATCCCACTTCATGAGCCTCAGCACCAAGCGGAGTCGCCACGTCATGCAAAAACCCATGGAACCAGCCATGTTCGGGCGGTACCCCAAGGAAGCCTCCCAAAAGGGCCAAGCCAGCCAAAATCATGAGCGGAACGGTCATGATGGATGGGGATTCATGAATATGGTGGGCCACATGTGGATCGACTCGAGATGACCCATAGAACGTAAGATACGTGAGCCTGAACATATAAAAACTGGTCAGGAACGCTCCAACAGCGGCCAGAAGATACAAGTGATAATAGCCATGGACGAAGGCATGAGCCATAATTTCATCTTTACTCCAAAAGCCTGCCAAGGGAGGAATACCCGCAATGGCGAGAGTTCCGACCAGAAACACCCGATAGGTCGTCGGGATCTTGTCATGCAGTCCACCCATTTTCCGGATGTCTTGTTCCCCGCCCAACGCATGAATCACCGAACCGGCCGACAAGAATAAAAGTGCCTTAAAAAACGCATGGGTCATCAGGTGAAAAATCGCGGCAGTATAGGCCCCCACCCCACAGGCCAGGAACATATAGCCCAACTGGCTGACGGTTGAATAGGCCAACACCCGTTTAATATCGTTTTGCACCAATCCAATCGTGGCGGCAAACAATGCCGTGACGCCTCCAACAATGCCCACGGTAGCCAAAGCCATCGGCGCCATATCAAATATCACATGGTTTCTTACCACCATATAGACGCCGGCGGTGACCATGGTGGCCGCATGGATAAGCGCACTCACCGGAGTTGGGCCTTCCATCGCATCGGGCAACCAGGTGTACAAGGGTAATTGCGCCGACTTGCCTATCGCGCCGACTAACAAACAGAGCGAGATGGCGGTGGCCATTTCAGTTGAAAGGGTCGAGGCTTGGGCCATCACCGCCGTGTAATCGAGTGTACCGAAATGGGAAAAGATCAAAAATATCGCCAGTAAAAACCCGGCGTCCCCAATCCGGTTCACGACAAAGGCTTTGGTCGCAGCCTTACCCGCAGAGACTTTTTCATAGTAGTACCCGATCAACAGGTAGGAGCAGAGGCCCACACCCTCCCACCCGATGAACAACACGACATAATTGTTTCCCATGACGAGCAGAAGCATGGAAACCATGAAGAGGTTCATATAGGTGAAGAAGCGGGTAAACCCTTCTTCGCCATGCATATAGCCCACCGAATAGACGTGGATGAGGAACCCGACTCCGGTCACCACTAACAGCATAATGACGGTCAGCGGGTCGATAAGAAAGGCAAGATTAATGGAGAGATCGCCTCCGAAAATCCACGAGTAGGCGATGACTTCGCGCGGTGTTGAATCTCCGAAAAACGAAACAAAGACGCCGAGCACACACAAAAATGACAGTCCGACGGAGCCAAAAGCCAGGCGTCCCGCCATATCATGGGAATAGCGAGAGCCTAATAGCCCGTTGACCAACACGGCCAGCAGAGGAAAAAGAGGAATCAGGAGAACGAGCAGATCGAACACGTTACCACTTTAAAATATTAATTTGATCGACATTCGTGGCCATTTTCCCGCGAAACACCACAATGATAATCGCCAATCCAACAGCGGCTTCCGCTGCAGCCACGGCAATGATAAAGAGTGCGGCCATTTGCCCTGACATTGAATGAAGATAATGAGAAAAGGCCACCAAATTAATATTGGCCGCATTTAACATAATCTCCACGGACATCAGAACGACAATGAAATTCCTCCGGATCAGGACCCCGACGAGTCCCGTCATAAACAAAATAGCGCTGAGTGCTACATAGGCAGAAAGAGGAATCATCGTTACCGGCTTTTAGGGCATGGAAGAAGTGGCAGGTTCTTCCTGTGAATCAGCCTTCGCCGGTGTTTTAGCAAGGACGATTGCGCCAATCACGGCCCCTAACAGGAAAATCCCAATCACTTCAAAAAGCAACAAATAATCACTAAACATCGTGATTCCAATAGCATGGCTGGGCCCCGTTTGCAGGATGAGGTCAGGCGTCGCCGTTCCAATCACACCTCCATAGGGAGATTGCACCAGAAGAATCAGAAGTTCTCCAAAAATTGCCATTCCGGCAAACAACAGGAGGGCATATTTTTTATGAAGATGCTGGTCCTCCGTTTTTAAATTCATCAACATCAACACGAAAAGATACAAAATAAGAATGGCTCCGGCATACACGATGATTTGCACCGCAAAAAGGAATTCCGCATTTAACAGGACAAACAGGCCCGCCACATGGAGCAGGAGCGTCAGCAAGGCCATAGCGCAATGCACGGCATTTCGCAATGCCACAGTCAAAACCCCTGCCACGACACTCACCGTGGCAAAATATCCAAAAAGAAGCCACATCATGATGAAACTACGGTTCCTGGGTGCTTTTTATTGAAACAGGAAAATGGTAGCGGTAGGCGCGGCCTTCCTCCCCTTCCTTCTCTTGGTTATGAGCATAGAGATACTTTTTGGCATCATCTATATGACGCTCTCCAATTTGGTAGAGCCGCGCCTTGTCAAAGAGGAGGGTCCTCTTATCATGAGTCGAAAATTCATAGACTTTCGTCATCGCCAGGGCATTAACCGGACAGGCTTCGACGCAGTATCCACAAAACACGCACTTCGTAATGTCGATGTAAAATTCGGAGGCATACCGTTGGAGGGGGAGAGTTTTGTCTTCTTCGCTGATAACCTTAATGCAGCGTGAAGGACAAGCTGCCTCACATAAATCACAGCCCACACAACGTTCTGTTCCATCCTCATACCGTAGCAGGCAAAGGGCGCCACGATGGGCGTCAGGAATCGTTCGTTTCTCCCGTGGATATTGAAAGGTGATGGGACGATGCAATAAATGCTTCAGCGTCACCTTCATGGCATTCCAGATTTCTCTGAAGAGCACAGCGTCGAAAAATTTCTTTGTCGCAGGAGAATTACTCATTGGCTGATGACTGGTTCTTCTGATCAGGCCTTTTCAATAGAAACATAGGTCAATTTGAAATAGGGAACCCCTGTGACAGGATCGACCTGATGCGACATCAGGTCTTTCACCGGTGGATCATTGAAATGTTCAGGAACCGCACAAGTCCCTGACAACATGGACATATCCACCTCCACTCCCATCTCCACATCGCCCTGTTCTGAAGTGATCCGCACCCGATCATGCGCACTTAGACCAAGATCATTGAAGTCCTGGGCGCTCATTCGAAGACGTGACGAATTTGGTGAAATTTCCATGAGGCCGGATGCCCGGGTGGAAAGTTTCCCCGAATGATAAATTAATTGAATCATGCGTAAGGCAAAAGGCCGTTGAGTGGGACTCTTCCTCCCTACGGAATACCGCGAGGCAACTTCCTCTGGAAAAGCCTTCGAGAAATATCCCGAAAGGTCTGGAGCTACGTGGGCGACCTTCCCCAGATTGTAATAACCCGGTAGGACTTTTCGGATTTCATTCTGAATATCGTGGGTCGTTTCGTATTCCATGGGCGAGCCCAATCCGTTGGCCATTCCGACCATAATGTGCCAATCCAAGGTACTTTCGCCAAGAGAATCTAGAGCTGGACGGAGAAATTGGACCTTTCCCTCCTGATTGGTCACTGTGCCGTCTTTTTCCGCAAATGTTGAAGCAGGAAAAACTACATGGGCCATTTTGGCAATTTCCGTCATGAAGGGGTCCTGGCAAATGAGAACTTCCAACTTCGCTAATGCACTTGTAACATCATAGGAGGCGGGAAGGGTCTCCAATGGATTTTCGCCAACAAGATAGAGCGCCTTAATTTCACCATTTTGACAGCGGTCCAGGATTTCCGTGAGATTGGCTCCACGATCAACGTCCGGAAGATTGTTGCCCCAGATACGAGCAAATGTCTCCCGGGCTTGAGAATCAGTGAAGGAAACCGGACCGGGCAGAAACTCCGGTGCGACGCCCATATCAACTGCTCCTTGTTCATTGGCTTCCTCGGTATAGGTGTTTATGCCGCATCCCTTTCGACCGAGCTTTCCTGTTACCCAGGCCAGATCGATAAGATTCAACATATGTTGATAGCCTCCGGCATGTCGGAGAATACCCTCCCCGCAAATGATGATCGACCGGGACGCCTCTGCAAAAATTCGAGCAGCCTCATGGATTTGGTCAGGATTCACACCGGTCTGGTTGGCAATATCCTCAAGGGAGAGTACCCCAACAGCCTGTCTTAGTGAATTCAAGGCTTCGGGAAATGCCGACGTGGCTTCTTCGTCAATCAAATCCTGATCCATGACCGACTTCACCAGACCTTGAATAAACAGACCCTCGGTCCCTGGCTTCACCATCATGGGGTGAGAGGCCAATTTCGCGATATTGGTTTGCATTGAATCCACAACAATGGTTTGAGCCTTATACAACCCCACAGACGACTTCACTCGCAAACTCGCGACCGGATTGGTCTCTGTAATGTTGGCTCCAATGATGAGGACTGCCTTCGCTTTATTAATTTCTTCCGATGTATTCATCATGCGATGAAGACCTAAAGCATGTTTGATGGCCCTGACAAAATTCAGATGCCCATATCTGGCACTGCTGTCCAAATGATTCGTGCCGATAACGGAACGCAAAAATTTTTGAAATACATACAGATCTTCGTTGGTACACCGGGCTGTAATGAGACCGGCAATTGCCTGCGCCCCATATTGCGCTTTGACATGGGCTAAGCGCCCCGAGGCCATATCCAAGGCATCAAGCCAGGGGGATGGCTGCAATCCAGAGTCGGTACGAACCAACGGGGTTTTGAGGCGAGTGGCACTATCGATGAATTGAAACCCAAAGCGGCCACGCACACAGATTCCGTCATGCCCATTTATCGTATCTGTCCGATCTCCCCATTTGTTCTTCCAGGAAAGAGGGGAAGTCACCCGAACAACTTCCGTATCTTTGGTTTCCACATAAATTTGGCAACCGTCGCCGCAATAATTGCACGTCGTGGTCGTTTTTTTGAGCTGCCAGGGTTTATAGGCATATTTCGAGAATTTATTGGTGATGGCTCCAACTGGACACACCGCCAGACAGTCACCGCAGAATTCACAGTCCAAGGCCTGATCGCCCTTCGCCACCACCTGGGTAAACCCACCCTTTTTCATAAACTGCAGGGCATCAATTCGTAGGACGTCTTTACAAATATTGATGCATTCTCCACAGGCGATGCAGCGGTTCATATTGAAATCAAGAACCAGGCTTCGCGTATCTTCGGGGATATTTTTTTGTTTCGCGTTGGCCAGGTTGGTCACGCCATGCTCAAAGGCCATGTCTTGCAGTTCACAATGACCGTCGGCATCGCACACCGGACAATCCAGGGGATGGACGGACAGATGCTTCTCTACCCCCTTTTTGCGCGCGAGAAACAGATCTTCGCCTTCGGTTTGGATGACCATCCCAGCCGCAGCCTTCGCAGTACAGGACCGGACAGGGGCTTTTTTCCCCTCTTGAAAAACCAGACACATTCCACAGGATCCGAAGGGATCGAATGTATAGTGATAACACATCGCGGGCACAATTTTGCCCGTGCTGGATATGACGTCGTAGAGGGAGACTCCTTCCTTGGCTTGGACCACTTCCCCATCCAAGGTCAGTTCAATCGTCGCCGCCTCAACATCAGGTGTGGTGACGGGTTTTAATCCCATTGGGATATTCTCCTCAAAATAGTCCGAAACATGAATTCAGGTGATACAAAATGACAGCCTTACCGATCACACTCTCCCATCACAATATCATATGTGCCAAATATCGTGACCGCATCGGCAATCATATAGCCTTTGGCCATATAATCGAATGCGCCCATATGAATAAAAGAAGGCGCACGAATTTTCAGACGATAGGGCCGACCTCCGCCCGTACTGACGATATAAAACCCCAGTTCGCCTTTATGCGCTTCCGTTCCACAATAGATTTCACCGGCCGGCGCATCAAATCCTTGTGAGAAAAGCTTAAATTGCTGAATCATCGACTCCAAATTCGTGAACACCCGATCTTTAGGAGGCAAGGTCACACTCGGCACATCCGCCATGATCGGGCCCGGTTCCATTTGATTCAAACATTGTTGAACAATTTTGACGCTTTCACGCATTTCCTCAATCCGAATCCAGTACCGATCATAGGTGTCGCCATTTTTTCCCACAGGCACGCTAAATTCACATTTAGGATACGCACTATAGGGTTCATATTTCCGCAGATCATAATCAACCCCGGATCCTCGCAAGGTCGGACCGCTCAATCCAAAACTCAGGGCATCTTCGGCGGAGATCACTGCCACACCGCGTGTCCGGGCTAACCAGATGCGGTTTTTTTCCAAAAACACCACATATTCTTCAATCTTGGGAGGAAAATAGTCCAGGAAACTTTGGACTTTTTCTGTCAACGACGGGGTGAAATCCCGTTCAACGCCTCCAATCCGATACCAGCTGGTAGTCAATCTGGCACCACATAATTCGTCAAACCAATCCAACAGAATCTCCCGGTCACGAAACGTATAAAAGAACACGGTCATTGCCCCGATATCCAGCGCCTGAGTGCCTAACCAGAAAAGATGGCCGATAATACGCTGCACTTCAGCCACGAGTGTCCGGAGATACTCCGCCCGATCGGGAAGAGTAATATCCATAAGTTTTTCCACGGCCCGACAATAGGCGAAGTTATTATACATCGCGCAGACATAGTCCAGCCTATCCGTATGAGGGATAAACTGATGATAGGTCCCATCTTCAGCCAGTTTTTCGACTCCTCGATGAAGAAAGCCTAGGACCGGGGTGGATTTTACTATCCGCTCACCCTCCAGCTCTAAAATGACCTTCAATACCCCGTGTGTACTCGGGTGTTGTGGCCCCATGTTTAATAGCAGTTCTTCCGTCCGAAGCGTCGGCAAGGACTCCGTTTCCGGATGGTTCGGATCGACTTTATAGACGGTCGTACGTTGATCTTCCAGCTTCATGATATCTACCGAAACCTTTTGGCTCACCTTTTCCCAACAAGGGACCAGGCAATTAAGTCGGGTCGTTTAAAAAATCAAATGTATCACGCCAGCCTTTCCCCTGAACGGGGAAATCTTTTCGAAGCGGATATCCTTCTGTGTAATCATCCGGCATCAAAATGCGGCGAAGGTCAGGATGACGATTAAACCGGATACCCATCATGTCAAACACTTCCCGTTCCATGAAATCCGCTCCCATCCAAAGATCCGTCATGGAATCAACCAGACAGTCGTGTTCGGGAACCCGGGTTTTGATTCGGATGCGATGGCGTTTCCGGATTGAGTACACTTCATAGACCACTTCAAATCGTTCTTCGTCATCAGGCCAGTCCACTGAACTAACGTGTACCATGTAATCGTAGTCCAGGTCAGGATCTTTTCGGATATATGAACAGACCTCATGCAAAGCTTCCCGCTTCACGGTAACCGTCAGGTCTCCCCGCCATTCATTGGCCCCCACATACCCTTCAGGAAATCGGCTTTGGATTTTTTCTGCGATCGGATGCATGAATGTTTCGTGGGTTTCCTTAGACTTTGACCTGTTCGGGTTGTGTGGTGAACACCCGTTTCTGCATGATTCGATCCTGTAATTTCAAAATCCCATCAAACAATGCCTCCGGGGTTGGAGGACAACCAGGCACATAAATATCAACGGGAACGAACCGGTCGACTCCTTGAACCACGCTATAACTATCATAGATATTGCCGGATGTGGCACATGATCCCATGGATATCACGTATTTTGGCTCAGGCATCTGGTCATAAATTTTGCGAATAACCGGCGCCATCCTGCGACAGACGGTTCCGGCCACAATCATCAAATCAGATTGACGGGGAGAGGCGCGGAACACTCCTGCACCATACCGGTCAATATCATAACGGGATGACACTGCGGCGATCATCTCAATGGCACAGCAGGCGAGGCCGAACGTCATAGGCCAGAGAGAACCTTTCCGCGCCCAGTTCACCACTTTTTCCAGGGAAAGGGTCATGACTCCCAATTCCCCGTCCTTTGACGGTTTTCCAATTTGAATTAATCCCATTCCAAGGCCCCTTTGCGCCAAGCGTACACATACGCAACGACAAATAATCCAATGAATATCATCATTTCGATAAAACCGATCACGCCCAACTGATTGAACGTAATGGCCCAAGGATAAAGGAAGATCACCTCGATATCAAAAATCACAAACAGCATTGCAATAACATAATACCGAATCGGAAATGGCATTCGTGAATCTGAAAATGGTTCAGATCCACATTCGTAAGTCGAAAGTTTTTCCGGTTCGGGATATTTAGGTTGAACCAGATGGGAAAGAACAAGAGTGACCAGGCCAAACCCCATAGCAAGGCCGACGAAGATAAGGATAGGAAGGTATTTAGTCAGATACTCAAGGAGAAGGTCTGAGCCAGACATCTGGGGACTCCCCTAAAAATAGTTTACAATTCAAAGCCTTCTACCGAGGCCGGCATCGTAACACCCTATTTTTTTGTGAATCAATGGAACGAAAGACCCACGGACTGATGGACCATTTAGACCAACTGGACTCAAAATCGAGATTGAATGGAAACTTTTCATAAGATTTCATCCCAATTTAGGCCATAAAAAAATTCGGGGAATGGCTCTGAAAATGTTTTATTAGCATTACTATGCTGATGAACCGAAGTGAAAAGAGACAAATTCCTTCCCACTATAGCGAGAATGGCGTTGGGCCTCTATTGCTTCAGTCAGGGTTCAATACATTTATTCACAATCTATCCTCTGTTAAATTCAGAAAAAGGTAAGACTATCGTGGCCTTCTTTCTTAAGTTTAATTTTGGGTTATATTAGCCATGGCTACAAACATAAGTTACTTTGCTTAAGAAAAATGCCTATTGGTTATTATATGCCTATTTCATCTTTTTTGCTATAAATTCCCGTTCCCAACGAAACTCCTTCTCCAATCATCACAAGAAATCTAGGAGGAGAAATTTCATCCTGTTTAGTATGCTGGGCGCAGAAACTGGAATGTGGGAGGAGCAATGTTTTTATGACCGACCAATGCCCAATTAGTGGAAAAAGCCACGGATAGAATCAGGGGACAATGGACAATTTGAAGCGGTGGAGGTACAGACCCAAAGATATAAATTTAGGGGCGGGTTTTCATCCCACGCCTGACTTGAATTCGAACTACGCACATACATCATGGTCAAGGAAGCCAGCCCCCCTGGCGATCATCCAACAAACACCGGAATAACTACTATTTTTTCATCTCCGACGAAGGAGTTCGAAGATTAGGAGGGTTATCAGATTGGTCATTCCACTCGTCTTCCAATGGAGAAACTGCCTTCGCTTTCTGACGTCGGTGAATTTGGGTTTGGATCCTTTTTTTGGGTGAAGGCCTGGATTCCCCTTCCGGTTCACTTTGGGCTTTTTGTGAGAGTTCGGAGTGCATAGAAATAGGGTAACATCTGGAGACTCTCAAAAGCTGCATTTACAAGACCATGGGTCTTGGGGGATTCAAAAGAGGGTTATTGTGGGGTAAAATACGGCATGAAGTCATTGCTGAAGAGACCGCTTCGAATTAAAAAACGCTTTTCAAAAAATTTCGCCCATTATCATCGAAAGAGGTTCGTCTTACCTTGAGCGCTTCCGAGGCTTTTTGGGG
>BQIZ01000142.1 GCA_021604365.1 Nitrospirales bacterium
ATAGGGATTCGGGGTCAGTTTATATTCTTGGGTTTTAATGCCTTCCCAGACGGAAAAGGTGCGGTTGGGCAAATGGTAAAAATGATTGGGAAGATCCTTCATCATCATTCCGACTTGTCTGGGGTAATAAAAACGAATGCCACAATAGAGCTTGGGAAATCCACTATTCAAAATCGTATCGACATACATTCCCGAAAATGACTTATAGCTCAAGAGCCGCTCATCAGGAAGAATGGGCGGAGACTGCCATTCAAAACCAGTGCCTTTCCTACGAAACCGGCAATCCGCCGGTGAACGGATGAGCCAGCCATATTGCCCCACAGCCCGAACCGGCCCGCAATCATCCGGAATCACTTTGTAGCCGGACGCGGCTAGCTCCCGTTGCTCCGGTAAGGGCATGTTCGTCATCAGGGGACGATGGGGATGAAAATCAAGCTTAAGTCGTTCAGGAGCAAAGGCGGTGGAATACTCCCGCTCCCAATAAATGACCCACTTTTCGTCTGGGCTTCCCGGCAACGCACTCATTGAATGTCTTTCATGGTTGACCTGGAAACGACTGTCCTCGCTTGATCATCCCCGCCACTTCAGCCACACGCTTCCCCAAGGCCCATGCATTGGTCCGCTCCACATCATTAATTCCAGGGCTGTCGCCTTCCGTCGTCGCTGAAGCGCCAAACGCTCCTCCGTCACTCACCACAATCATTTTGTTCCCGAGCATGGCTGCCAGGATGGTCAACATCGTCACCTCTTTCCCGCTGGATACTTGTCCACCCGTGGCAAACGCCGCTCCCACTTTATCGCGCATTTTCCATTCAGGAAACACGCCAAATTCAAACTGCCATCGATCAAAAAATGATTTAACTTCACCTGACATATTCGACCAGTAGACCGGCGAACCTACTATGACCGCATCGCTGCCAAACAATTCATCAGCGGTGACCTGTCCCACGGTTTTCAGGAGGACGGTGGTTCCGGGTATCGATTCAGCACCTTTCTGCACATTCCTGGCCATCTCGGCTGTATGACCGGAAAGGGAATGATAAGTCACTAAGACCTGAAGACCATCGCTAGTTTGGGGAGACGAAGGTTGAGCTGAAACTTGCACACACCCACACCACCAAACAACGACAAACAGAGACACCCAAAAGATATTTCCCCGAAACACATTCCTGAGGAGCATTGAATGGGAAGAAAGCACCGATTTTTTTCACCTAAAGAAGAAATCTATCAGGAATTCAATCTTGTCTATCGTCGTTCAATTTCTTCGTCTATTTGCTCTTCCACCGATACATGGGTCAAGGCCCCTCGATAATCACACTTATGACACCGCACCCGAAATTCTTCCAACCACTTCTCTTGCACAAAATGTTGATGGCATTTTGGGCATGCAAACACCCCCTTCACATAGTGCACCTGCTTTCTATACTTCATAACCAAACCCTCCAAATATGAAATAAACACTCGATGCTAGCCTGCCATAGGCCTTTTTCCAATTGCAAATTTGGATGTTTACAATCCCTCAATGTAGCAGCCTATGGAATACATACTTATAGGCTCCCTCCATTCTTTTGGATAGAGGGAAGCTTACGTGTCATGGGATAATAACGAAAAAACCACCTGGAGTTTAACCTGCTCAAGACTCAGAGCCATTGGGAGTTCCAATGACCCTGGTACGTTGTTTCCGGGGAAAATATTGATCGTGAACCTTTTTGAGGCGGGCTTGCTCAACATGGGTATAGATTTGGGTCGTGGCAATGCTGGCATGGCCGAGCATCATTTGGACCGAACGAAGATCGGCCCCATGATCCAATAAATGCGTGGCAAAGGAGTGGCGGAGCATATGAGGTGAAATGGGCTTTGTGATGCCTGCGCGAGCCGTGCGATCCTTGAGAATTTTCCAAAAACATTGCCGGCTCATGGCCCGACCCAACCTGGTGAGAAATAACGCCGAAGATGTTCGCTTTTTGACAAAGGCAGGGCGAGAAGACTGCAAATAGTCCGAGACCAATTGGCGTGCCTTATCTCCGATCGGAACGATTCGTTGTTTGTCCCGCTTGCCGGTCGCTTGCACAAACCCCACATCCAGATTGAGATGCGCCATTTCCAGATTGATGAGTTCAGAGACCCGAAGACCCGTGGCATATAATAATTCCACCATGGCGGCATCACGAGAATCCTCCCTGGTAGCCATGATAGGTAAATTGAGCAATCTGGTTACCTCAGCCTCGGACAACAATTTCGGCAATTGACTCCATTGCTTTGGGGTCCCTTTCAACATACCGTCAAAGGTCGGATCATCCTTTCCCCGCTCAAATGATTTATAAAAGCCCCGGACAGAAGCCAGGCACCGGGCAATTGAGGAGGAGGAGAGGCCTTCGCCTTTCAAACTGCTTAAGAATTGAAACCACAATGGCTTGGAAAGATGTGTAGGATCGACAATATCGTGTATTCGAAAAAAAACCTCAAGCTTTCTGAGGTCCCGGCGATAGCTCTCAATCGTATTCACGGCATAGCCCTGTTCTACTTGCAACATGGTGAGATAGCGATCGACGAATTCCCTCATCAGCTCTTGATGTCACCCTCATCTATAATTATGGAAAAACCTCAAACTTTTTGATGATCTTACCGGTCGTGGTCCCGGTCGGGAGAATTTCTCATGTTCTTCTATTTTGGTAAGAGAATTTCCTGATATACTAAACAAGAAAAGTGTTGTCGTCACCGTATTCTGCTCTTGAATTATCCACTCACAAATTTTTTCGGATGTAGGACTGTTTCTATACGGACATTCCCGTCCATTTCCAAGACGTTTAGGTAAATTCCCTTTGACGACTGTCTTACTCAAATATTTGCCACGAATCCTATTGTCTCTCGTACTGTGGAGCTTGGGATCCTTGTTAGACCAGGGATGGTGGCCCTTCATGGGCGGAGGAGGAACCAACCTGACATTTGCCCAACAAGCTTCCACTTCCCCTCTTCTGGACCAGGCAAGATTGGAGCTGGAAGCAGGTAACCCTGCAGCCGCCATCACGACTCTCGAACAGTTGATTGATTCCTTCCCTCCTCCAGAGATCCTGGAAGAGGCCTATCTTTTAGAAGCAACCGCGCTGAAACATGATCACCAAACAACTGATGCCCTTACCGTTTTAAAGCAACTCCTGGAAGAATTTCCCTTTTCGCGTTCCACGAACCCCGCTCGTGTTTTGATGGCCGAACTCTATATCGAGTTAGAGGACTATCGGCCTGCCCTGGATCAATTGTATCAGGCACTGGACTATGCCACTGAGTTCGACCTACGCCGGTCAATACTTCAATTGATCCGTCAAACAGAGTTAGCCAATCACAATCCGCTTGGCGCCGTAAAAGCTTTATTAAATGAAATGAGTCTGGCCGATCAAACAGAACGGCTCGAATTAGAAGGCCTCGCTCAATCCCTGATTTTGCAACAGTTAGACGAACCCGCCCTCCAGGAACTGGTGGAAGGTTATGCCTCCCGCTATCCAGGTGATATCGCGACCATCAGGTTGATTGAACTGCATACCGCCCACGGAGATGAGGTCCTGGCCGAACGGGATATCCGGGGATTTCTCAAACGCTTTCCCACCCACCCTTATGCTCAAACTGCGATGGCACTTCTGCAATCATTTATCAGCAAGATCAAATTCCACTCTCATATTGTGGCAGCCGCCTTGCCTTTTTCCGGTCCAATGAAAAACTACGGCACAGATTCATTAAACGGCATTCGTCTCGCCCTCGAAATCGCCAAGGAACAATGGGGCCTGACCTCGGTTGGACTGGTCGTCAAAGACACCACGACCCTCACCGGCCCGTTACGCATCGAGATACAACAAATGCTTGATGAATTTCGGCCAGTTGCCGTTGTGGGCCCCTTGTTATCCCGTGAGATACAGGAACTCGGCCGACTCCCTGATGAAAATACCATCCCATTTGTCACCCCTTCTTCCACACTCTTGAACGTGCGTCAGTTTGGATCATTTTGGTTTAGTACCGCCATGACCTCATCCGTCCAAGCCAAACGCCTGGTAGAATACGCCATTCTCAAGCTGGGATATCATCGCTTTGGCATTATTTATCCCCAAACAGCGTATGGACGTGAAATGGCTGATATGTTCGCTAAGGAAGTGTTGCACTCCGGCGGGGAAATTATCGCCTCTGAAGGGTATGCCGACGACCAGACCGATATTGGTGAACAATTACGCCACTTGAAGGAAAAAGATCTGGCCACATACGGCACGACCGAAAATGAAAAAACCCGAACCGGGGAGGATCGGGCTGTCTATATCCCAGGTTTTGACGCCGTGTTTGTCCCAGGACAGCCCGTACACTTAGCCCTTATTGCCGCACAACTGGCTTTTTATGACATGAATGTGCCGATTTTAGGCGGAAATAGCTGGCATAATCCTGAGTTGTTTCGGTGGGCCAAACATGACCTGGACGGCCATATTTTTGTCGATGGGTTTTTTCCAAACAGCCCCGACCCCAACATTCAGATGTTTGTTCAGCGGTATCGCAGTCAGTTCCAAAAAGAACCATCCCTCTTTGCCTTTCAAGCCTATGATGCGGCAACCATGATTATGGAAACGATCCGCCATGGCGCTCAATCCGGACAGGGAATCTGGGACCAACTTGTGCGACGCTCTGACTTGCCTGCGTTGAGCGGATTTGCCTCTTTTAGTTCGGCTGGTATTCTGAACCGGAGGCTCTATCTACTCCAGGTCAAAAATAAGGCGTTTACCCAACTCAACTAAGCGACATGGATTCCCTTTCCTCTTTTCTCTATAACCTCTCTTTCATGCTGGTACCACTCATGGCCGCGGTGGTATTACACGAATGCGCCCATGGGTGGGTCGCAAATTTCTTTGGAGACCAGACCGCCAAAAACTTGGGACGACTTACCGTCAACCCCCTACCACACATCGACCTCTATGGAAGCATCATTGTGCCACTGATGTTATCCTTGATTCCGGGAGGGTTCGTCTTTGGATGGGCCAAACCCGTTCCGATCAATCCCGCACAACTCCATAACCCCAGACGGGACATGGCGTTTGTGGCCGTTGCCGGACCACTCATGAATTTATTCTTGGCCATTGTGAGCAGCCTGCTGCTCTCCCTGTTCCTCTATCTGGACCCTACAATCCAGGCCAATTGGCCTCCCCAGCCAGGAGTTGAACCACGAAGGGATCTTCTCGGAATGATCCTGGTTCCCCTCACGGCCATGGCCTTGTCTTCCATGATTATTAATATCGTGTTATTTTCCTTCAATCTTCTGCCGGTTCCCCCCTTGGATGGGAGCCGGGTTCTCCGAAGTCTTCTCCCGGTCAAATCTGCGGAAGTCTTAAACCGCTTGGAACCCTATGGGATGTTTCTTATTTTGGGGCTCCTGATGCTGAATTCGTATATCCCCATAATAAGCAGCTTTATCGGAATGGTGTTTCAGATATTTCAACGCCTTTTTTTACCTACATTTATCACTTAACTAGAACCGGAATCCTGACTATGACCACACGAGTACTGAGCGGCATGCAACCAAGCGGGCTCATGCATTTAGGCAATCTTCTTGGGGCGCTGGAAAATTGGAAATCCCTACAAACCCAATACGAATGTTATTTTTTTGTGGCCGATTGGCATGCTATGTCAACCAATTATGCCGATACCAGCCGGATTAAAGAATTCACACAGGAATTATTGATTGATTGGCTGGCAGCCGGTATTGATCCGGATCGGGCTACGGTGTTTGTCCAATCCGGCATTCCCGAACACGCTATTCTCCACTTGCTTTTCTCTATGATCGTGCCAGTTCCCTGGTTGGAGCGAAATCCTACGTATAAGGAAAAACAGGACGAAATTAAAGAAAAAGATCTCTCCACCTATGGGTTTTTAGGCTATCCCGTGCTACAGGCTGCAGACATTTTGTTATACAAACCCGATATCGTCCCGGTCGGGAAGGATCAGCTTCCCCATCTAGAACTCACGCGGGAAATAGGCCGCCGATTCAACAACCTCTATTCACCCGTGTTTCCCGAACCCAAGGAACATCTCACACAGTTTCCCAAAGTCATGGGGACCGACGGACGAAAAATGAGCAAAAGTTACGGCAATACAATCAATCTTTCCGATACCGAGCCGGTCGTTCGACAAAAACTCAAAACCATGGTGACGGATCCGGCACGCGTTCGCCGAACCGACAAGGGCAATCCCGATGTCTGTCCGGTATTCGACTTTCACAAAATTTATTCATCTGCCAACGTCATCAAACAGGTTGACCAGGATTGCCGAACTGCCGCCATTGGATGCATCGATTGCAAGCGACAAGTTGCCGACGCCATGGTGGAATGCTACGGACCTATGTGGGACAAACGGGCAACAATCCTTCAAAATCCTGAACAAACCCAAGAAATAGTAGAAGAAGGACGGAAACGCGCCTCTCACGTGGCGCACGAGACGATGCAGGAAGTGAAAACCGCCATGAAAATTCTCTAGCAACCTCAAACCGCCCAAGCCGCGAGCACCTGCCGAAGAAAAATTCCTCTACTACACAAAAGCAAATGTCCCTCACAACCAAGGAAAACGGGGAATTTTCCTGAGCCAGACTTGCGATATTTTCTTGACTTCATGCTATTGTGAAATTACGATCATATACCTATGGAAGATTCCCTTATTTTCATTTAGTTAGGTGTATCAAACTATGAGTATCCGCGTTGCTATTAATGGGTTTGGTCGCATCGGAAGAAATTTTTTCCGGACCTGTTACAATAATCCTGCCATCGAAATTGTGGCCATCAATGACCTGACTGACTCAAAAACCCTGGCCCATCTTTTGACCTATGACTCGATTCATGGAAAATTTCAAGCCGATGTCCAATGTGGACCGGACTTTCTGACAGTCAATGGGAAACAGATTCAGATCCTGGCCATCAAAGACCCTCAGGCCTTGCCATGGAAAGAACACCAGATCGATTTCGTCATTGAATCCACCGGTCGATTTACTGACAGAAAAGGAGCGGGACTGCACATATCCGCCGGAGCGAAACGGGTCATAATCTCAGCACCGGCCAAAGACCCGGACATCACAATTGTATTAGGAGTGAATGACTCCAACTACAATCCTCAACAACATACCATCATATCCAACGCCTCTTGTACGACGAATTGTCTTGCTCCTGTCTCGAAGGTTCTTTTACAGGAATTCGGCATCCGGCATGGGTTCATGACCACCATCCATTCTTATACCAATGATCAACAACTGCTTGATTTGCCTCATAAGGATTTACGACGGGCACGAGCCGCCAATTTATCCATGATTCCCACATCCACCGGAGCGGCCAAAGCGTTGTACCTGGTCATCCCGGAATTAAAAGGGAAAATCGATGGCGTAGCCATTCGAGTGCCAACTCCAAATGTGTCGCTCATTGATCTTTCTGTTGAGGTCGAACGAGATTGTGATGCGGTAACGGTGAACGCGGCCTTTCAACAAGCTGCTCAGAGTTCGCTAAACGGATACTTGCAGGTTTCTGAAGCCCCCATAGTTTCAAGTGATCTCAATGGGTGTTCATACTCAGCCACCGTGGACGCACCTCTCACTTCAGTCATTGATAAACGGCTCGTTAAAGTGTTTGCCTGGTATGACAATGAATGGGGGTATTCATGCCGCTTGCACGACCTGATCAACGTTCTTGCTCAACATTGATACATTCGTATCCATTAAGGAGCATCCGGCTTTCCCCAGATAATCAGCCATCAACACCGGAAGGGAAAGGAAGGCATGAAGCACCTTAAAAAACAAACGATCGATCAGGTTGACCTTCGGAACAAACGCGTACTCATACGCGTGGATTTTAACGTTCCACTTGATGAAGCCTGCCAAATCACTGACGACTCCAGGATTCGTGCGGCCCTTCCGACCATCAACCGTGCAGTGGATGAAAACGCTGTCGTCATTCTTTGCTCTCACTTAGGACGCCCAAAGGGAGCCATCGACCAGTCGCTCAGCCTGGCTCCCGTCGCCAAGCGACTCCAGCGGCTGTTGAATAAACCGGTCGAATTTGTTGGCGATTGCATCGGGCCGGCAGTTGAAGCGGTCGTCAATAAAGCCAAACCCGGCGATGTGGTCGTATTAGAAAACCTTCGCTTTCACCCGGAAGAAGAAAAAAACGACGACCAGTTCTCGGCACAATTGGCCTCCTTGGCAGATGTGTACATCAATGACGCATTTGGAACCGCCCACCGGTCTCATGCCTCCACCGTTGGCATCACCAAATATGTCAAAGTATCCGCAGCAGGATTTCTGATGAAACGGGAAGTCGAAGCCTTGGAAGGCACGGTGGAGAACCCCGTTCGTCCGTTTGTCGCCATTTTGGGTGGAGCCAAAGTTTCGGGGAAAATCGGGGTCATTGAAAATCTTGGGAAGGTGGTCGATAAAGTCATTATCGGTGGCGGCATGGCCTTTACCTTTATCAAGGCCATGGGATTGGAGATCGGCCAATCTCTCGTCGAAAAAGATATGCTGGACTTTGCCAAACGCATTCACGAACAGGCGATGGCTCAAAAAATAAAATTTTATCTCCCCGTGGATTGTGTCGTGGCCGCAAGCCTCGATCCTGAAGCGGAAACAAAAATTGTCCCGGTGCAGGAAATCCCCGCGGGCTGGTATGGTATGGACATCGGGCCTGCGTCGGTCCGCCTGTTTAGTGAAGCCGTCGAAAACGCCAAAACGATTTTGTGGAATGGCCCCATGGGAGTCTTTGAGCGGGATGCATTTTCGCGCGGGACCTATGCAATGGCCCATTCTGTGGCCAATGCCTACGCCAAGACGATTGTGGGAGGAGGGGATACGGCCCTCGCCGTGTATCGAGCAGGAGAATCGGAAAGTATGTCCTTCATTTCCACCGGTGGTGGTGCCGCACTCCAACTCCTGGAAGGCAAGCATATGCCAGGGCTTGCAGCCTTACCCGATCGTTTTTGATCCAACGACCCACTTTTACTTCCAAAAATTAAGAGGTGCTCATGTTGCGTCGATTCATTGTCGGCAATTGGAAAATGCACAAGACCATTTCCCAGGCCGAGTCGCTGGTGAAGGATATCCTCCAGATGTATCAACCACAGGCCTCGGTAGAATTGACAATCGCTCCATCATTCATATCGTTGCCAGCAGTTTCACGCCTGGTGGATTCCACACCAATCAAACTGGCCGCACAAAATACCTGTGCAAATGACGAAGGTGCCTTTACTGGAGAAATTTCGCCACCCATGTTACGGGACGTCGGTTGTCACTATGTCATTATTGGGCATTCCGAACGACGACATATTTTCGGGGAAACCGACCAGGATATTAACAAAAAAGTCCACGCCGTCCTCCACCATGCCCTGTTACCAATATTATGTGTCGGGGAACGTCTGGAAGAACGCCAATCCAACAAAACGAAGGCAGTCATTCAACATCAATTACAAACCGGCCTCAAGGGTCTCGAATCACACGATTTTGCAAAGATCACCATCGCCTACGAACCTGTCTGGGCCATTGGAACCGGCCAGGCAGCTACCGTCGACCAGGCGGCCGAAGTCCATGGATACATCAGGTCCTTTATTTCCACGCAATGGGGCATCAAACCCGACCAAAACAGAATCATTTACGGGGGGAGCGTGACCAAGGAAAATGCCAAAAGCCTCTTTCAATCTCCACAAATAAATGGGGCTCTCGTGGGAAAAGCTTGTTTGGATTCAGAATCCTTTGTTAAGATAGCCGAATTAGCTACTGACAATTAACCATAAACACGGCAATAAACGCGCACACATTATGTATACTCTGACTGTCATTCTTCATATCATAGTTTGTTTTCTCATGATTGCCGCCATCTTGCTCCAAGCAGGAAAAGGCGCTGAGATCGGTGCATCGTTTGGAGGATCTTCTCAAACGGTGTTTGGAAGCCG
>BQIZ01000143.1 GCA_021604365.1 Nitrospirales bacterium
AGCGTGATTAGCTCCTGCGCGGTTTCTCCTGATAGCAAAACGATTGTAGTTGGAGAAAGAGCCGGGCGTATTCATATCCTCCGTCTTGAGGGAGTTGAGTGAGTGAACAATTTTTTTGCTTGTCCTGTGCATGGAAATAAATTAGTCTTCCAGATGTGTTTTTTATTGTGGTTTTTTCTCTCCCTTTCAGGGACTTTCTTTTGAAAAGAGACAGCGCAGAAGTGAAGGCGGGAGGTAGGTTTGGGAACTGACATGAAAATCGCACTGATTCAAATGGGCTGCTCGGCCAATACTGTTGAGAATCTGGATCGAGCGAAAGGGAAGGTTGAGGAAGCGGCGCGAAACGGGGCGCAGATTATTTGTCTGCCTGAGTTGTTTCGCTCCCAATACTTTTGTCAGAAGGAAGATGCGGCTTTGTTTGATCTGGCAGAATCCGTTCCTGGGCCTTCAACCGAGGCCTTCAGGGAAATAGGCAAAAACCATGGTGTGACGATTTTGGTGTCGCTGTTTGAGCGGCGGACGGCAGGGGTCTACCACAATTCTCTTGCCGTGTTGGATGAACGGGGAGAGGTGGCCGGCCTGTATCGGAAGATGCACATACCCGATGATCCGGCCTATTACGAAAAATTTTATTTCACTCCTGGAGATCGGGGGTTTCAGGCGATCAAGACGACGCATGCAATGGTCGGGACGTTGATTTGTTGGGATCAATGGTATCCGGAAGCCGCACGGATGACGGCCCTAAAGGGAGCGGAAATCTTATTTTACCCCACGGCCATCGGCTGGCATCCCAAAGAAAAATCAGAAGAGGGCCAGGCGCAACGTGATGCCTGGATGACGATTCAACGCAGCCATGCTATTGCCAATGGGGTGTTTGTGGTGGCTGTGAATCGGGTCGGTTATGAGGCTCCGGCCGGGGGTGATGGGTTGGAGTTTTGGGGTAGTTCCTTTGTCTGTGATCCGTTTGGCCTGGTGCTGGGCCAAGCGTCAGTTGAGAAAGAGGAAACGCTGGTGGTGGATATCGATTTGGAGCGCATTGAGGAAGTCAGACGTAACTGGCCTTTCCTTCGTGATCGCCGCATTGATGCGTACGGGGGGATCACGAAGAGATTATTGGATGAATAGCACAGGGTCTATTTGATTTGTTCTCGGTAAGATCTGATCTGTTCTTCCTTTTCCTCGCTCTTTCTCTTGAAAAAATAAGGCCTCTAGTAGGAAGAGGGGAATAATTATTGTTCACAATTTCTCCGACACAACATTAATTTCCTCATCGCAATCTAGACATGTATGTTGTGCTTGGCCTATTCATAAGGCTAGATGAGTCGGTTGCCCCATTGTAATTTGGTTCCGAAGAGGAACTGAAGGAAGAGTGAGGGGGAAAGTTGAAGCGAATGTCACCGAGATGGCGATCTTTTGCGGCTCATTTACGTGGGAATCAACGCGATGCTGAACAGCGGCTCTGGGAGGAAATTCGGGATGGTCGGATCAAGGGGTGGAAATTCCGGCGGCAACATCCCATCGGTAGGAGTATCGTTGATTTTTGTTGTTTGGAAAGGATGCTGATCATTGAGCTGGATGATGGAGAACAACGAGAACAAGAAGCCGCTAATCAGGAGTCTACCAATTATTTAACGGCTTTAGGGTTTCGTGTCCTGCGATTTTTAAATGATGAAATTCTGGCTAAGCCTGAGAATGTGGTGGAGGAGATAATGGGAGTCATGGAACATTCTGGGAACCTTCATTCTTCCCCCAGCCCTGTCATCTTTTCAGAGCCGAGCACTGCCATGGAGATTGAATCAGAGGATTCCCATACTCGCACTTTCTCTAATCAGGCAAAAGTCCCTCATGCGGCGAGGGGATCGGCATTAGGGTTTCGGATGCCCGCAGAGTGGGAGCGACATGAGGCGACTTGGCTTGGATGGCCTCATAATACGAAAGATTGGCCGGGGAAAATGGGAGCAATCTCCTGGGTGTACGGGGAAATGGTTCGGAAGCTCTCTGGTGGAGAAACTGTTCGGATTCTCGTGAATGACAAAGACCATGAATTAAAAGCCCGGCGGGTGTTGGACAAAGTCGGCGTCGATATGACCCGCATCCAGTTTTTTCGTGTTCCGACCAATCGGGGGTGGGCGCGGGACTTTGGCCCCATTTTCGTGAAAAGGGATCAGCCTGATCCTCAAGTGGCGATTGCTCGTTTTCGCTTTACAGCTTGGGCCAAGTATCCCGATTGGCAATTGGATGATCGTATTGCCCTTCGGTTAGGCCCGAAACTGAAGATTCCCGTGGTTCCGGTTGAGCGAAATCGGAAAGGGGTTGTTCTGGAGGGTGGCGCCATCGACGTGAACGGCCAAGGGACCTTGTTGACCACGGAAGAATGTTTGTTGGATGGGCAGGTGCAGGTACGGAATCCCGGGTATTCCCGACCGGATTATGAGGAAGTGTTTGGCACTCATTTAGGCATTTCCCAGGTTCTCTGGTTGGGACAAGGCATTGCCGGTGACGATACGCATGGGCATGTGGATGATGTGTGCCGGTTTGTGGACCCCTATACGGTGGTGCTGTGTCAGGAATCCAATACAGCCGATGAGAACTATCGTCCCTTGGCTGAAAATGCCGAGCGATTAGAAGGAATGCGGGTGGAAGACGGGAGAAAGTTACTGGTGGTACCCTTGCCGATGCCTGGTCCGCTGTATTTTGAAGGACGACGGCTACCCGCCAGTTATGCCAATTTTTATATCGGCAATTCTGTCGTATTGGTGCCGACCTTTAATGATCCTCAGGATCGGGTGGCGTTAGGGATTGTGGCTGACCTATTTCCTGATCGAACCGTGGTGGGGATTCATGCCGTGGATCTGGTCTGGGGGTTCGGGACCCTTCATTGTTTGACGCAACAACAGCCAGCCTCTGATCATTTGTCGATTCTCAAGGAGCGTTCATGAATACCTCTTCCCCTGGGGCCGATCCTATTATTTTCCCCTCGCCTGTTCGAATTGGATGGATTGGCACTGGAGTCATGGGCGCACCAATGTGCGAACATCTTCTTCGTGCGGGGTATGCCTTGACGGTACATACTCGCACCGCTTCCAAAGCTCAGATGTTGTTGGATCAAGGAGCCCGATGGGCAGAGTCTCCGGCAGCCTTAGTTGCGGAGGCCGATGTGGTTTGTACGATGGTGGGATTTCCTCAGGACGTTCGTCGGATATATCTTCAACCAGATGGTTTGTTGTCACAGGCTCGCCCGGGTCAGATCTTTGTGGATTTTACCACTTCTGAACCGACGTTGGCCGGTGAATTAGCCAGTCAGGCCGGTTCAAAATCTGCGTGGGCTCTTGATGCGCCGGTTTCGGGCGGTGACGTTGGGGCCAGAGATGGTACGTTGTCCATTATGGTGGGCGGAGATTCCAGGGTATTTGAAGGGGTCAAGCCGATCTTATCCGTGTTTGGAAGAACTCTGGTGTATCAAGGCCAGGCTGGATGCGGGCAGCATGCCAAACTCTGTAATCAAATCACGATTGCCGGCACGATGATCGGTGTGTGTGAAGCGTTGCTATATGCCCACAAAGCCGGGTTGGATGGTGAGACCTTGTTATGCTCCATATCCAGTGGGGCCGCAGGATGCTGGACACTTGACCATCTGGCGCCACGGATATTGAAACGGGATTTTTCAGCCGGATTTTTTGTGGAGCATTTTATTAAGGATATGGGTATGGCGTTGGATGAAGCCAAACGAATGGGCTTACTTCTGACAGGGCTTTCACTTGTTCGCAAGCTCTATGTCGCGATTCAAGCCAATGGTCAAGGGCGTTCCGGCACACATGCGTTGTTGTTGGCGCTAGAAGATTTGTCTCCGAATTTTATCACCCCCGATTCCTCCCCTCGCTTGTTGTTAAAGTAGGCCGGATCATCATCTTCCAATTTTGTCTTCGTTGGTATCGACTTTGCGCAGGTTCTGAGACCGGGTTTTGCCTTTGCCAACAAGCTATTTAGCTCCTTCCTCCTAAGGTTCCTAGGAATAAAATCGCTAATCCGAATTTTTTCTTTTGTGGTTTATCTTTGTTATCCTTTTCCCAAGTCCCTATTTCATAGTGGTTGATGGATTTGGTCGATTGAGAAGCACGATCTTTTCCTAAAGAAGGGAACTTTGATGCCGTTTTGGTGCTGTGGGTAGACTGCTCTTTGATAGATTGAGGGGTGGGAGGCATGGGCAATGTCCTAGCCTGTCCTTCATTCAGGATGAATGCGACCGAGAGGGTCAGGCCTGTGAGACATAGAAGTCGCCATGTTCTTGTGGGCGTTTGCTGGCGGATCTTTTCCATTCTGGGGCCCTCCGTTCCGCCTCTGGTGCGGTGCGGGGTGGTTAGGAAATGCCTGGGCCTGTATCGGCATTCCTTTTTTAAACCTTGCGGGCGGACTCAGTGATGCTTTTTTCTTAAAATTGCTGTGAATTGCGGTTCGGCGTTCGGAAACGGATCAATCGCGAGTGGAGCGAGAAAGTCTTCGCGATCTGACTGAGAGGAGAGATGGCTACAACGTCATCCAATTTTCCAGAGCAGAATCAAGGTCAATGCCGACTTGTTCCGGAGCGAGGACCCGCACAATTTCTGGCCGTGGTTCATGAGAGGAGAGCACGGAGAAATTGAACGGAATCGGTTCAGGCAAGGTGCGATGAATTTCGTCCTGGATAAGGAGGATTGTAGGTTGAAGCAGATTATCTCTGGAATTCGCTGTGACGATTCCTCTTTCGCCCGTACTTAATTCCACCAGGGCATAGGTGGGATAAATTCCGATAAGATTAATGAAGGTCGCCACTAACTCGCCATCTAACAGCCCTTTCCTGCCTTGTTGATACAACGTTTGGAGTGCGATTCTGACCGGGAGAGGATTGCCGGTATGGTGACCGGTCAATAATTCATCATACTCGTCGACAATACGAAGGATTCGGGTGGGTGTGTGAATTTTCGCCGGATCACTTTTCGCAGGATACCCTGAGTCATCTAGTGCGATATGATGTTCGCGGATTAACGTGTCGACCTCGTCAGCCAAACAAGACTGTTGGGACAGCATGTCGACTCCCCGTCGGGGATGTTTATAGTACAGGCCTAATTCTGAGTTAGATAACTGGTTGAGCGGCCGATGAAGGACTTGTGGGAGGTTCAAGAGCCCCACGTCATGGAGGAGGCCCGCGCTTGCCAGGTGTTGTAACGTGGTATTGTCCAACCCCACAGCTCGTCCAAGTAACACGCATAATGTACTGACCGCGAGCGCGTGATCGTACAAGACAGGAGAAAAGTCTCTTGTCCGAATCATGGCGATGCAGGCTTCTTCATGCCCGAGGGTTTCAGCCATAACGGATTCAGTGATTTGATGAACCTGTTCTATGGCGAGGCCTCCGGTTTTCTGTAGTGTGTTGAGGATATCCTGCACGCCCTCAAGCATATACTTCTGCAACAGCTTCATCGTGGTGAGTTCACCAGATAGTGATTTTCCCTGAATAGAGGGTGAGAGCAGTTGAAGACGTTCGACTTTCGGGGGGACGGAGGAATCACGTATCGGAGGACCCTGTTTGGATGAGACCTTATCATCTTGAGTCTGTGGCGCTTCAGAATCTGGTGCCACATCATGTCCACGATTAGTATCAATAGTAATTTCTTGAATTCCGGCCTGTTGTAATTTGGCAATATCACTTGAATCTTTAATGAGAAACCGGTGGACGAGGAAGGGAGTATTCAACCATGAACGATCGATTCCACAAAGGTACATTCCCACTTGAACCGATGTTGTTGGAATTCGTTTGATGGCCATAGGTTTACCGATGAGGCGTTCTAGAATGGAAATCTCATTACCTCAATTGAGGGGAACGCCCGATGTCCTCTTCGGTGTTCTTTCGAGCGTTCTTAATCTTCTCCGTTATTGGTGGACATGTGGTGAGATTGAAGCGTTCTCCATATCAAGAATGTCCCTTTTGTCCGGTGAAAGAAACCTCTATGAATTGATGAGGCCTAGGGACGATCAGAGACCGCAAGAGATGGTGCCTGACCTCGTAAAGCTTAAGTGTGCTCCTTGCCAGGCCGAAAAGGTGAAGACAGTTTTCACGGGGGATGGCGATGGGTGGATGTCGAACATCATTTCAGAGCGAGTGGGCAGACTCCTTGACTGTCGGACCTACTTCTCCACAGGACGTGTCCTCGACA
The DNA here is from genome assembly GCA_021604365.1 of Nitrospirales bacterium. Classification (GTDB taxonomy): domain Bacteria; phylum Nitrospirota; class Nitrospiria; order Nitrospirales; family UBA8639; genus Nitrospira_E. The sequence continues at coordinate 6,192 of BQIZ01000143.1, forward strand.
TTTTGGTTATTCCTCGGAGGCGTCATTCTCTCCATATTCCTGTCATTGGGTCTTTCTTCCTCCAGCCATGCGGCTTCAGTGACCGATTTACCGGTTAAGCCTGTTCGAAGGGCGATTCCCATACTTGGGACCACGACGAATGCACAATCTGAACAGGTGGGTATTGTCGCGGAAGTTCAATTAGAGTTTGTTCAGCGACGAGATCACAAAGGGTTGGATCTTCAATTTCTTACCAGGCCAGGGAAGTTTTCACCCTATGCTCAACAATCGGTCAAAGACGCCCTCATTCTGGTTGTCCAGGCGGCCGGACTTAATTCGGATTCCTGGACGGTCAGGTTTATTCTCCCTTATCCCGGTGTCACACTATATGGGGAAAGTTTATCGGCCATGGCGGCTTTGAATGTCGTGGCACTTGCCAAAAATGATCCCGTAGATGAGAAGACGGTTCTAACGGGGACCGTCACCATGGATGGACATGTGGGAACTGTGGGAGGAGTTCCCTTAAAGATATTAGCTGCGCATGAACAACGGTATCGGCGAGTGCTCATTCCGGAGGAACCGGACGTGGCGGATGATGATTGGGAGACTCCGTTCCTGATGGAAGTGTCACCGGTGGGATCCATCAAACATGCATATCTCGCGTTAACCCATCGCCCCCTTCGAAGCCATCTCAACGAGCAGCCTTTTGCTGCAACCCTGTCTCAATAAACTCTCTTTTGCCGAACATCCGATTTCATGTATGGTAATCCCTGTGGGTGAGGAGCGGGATGTTCGAACTGTATGGTATACCCAGGGTGTTTCCGGCCGGCTTGCTTGTATGGTTTAAATATTTCTATGGTAACCAACCGAGGAGGGCGCAACTGTTGTGTTGGAGTTTTCTTTCGCAAGGCCACGTGCTCAAGCAACCATTTATGGAGTAATCTTCGATGATCCGACCATGTTTCGCGGTTGATATTGATAATGTTTTAGGCCGCGCGGAGCCGGAAGTGCAGCGGTTGTTTCAGGAATTGACCGGGAGGTTATGGCCTGTGGGTCTGTATGGGAGTGCTGGTGGATTAGATGCTAGTCAATTAGCGCCTGAGCTTCTTGAGGAAATTTTCTCCCGGTTTCACCAGGAGTCTATCCCACGGTTACCGCTGTTCCCTGGGGCAAAACTGGCCTTGACACTCATCCATCATCGTTATCGGATCATCATCGTGACGGCCCGGCGTCCGTATTCACGACCTCAGACTCTTCGTTGGTTAGAGGAGCATGGTCTTCCTTTTGATGCGCTGTATCACACTGAAGAGAAAACCGGCATTCCCGAATCGATAACAGCCGCGATTGACGATCATCCTCATCATATTCAGGCATATCGTGCTCTCGATAGACAAGTTTTTGTCATGGATCAACCCTGGAATCGTGGAATTCCCCATGCCGGTGTTATTCGTGTGACCGGCTGGGATGCGCTCCTGCAGTGGTTGCATTTCCGACAACCCCAGCAATGGCCAAAGAAATTTCCGGAGACTCCTTCCTTTCGACAGTTGTTCTCCTCTCATCTCAATGTTCCTTCCTTGACGGCGGTGGGTGTGTCGACGGAATCCGCAAAACCATAAGGGTGTGATTGTTGGTTATGCAGGAAAGATTTTTTGAAAATTGCCGATAGAGGTCAGTGGTTCTTTGTTGTTGGGAATCGACATTTTTCATCACAAAATTTGATCTCCCGTTTAGTCAATTCAAGGAATATTCATGATGACTCTGCCTATCCACACGGTTCTGCTTGTTGATGATAATCCCGATGACTGCGAAATTGTGAGGGAGGCATGGGGCGAAATCACGGTTGGACAAGAATTGCGATGTGTGAATGATGGCACAGAATTGCTGAATTACTTATACCGCCGTGGCCAATTTTCCAGGCGAGAATGTGCGCCACGCCCCAGTGTGATTCTCCTTGATTTAAATATGCCTCACATGACCGGAGGGGAAGTTCTCACTGAAATCAAGAAGAATCCATCTCTGGCATGTATTCCCATTGTGGTTTTGACCACGTCAATTGCTCCAAAGGATATCTGTTCCACTGCCGGTATGGGGGTGAATGGATACATGAAAAAACCCAATACCTATAACGGGTATCTCCAGATGTTTGTCAATTTGAGAAAGCACTGGGCGGAAGTCCTAAAGCAGCCATTGACAGGACGTGGTGGGGATTGCTCTGCCAATGTCGCCTGGTGTTAAAAGTCGGTGTTGTGCCGTAATCGCCATTATCCCAGCCAAAATTTGGTGTCTATTCTTTCTTCTCTCTTCCATCCATGTGGGCGTTCACGTTCTAGATTGGTCTTTCTGTTCCTCTAGTCATGGCCTGGTACGTGAAGAATCTTGAACGGAAAGACATTCATTGAGGGCACTTCGTAAGAGCGCTTTCTCCTCTTTTGGTTGTTTGCACTCTTCTTTCCCGGGTGCCCGGTTTTCACTACTTCTGGGCCAAAGTAGAGGGTATGAAGGTACGCTATGCCTGGATAAGAGTTTTCTGCTTTCGTTCCCCCTTAAGTTCCCTCCTCAATAACCGACACTATTCTATATTCACTGACGAGTAGTGATAACGGGAGATCCACCTGTGTATTAATCTATCCAGGGATCCTCTGATTATTCATTGCGATTGAAAACCTTGAGGACAATGGGAAATGCTATGAAAACACTTTTTAGCTTGACGGGCGCAGTTGTCATGTTGGGATCAACACTGGTGACGACAAGTTTGGCATTTGAGGCATCTGAACATTTGATATTGACCCGTCACCGGGATTCCAATGGTCATTTACTGGCGGGGCCAACTCACCACCAAGCGCAACCTTCCGTGATTCAAAAAACAGTCGTTCCTGCTCAACCTCAGACTTTTGAACGGCGAAGTACGGAGTGGGGAATGAATGCTCAAGAGGTAAAACTCAATGAACCGGTGCAGCCGGTTTGGGACCTCCAATCTCCGGTATTGGAGCCCTACGAGCAACGTGTAGGGTATCGTCGTCAAATCGAAGGAATTGATGCGTCGTTAACCTACACATTTTATGAAGATCAACTTGCTCAGGCGAATTATCTCTTTGAACCGAAACATGATGATGCTGTGGACTATGTGCAAGATTTCCAAACGGTGAAAGATTGGATTACCCAGTCCTATGGTATGCCGACGTCGTTTCAGGAAATTTGGTTAGATTCGTTGTACCAATACGACAAAAGTCTTTGGGGACAAGCCCTGCTTCGCGGCCATTTGAAGATGGTGGCGGAATGGCGGAACGAGACTACAAATATTACTCTCATATTAGACGGTGGAGAGGATACGATAGGGTTGATGGCTGATTTCGATAGTGTGGCAATCATCGCTCCCGCTCCTATGGAAGCCAGGATAATTGAGGAAAATCCTATTGCGGAAGACGTCTCCATTGGGGAAAGTTCTGTCAGGGATGAGCATCCAATGGAAGCTCTGCCAGTGGAAAAGATGCCAACTGAATCCATATCCCCAGAACAATACCCGGACACAAAGTTATAAATCTCTCGTCAAATTTTCAGTTTATTTGAAATACCCGTTTTTTTTGGGGAGGAGGCCATGCCTCCTCCTTTTTTTATTTATAGATATTGAATCGCGTTGGTATGGCTCCCCGGATTCCTTAGGTTGTCCTAAGCCTTAGGAGTTAATGGTGTGCTTGAAGAATCCGGCCTCTCCGGGAAATTAGTAGCGAG
>BQIZ01000144.1 GCA_021604365.1 Nitrospirales bacterium
ACGTCCAGGCCTTTTGAAAGAGAACATTCATGGGGAATGCGGCGGCGCCCTCTACCGGCCGGAATGGCGATCAATCCTTGATAATCGGAAGTTCAGCTTCTTTCCAGGCACTCATTCCTCCCAACACATTCACCATGTTCCGGTACCCATGATGTTGAAGGAAGCTTGCAGCAACCGACGAGCGATATCCGCTTCCACAGATGACCGCAACCTGGAGATGATTTCTGATTTCCTGAAACCGTTGCGGGAGTTCGCTGCCCGTCACGAATCGGGCGTGTTTGATGTGACCGGCAGCCCACTCCCCCGGCTGGCGAACGTCCAATACCTCCAGGTCCGCATCTGTCTCCAGGTGCTCCTGAAGATCCCACACGGACCACTGCGTTAACTGATGAAGCGGTTTGGCTGCCGTACGCCACGCGAACATTCCCCCTGACAGCCAACCTGCCGGTATAGGATATCCGATTCGGAGAAGCTGCCAGCACACTTCCCAAAGGTCTGCCGGATTATCCAAAACAAGTAAAACACGGGAATCCGCCGGGATGACCGTACCGGCCCATGTCGCAAACGACGATCCCAGTCCAACGTTCAGCGCACCGGGAATGTGAGTCGTAAACGCTTCTGTCTGGCGGCAATCAACGACAAGGCACCCTTCTTCCTGTTGCCGGCCAAACTGATCCGGTCTGAGTGCAGGCGGTTCCGGCAAGGTTCCAAGAAGAGGAGGGCCTTCAGTATTCATTTTCCGCATTCGGGGCCAATAGGGCGGCACACCGGGAAGATGCTTCAAATCCAGGCATTGTTTGACGAAATGATCCTTGTGGTCCATATCGGCCAGAAGAGGATTCATCCGGCGTTCATACCCGATCGTCGTGGACAACCTGCTCCCGATATTTCCCCCACACAGAGAGCCACTCACATGCGTGGGATAGACTTCCACATAGTCCGGAAGCGGAAGAATTTTTTCCTGGAGCATTTTACACATGACCTCCGCGTGATGAGCCGCTTCTTCCGTTCCACCCAGGAGATCCGGTCGAGCCACATCACCAACCAACAAGGCTCCCCCGGAAAGGAGCAGAACGGGTTCTTTACCTCGCGAGCGGTCTGTCACCAGGACACTGATGTGTTCGGGAGTATGTCCCGGAGTATGCAGAATTTGAAAATCTATTTCTCCCATGGTTAACCGTTCTCCATCGGCCATGGGACGCGCGTCATATCCGAGCCTGGCATGTCGGCCCGCCAAACATTGGAGAGGAATTCTTTCGGCTAATTCACAAATTCCCGTCACATAATCGTTGTGCTGATGGGTCTCCAGAGCATACGCAATCGTCATCCCCTGTGAGCGGGATTCTTTGAGATAGGGCTCCACATCCCGCTGGATGTCCAGCACGAAGGCTTCTCCGGTTTCTTCCGAACCGAGAAGATAGGATGCGTGCCCCAGGCTTTCCATATGAAATTGTTTAATGATCATGATGTGTGGCCGATGAATTATCCGAAATGGCTCTGAGACGGCTTCAGGAGGAGGAGTTATTTCCCGCTGCCTCAAATGCCTGAGTCACTTGCGGAGCGGCCGCCCCATTGGTTTCGCCCGCTATTTCGGCCACATCCCGATAATCGCCCCGCAATGCCTTTAACGCATGACGTTCCTGTTGAATCTCATGGGCGGTCCGTATTCCCATTCGCCGGAACAGGGGAACCGGCGGGCACCAACCTTGTATGGCATGTTGCAGGAGAAAACCGGCTACGGCCGAGGGAAATATAAACCACCGGCGATCAAGAAAAGTTCCCAAGGCCAGGCCCATGAGGGAAAATGAGGCAGCATTGGCTTCAAGAACTCTTTCGATATCCCATTCCATTTCAAGCTCCCTTAACCGTCGATCGATGGCCGAAGGTCCGGCCGAGGCATACAACAGGACATTATGTTTTGTGCGGTTATAAATTTCCTCATTGATGTCAGCGTCGGTATGTTCCTCAACTCGCGTGGTCGTTGGTGAAATATTCATACATGGCCTCCATTCTGTTCTATGGTTCGACGCACCCCCATGCCGTGGGTGGTCATTCTATGTATTCAGAAGATAAGGAAGGACAAAAGATTCAACAACTAACAAAAACCCTGGCAGGCCTTGAAACTTCAGGGTTTCTGCTAGTAGTCAATTCAGTCCGCGTGGGGCACACTTGAATTGTTGAAGCAGAGGGGGATGACCAGGGAACGAAGTCAGCCAAAAATTCCAGATTCTCATTTTCGTGTGTTATGAAAAACCATCCCATACCGGAAGAAGAAGCTGAGCAGGAGTTGGACAGCATTTTTCATGAAATTAAACAGGTCTTTCGTGTGTCTGGAGTCAATCTCAATTTTCGCACATGGGCCTCCTACCCAACGTTTTTCCCTGTCTTATGGGAGTCAATTCGACCGGTCGCTGAAACCCGCCTATTTGAAGAATCATCCGATCAACTCCGGGCGTTAGCTGCTCGTCTTGCTGGGAAACTTCCCCGGTTAGATGCGGCCTCGTCCGTTGGATTGGGGGACAGTCAAATTTTTCAGATACAAGCGGCTCTCAACCTTTATCATTATATCAATCCCAAGCTCCTGGTCATCACGTCCATGGTGGAGTACGCCTGCCAACACCCGACCATGTCCGCTTTCCAGTCCCAACGACAGGATCATGAGCTTATGACGCGAGGCATTCCTCTTCACATGTATCCCATGGAAATGATCGACGAAACCCCGGACGATGCCACTCGCCGGAGAACCTTTCGGGATATCCAACGAACATTGGGTTTACCCGGCATTAACAGCGATTATCGAACGCTGGCATTGTGGCCGGAATATTTATATTCAGTATGGCATCGGTTAAAGCCTGTGGTCACCCAACCCCTTTACATGGAAGCCGCGCTGGCCTTACGGGAAGCAGCTCAACACATGGCGAGCCACGTGCTTCCTCGACTGACGCTGTCCGAGGATCAGTTGAGGATTCTCGGAAGGAAGCGAACACAGTTCTTTGAAACAACCGCCCACTTTACCCAACTTTTACCACCCCTGATTGTCAATATCGTGCTGATATCTCTGGATTGGCGATCTCGTCAGGATTTAGAAAAATCTCCGTTTCCCATTGAATTCAGCTCACCGGTCCTGGAAACATCGCCATGACCTGGCGCGAATTTCAACGGCTACAAATGGTCAGCCGGGTTAATGACCGGTTTATCAGTCATGTGGAGACGGGAGATGGTCCCCCGGTCATTCTCATTCATGGGATTCCGGTCTGGGGTTATCTCTGGCACGATATCTATTTAGAGTTGGCGCGAACCCGTCGCGTCCTGATTCCCGATTTACTCGGATTTGGTTTTAGTGATAAAGCCGATTGTTTTGACCGATCCATTGCCTTCCAGGCACACATGATCACCGCCTGGATGACACAACTAGGGATTCCTCGGGCCACGATCATTGGACATGATATCGGAGGCGGAGTGGCTTTGAGGATGGCAACCCTATTCCCCGCTCGAGTCGAAGCGCTGATCGTCATGAACACCGTCTGTTATGACTCCTGGCCAATTGAATTGATGCTCCAGTTTGGGCACCCTGAAGCGCACAGGAAATTATCGGCATCGCTTGCCGTGCGATTGCTTCGGCAAGCGTTAAAACGCGGATTCGCGTCATCCCGTAACCGGAAAATAGTGGACGGGTTGTTGGCCCCCTACACCACCGAGACGGGGAAACTGTCCCTCATACGAAATGCTGCTGCACTGAATACCAATCACACGACGGAGATTACTCATCTTCTGTCGGGTATCAAAGTTCCCTCACTTGTTCTATGGGGGGAGGAAGATCGATTTCAGCCGATCCATTACGGGGAAAGGCTGGTGAACGATATTCACGATTCGAGGCTGATTCGCGTGAAGGACGCGAGACACTTCCTCATGTGCGATCAACCGGAAATCGTGACAAAGCATCTGCTGGATTTTTTCGAACGTACTGTGTCATCCCGGCACTTCAAGGTCTAGCTGCTCATCAGGATGAAGGCCACCGCTATTTTACCGAGGTATGCCCCCTTGACCAGGGTATAGTGAGATCTGAAATCAAGACGACAGCGACTCCTCATCCAGCAGGCCGTGTATGAATGAATGGAAACTCACATTTGACAACTGGGATATCAAAGACCAGAAAGCCCGTGAAGCACTCTGCACTCTGGGTAACGGGTATTGGGCCACACGAGGAGCGTTTGAAGAAGCCACACAACACCACGGCCATTATCCCGGAACCTATATAGCCGGCGTCTTTGATCGATGCGAAAGAATAATCGCGGGAGAAACGGTCTCTCATGAAACGATCGTGAACTGGCCTAATTGGCTGTATTTGACATTTGCCATGGAAGATGGCGATTGGTTTTCGATGGAACAGGTTCAGGTGAACACCTTTCGCCAGGAACTGGACCTGCAACGGGGCGTGCTCAGCCGGCACATACGATTTACGGACCCTAAAGGACGAGAAACCATTCTCCAATCAATCCGGCTGGTGCATATGGAGCATTCCCATCTTGCGGCCCTGCAATGGACCCTTACTCCTCTGAACTGGTCTGGTCGATTACACGTGAGATCGGCCTTGGATTCCGGGATCGGTAATGGGAATGTTGACCGGTATCGGGAAATGAACGCAAAACATTTTCGACTGCTCGATTCCGGGTTCCATAAGCAGGGATGGCTTTACGTCGTCACGGAAACCCTCCAATCTCAAATTCGACTGGCTCAAGGGCTCCGAACACACGTCTCGGGCGGCCATCTCCTCTTTCAACGGAATCTTCAAGAAAGGGATATGACCATCGAAGAATTTGTCCTTGATATTCAAGAGCAGGCTCCCCTTCAGATTGTCAAAACCGTGGCACTTTACCATTCACGCGACCGTGGCATTTCCAAGCCGCTTGAGGCCGTGCACCACAGTCTGGCTTCAGCCGGATCGTTCGAGCAGTTGTTCAGCTCCCATCAAAACGCATGGGATCGGATCTGGGATATGACCGACCTCCGGATACAGAACCGTCCGGAAGATCAATTGATGCTCCGTCTCCATCTCTTTCATCTCCTGCAAACGGCTTCTCCCCATTTGACAGACCTCGATGCGAGTCTTCCGGCAAGAGGACTGACCGGCGAAATGTATCAAGGCCACATATTTTGGGATGATGTGTTTGCCTTACCGTTTCTGACTATGCGAGTGCCGAGGGCTGCACGCGCCATGCTTCTGTATCGGTCACGACGCCAACAACAGGCCGGAGCTCAGGCACGGCAGCATGGGCTTCAGGGCATCCGGTTTCCCTGGAGAAGTGGCAGTGACGGCTCCGAGCAAACTCCTCGATTTCAATGGAATCCTTATTCCCAACATTGGATTGAGGACCATACGCATCTGCAATGCCATCAGAATGCCGCCATTGTCTATCAAATCTGGAAATACTATCAGGCAACAGCTGACCTGGAATTTCTTCGGGCTCACGGCGGACTGCTCACACTCCAAATCGCCCGATTCTGGTCCAGTCTGGCCACACTCGATGAAATGAGCGGGCGCTATCATATTCGCGGGGTCATGGGACCCGATGAATTTCATACCGGATATCCTGATAGCCCCACGCCCGGACTTCAAGACAATGCGTATACCAACGTCATGGCTGTTTGGACCCTGCAATGCGCTCGGCATGTTCTCCAGACTCTCCCCGACTATTCGCGCCAACAACTGATGGAAATCCTTTCGATTGATCACTCGGACCTGAAACATTGGGAGAACATCACCCGCCATATGTTCGTCCCCTTTCATGAGAACGATCTCATCAGCCAATTCGCGGGTTATGAAAATCTTCAAGAATTAGATGTGAACGCGTATCAAGCCCGGTATGGGGATATCAGGCGAATCGATCACATTCTCGAAGCCGAAGGAGATACCGTTAATCGGTACAAGATTTCCAAACAGCCTGATGTCCTCATGTTGTGCTATCTCCTGACCGTATCTGAACTCCAATCGATCTTTGCGAATTTAGGCTATCCTTTTTCTTTAAGCCTCCTGCAAAAGAATATGGCCTATTATCAAGAACGCACCACTCATGGCTCGACGCTCAGTCGCGTCGTGTATGGCTGGATTCATGCGCGTTCAGACCGAAGCGGCTCATGGGCCTGTCTGGCTGAGGCGTTGGGACAAGATGTTCATAAAATCAAAGGAGGATCGACGGGCGAAGGCATCCATTTAGGAGCCATGGCAGGAACCATCGATCTCATGCAACGGTGCTATGGTGGAATTGATTGTGAGGATAATGTGTTAACGGTGAACCCGCGTCTTCCGGAAACCCTTGAGGGGTTAGCGATGAAGGTTGAATATCGACAGCATCAAATCAAGGTGCAGATTACCCCATCTAGCCTGAGCCTTGACGTTTCTGCAGGACCGAACTTTCCTCTCGTCATCAACGTGCGTGGAACACGTTATGTATTTGGAACCCCTACACAACAGGATTTTACCTTATGAGCGCTCGAATCTTATCCCTCGGAAGCGTGAATGTCGACATTCAACTCCGTGCGGATCGTTGGCCGGAAGCGGGGGAAACCCTGTTGGGTCAAGACTTTCTTATGGCTGGTGGAGGAAAGGCCGCCAATGTGGCCTGGCTGGCCCGTTATCTGGGCATCGAGGCTCAATTGATTGCTCGTATTGGGTCTGATTCACTTCAGGAAATCGCCCTTCACCCATTGCGGACTATGGGTGTCGATTTATCCACTATCCGAAGCCTAAAAAACCAAGCCACAGGTGTGTCAGTCATCATGGTTCAGCCAAACGGACGGAAAGGGATCATCATGGCTCCGAATGCCAATGCCGTCTGGTCGGAAGAGGATGAAGAATTAGTCAAATATGCCATACGAACGTCACCACCCGGATCCGTATTGTCCGTGGATTTGGAAGTCCCCCTGCCCATTGTCAAGCACGCTGTTGGACAAGCTGAGGAACGTGGAATGCCCATTGTCCTGGATCCTTCACCGTCTGAGAGATTGGATGAGGAATTATTAGAATCCGGCTGCTATTTGACTCCCAACCAATCAGAGGCTGAGCGATTGACGAAAATCTCAATTGAAAATCAGGACCAGGCCTTGGAAGCCGCTTCCAGCATTAGACAACACGGAAATAAGGGAGCCTGCGTGAAACTGGGAACAGGGGGATGCGCGATAGTCACGACGGATGTCCAGTTTGTCATTTCCGCTCCCGAGGTCCATGCGGTGGACACCACCGGGGCGGGCGATGCATTTGCAGGAGCCTTCAGTGTGGCGATTCTGGAACATCAATCCCCAGAGCAAGCCGCCGCATATGCGGTTGCCGCGTCAACCCACGCTGTCACCGGCTATGGCTCCCAATCTTCCTACCCCACCCGCCGCCAAATTGAGACTCTCTTGCGTAGGGTGGTCATGAAAAGAAAATAACAACAGACCGAATGGAAAATTCTTCAGCACCCTGCCCATTGTGAGCCTGCCGTTATTTGGTGTCAGGAGCGTTTTTCTCCAGTTCCTCCGGGGTCAGCCGTTCCAGTTTCTCTTCGGTCATGGGTTCTCGGGTGGAAGGATCCACCACCATCTCCGGGTCCACCACCGGTGGCGTCACCACCGCCTCCGGATGTGGCGGAATATCCGGCTCCACAACCATCTCCGAATCATTTGGTGGAATAATCGGCTGTGTGTTCCGAGGTTCTTTATTCAACTCCGATGGATTTTGCTCGATTGTTTCAGCTGAAGTTGGCGCTTTGGGGACATCTGATCCTGACATCCCCTTGGGGAGATGAGAGGCATTCATCAGAAGAATCACACTGATTCCCAGCACCACCGGCCACATATCCATTTTTGTTTGTTTCATTTTTTTCACCTCTTTCTTTAAAATTTTCCCTGCCTCTTTCTAGTTATTATCCTCCTGAGAAAGATCAAAAGCATCTGACAAGAACCCTGGAAAGCCCCGCATTCATGTAAAGCTCGGGAAAGTCCTTAAGGGAAGATAACCTCCGATGCAAGGGTTTTACTCAGGCCCATTTCTTTTCCGTTTTTCTACAATGTGAAAGAAGAAAATTTCAAGAGAACTTATAAAATTACATTTATTTTCACCCATAGGAAATCAGCCATGAATTCACTCATCAACATCAAAGAATTAGTCGGACTGGCATTAACCCTTAGCCTGGCGGGAGGGGGGCTAGTGATGCTTCTTCATGTTTTAGACACGGCAAGTCCAATGAAAACGGTAACGGTTCATGAAATATTGAGAGATCAGAACCCCGGGCAAATTTCTTATATATCCTTTCCAATCAATGAACACCTACAAAACCAATTAGCATCACATCGAAAATCCATACCTCTTCCAGGAGAGAGATACAGCTCTCAATAGCTGTGAAGAAAGGCTTTAAGGGATAAATCTTCCTGAGCCGCGAGGCGAAAGTGCAGTAGGGGACTTTTCAAATCAAAAGGAGAAAACAATTCACGTTTCTTTGGCTCGTAACCACACAATCTACTTTTGAATCAGAAAGAAAAATTCCAATCACCAACATTTCACAACTCTCACAAAAGGAAATTTATCATGATGACCACAAGGCGCAAAAATAGTGGCACGCTCGGAATGGCATTAGCCTTTGCTCTCATAGGAGGAGGCATGTCCTTGGCCCTTAGCGAGTCAGGCCAACCATCCAAGGAGCTTCTTCTCAATGCCAATACCCTCATCGGGAATACGGTCATTGACAAGGTGGGCAAAGAACTCGGAACGGTCAAAGATTTACTGATTGATCAAACCACAGGGCAAATATCGTACATTGTGCTCTCGTATGGAGGAACTTTCGGCGGCACTCTAGGGATCGGGTCGGAAAATTATTCGATTCCCTGGGCAGAGGTTAAGCTGACCAAACAGGATGAAAAGATGTTGGTTCAGGTAGCCGAAGCCCCTATTGCCGAAAAAAGAACGCCAAAAGACCACGCCTCTTTGGGCCACGAGCAAGCTGCTATGGTCCAGAGTAAGGATTTCAATCCTGCAACCGTCGAAACGATTAAAGGGACTGTGGAAAATGTGGATCACGATATGCTCGAGCCCGGAGTGACCACCACCGATAGTTTGATAATGTTGGATGTCAAAACGCCATCCGGGACAGAACGGGTTCGCGTCGCCCCTGATAACTATCTCAGGGAGCAGGGAATCGTGATCAAGGAAGGCGATAAGGTGGAGGTGACCGGATCACGAATCATGCGTGACGGGGAAAGTCTGGTCATCGCCTCTCAAGTTACCTTGAAAGGGAATGGAAAAGTTCTGGCAGTGCGGAATGATGACGGCACTCCCAAATGGGACATAGGGGGTGGTATCCATACTAAGACATCGTCCGGAAATAAATAACTTTTCTCTCTGTTCTGTTAACGGGAAAAAGCCATCTGGGCTTTTTCCCGTTTGACTTCGTTCTGCCCTTCCTATCCTCCTTCTCTTTTTAAAATTTTTTAAAGATCTGTGTTGTAAATTCTGGGTTGATATGTCTTGGAACCAGGGTTCTTTTCAGTTCATTTTCGATAAAAACGCTGCTACAAGCTGTATGTAATTAATCGGTCTTACTCTTTTGACACCTTGGCAAGGAGATTCAAGAATGGCACGTTCGCCCAAAAGGACATCTGGCGCGAGGAAAATTCGTTACGCGGTGGTGGGGTTGGGCTATATCGCTCAAGTCGCCGTACTTCCGGCTTTTGCACATGCAAAAAAGAACTCGCTCTTAGCCGCATTCATTTCCGATGATCCCAAAAAATTAAAGGAATTAGGAAGAAAATATGGCATTAACGGTCTCTATTCGTATGACCAATATGAAGAATGTCTGGAACAGGAAGAGATCGATGCCGTGTACATCGCGCTTCCCAACCATTTGCAT
>BQIZ01000145.1 GCA_021604365.1 Nitrospirales bacterium
GCCTCATGAACATCAGCTAAACATCTGATTTGCCAAAATCCTCAGGCTTGAGGTTTTCCAGCCATCGTTCCAATTCTTCCGAGTTTTGTTTATGGAGCACTTCTCCTGATGCGAAAATGGGGGCATCCGTACGAAGAGCCACGGCAATTGCGTCACTTGGTCGAGAGTCAACCGTAAATTCCGAGTCTCCAAAGAGGAGATGGATTTTAGCGAAATATGTATTGTCTTTCAGATCCGTGATAACCGTACTGATAACCTTGGCATCCATATTATCAAGCACCGTTTTCATGAGATCATGGGTCATTGGCCTTGGAGGAGCTATCCGCTCCAAGGCAAAGCTTATCGCGCTGGCTTCGGCTTTCCCAACCCAAATAGGGAGCATATCCGAATTTTGTTCATCTCTCAGGATGACAATATAGGCGTTATTATAGGGGTCAAATAAAAGACCCCTGACGTTCATTTGATTCAACATTCGATATGCCAGTCATAGATAAGTGATTTTCACTTGAAAATCAAACCTAGAAAAGTAGCATTCAATGAGATCTTTTGTCAATGAAAATAAGGACTTTCCAATCTCATCATGCTCTTGGTTGCTATCCCGTCATTTGTCATCCCCAGAAGAGAGGATGAGGGTTTCAAAGAATTATATCATGCATGGAAGGACTTCGGTAACCAGCCTGCATTTGATCTGCCTTCCTTGCTGTTTATGCCTGGAATTCGAGTTTCGCTTTGACTGTAACGGTTATCCACTCACATGCTTCCTCACGGGAAATGTGATGCTTTTCGCCAGTTTTACGGTCTTTTATTTCAATGGTGTTCTGTGCCAGGCCCTTATCCCCAAGGATAATATGGAACGGAATGCCTAGCAAATCCGCATCGTTAAATTTAACACCACCTCGTTCCTCACGGTCGTCAAGCAACACCTCTATCCCGTTTTTGGAAAGGTCCTGGTAGAGCTGATTGGAGGCTTGACGTACGTTGTCTGATGCCGTGACAGGAAGAATGTGGACATGGAATGGGGCAATGGGCATGGGCCAACAAATACCTTTGTCGTCATGGTTCTGTTCAATGGCTGCTGCCGCTGCTCTGCTAACACCAATGCCATAGCATCCCATGATAGCGGGGAGCGTCTGACCCTGGTCGTCAAGGTAGGTTGCGCCCATTTTTTCACTATATTTTGTCCCTAGCAAAAAGATATGACCTACTTCGATTCCCCTTGCCGTTTGCAGCGAACTGCCCCCACGCGGGGAAGGATCACCTGCCTGGGCCTGGCGGAAATCTCCTATGCTCTCAATGGAAAAATCCCGATCGATGTTGACATGGATGAAGTGGACGTCCGGTTCGTTCCCACCGACAATGAAGTTGCTCAAGACAGCCACGGCATGGTCAGCCAGGATTCGAACGTTCTGAAGACCGATTGGTCCGACAAAGCCTATTGGGGCTGTTGTGAACCGGGAGATCATTTCAGAAGTCGCCAAGGATAATTCATGAATACCAAGGTGTCGTTGAATTTTGATTTCGTTTGCTTGATGGTCCCCACGAATCAGGACTGCGGTTATCTCATCCGTGCCGGTCTGATACAAGAGGGTTTTCACCAGACGGGAAGGAGGTACGTTAAGTAAGGCACATACCTCTTCAACTGATTTGGCATTGGGTGTGGAAACCTTTTCTGACGGTAGTGGGGCGTCACGCTTCCCGATGGTGGATGGAGCAATCTCAGCTCGCTCGACATTGGCAGCATATTGGGTATCCGGATCAAAAACGATGAGTTCCTCTCCGGTATTGGCTAGGACCATGAATTCGTGAGAAGAGATGCCACCGATCAAGCCGGTATCGGCCTCCACCGGACGAAATTCAAGGCCCATGCGAGAAAAAATACGGCAATAGGCGTCGTACATGCCTTGGTAGGTACGTTTGGCCCCTTCCGCATCCTGATCAAAGCTATACGCATCTTTCATGATGAATTCACGCCCTCGCATGATGCCAAACCGTGGCCGAATTTCATCACGAAACTTTGTTTGGATTTGATAAAGGGTAACGGGCAATTGACGATAGGAACTGACCTCTCGACGGAATAAATCAGTGACGACTTCTTCGTGAGTGGGGCCCAGGCAAAAGTCTCGATCGTGACGATCATGTAATCGGAACAGTTCCTTTCCGTAGAAATCCCAGCGATCTGTTTCTTTCCACAGCTCCGCCGAAGAAAGAATCGGAAGTAAAAGTTCTTGGGCTCCTGTCCGGTTCATTTCTTCCCGAACAATGGTTTCGATTTTCCGAATGACCCGCAATCCAAGGGGAAGGTAGGAATAAATACCGGCGGCGACTTTCCGGATCATTCCGGCGCGAAGCATGAGTCGGTGACTGACCACCTCGGCTTCACCCGGATCTTGTCGCATTGTTGGGATTAAGGATTCTGATACACGCATGAAGACACCTGGTTATATGGTTGAAGACAAAAAAAGTCGAAGGGCAGATTCATAGGGCTTGAAAGGCAGTTGACCTGAAACAGGATAGAATTATTGCAGAAGTCGACTAATGTCATTCCAGGTCGCATAGGCCATCAGGAAGACCAACAATACCAGGCCAATTTGTTGGGCCATTTCTCTCGACCGATCCCCTAAAGGGCGACCTAAAATAGCTTCGCAGGCAAAAAAGAATAGATGGCCTCCATCAAGAATTGGAATGGGTAACAAATTTAAAATCCCCAAATTAATACTTAAAATCGCAATAAGCCAGACGACGCTGGCCATGCCTTGTTCGGCCTGCTCGCCGGACACGGTGGCAATCATGAGCGGGCCGCCCAGGTGTTTCGATGAAATTTCTCCAGTTACGAGTTTATAGAGCCCAATAACGGTTAATTCACACCATTTCCATGTCGCCTTAAGGCCATCCCAAGGTGCGAGGAAGAGAGATGGACTCTTGAGCACCGTACCCGCGCCGGCTAGTTTGACGCCAATGCGGCCAATAGACTTTGTTTCTCCTTCCGGGGAGGTGCTGGTTTGGCTTTCAGGGGTGATGCGAAGTGCCACCGTCTGCCCTCTGCGTTCGACCTGTACCTCGAGAGGGGTTCCAGGGTGATTGCGTACGATCTCGGTCATCTGAGACCAGGTGGCAATCGGCGTGTCATTAATTTGGATAATTCGGTCATCCTGTTGAAGACCCGCAGCCATGGCAGGCGTGTCTGGCATGACTCCTCCGACTAGTGGAGCATGATCCTCAATGCCTAAGGTGTATTGAGGTTCGTCCGGGCGATCAGGCACCATTTGAACGGTTGGAGTGATGATCAGCGTTTTCACGCTATTTCCCCGAATAACATCCAATGTGACGGGACGCCCATGGGCTTTGCCCACCTGTTGGTAGAGTTCACCCAGAGTCGAGATGTCCTCTTCGTTGGCCCGGATTACGCGATCACCGATGTGTAATCCGGCCGTTTCGGCCGGAGAGTCCGGGATGATCGCTTCAATGACCGGGGTGATATTGTCGATGCTGGGAACAAACAGTGGTGACCCTAAGGCCAGCATTCCCGTAAAGATCAGGTAGCTGAGGATAAAGTTGAAGCCGGGGCCAGCCGCCACAATCAACGTTTTGTGGGGAAGCGACTGGTGAATAAAGGATTCACGTTGTTCAGCAGCCGAAACAGCCTCTGACCCTTCCTCTCCATATAATTTGACATATCCCCCAAGAGGAATGGCTGCCAGGAGATATTCTGTATCTCCAATCTTGCGACCAATGAGTTTTGGTCCAAACCCGATGGAAAATTTGAGGACTTTCACCCCCACCCAACGAGCGGCCAGGTAATGTCCGTATTCGTGAAAAGTCACAAGGACTCCCAGGACGACCAGGAACCACCATAATTTTTGCCCAAATAGGAAAATGGAATCAGGAGAAAACGCCAGGAGGTTATTCATGGATATTTAATCGTGGTTTTATATTCATAGAGGTGAGGTGGAGCAGGCTTTCATCATTTCTGTGGCTGTTCGTCGGGCCCATTGGTCTATCTCTAGGGTGTCTTCAATGGATGTGACGGGAGTCGCGTTATAGGCATTCATGGTTTCTTGAATCACTCTGGGTATATCCAAAAAGGCAATCTGCTCCTTGAGGAAGGCATCGACGGCAATTTCATTTGCGGCGTTTAATGTGGCTGGAAGTCCGTCCGCTCCTGCCAGGGCATCGTAGGCTAATTGGAGACACGGGAATTTTTCCGAATCAGTTGGATAAAACGTGAATTTTCCGATTTTCCCTAGGTCCAGGAGTGGAGGATTCAAGGGAATGCGTTCCGGGTATTTGAGAGCATAGGAAATTGGTGTTCGCATATCCGGATGGCCTAATTGCGCAATGACTGACCCATCACAATATTCTACCAAAGAGTGGATAATACTTTCTCGGTGAATGATGACATCGATTTGATCCTGAGGGATATCAAAGAGCCATCGGGCTTCAATCACCTCTAGACCTTTATTCATCAAGGTGGCGGAGTCGGTGGTGATTTTAGCACCCATTTTCCAATTGGGATGTTGCATCGCCTGTTCGGGGGTCACGTATTCGAGGTCATTGATGGGCCAATCCCAAAATGGCCCGCCGGAAGCCGTTAGCACGATCCGGCGAATGTCGACCTTCCGGTGGCCTTCCATCGATTGGAAAATCGCACTATGTTCGCTATCGATGGGGAAAATCGTCACGTGATGTTTGCGGGCTTCCAGTTGCATTAATCGACCTGCCATGACCATTGGCTCTTTATTAGCGAGGGCAACCTGCCGGCCTGCTTGAATGGCTGTCAATGTTGGTTTGAGCCCTGCTCCCCCGACGATAGCAGAAATCACCAATTCACCTTTCGATGCACTGGCGACGGCGCAGAGCCCCTGTTCTCCGTCCAAAATTTCAGTTGACGTGCGTCCCATCCGTGCTCGTAATCGGTTGGCGGCATCCTGGCAGAAGAGCGCAGCCACTTCGGGCTTGAAGAGGCGGATTTGTTCCTCAAGAGCCTGATCATTTGATCCTGCGGCCAGGCCGATGACTTGAAACTCTTCAGGGAATCTGGAGATCACATCCAAGGTATTGTTCCCAATCGACCCGGTAGATCCTAAAATGACGATGTGTTTCACCAGATTCTCTCCCTATGGTTGCGTACGGTCTGGTTATTAGTTTGATCCCGTGAATAAGGCATAGTAGTAGATGACCGGGCCGGTAAAGAGCAGACTATCCACACGATCTAACACTCCCCCATGTCCTGGAATGATTGTGCCTGAGTCCTTGATACTCACGCTACGTTTGATCGCGGATTCTGCAAGATCACCAAGGGTTCCGATTATGGCCATGCCCATGCCGAGAATAGCGCATTCCCTCAGCGAGAAAAAGGGGAGAAACCAAAAGTGGCTGATGAGGGCTCCCAGTACGGAAAAGAGAATTCCTCCGAACAAGCCTTCAATCGTTTTTTTAGGACTCAGGGTTGGTGCCAGGGCATGTCGTCCAAGAGATAAACCTACGACAAATCCACCGGTATCAGCCAACCAAGTGATGGCTAAGACAAAAAAGATTAAGGCGATTCCATGAGGGAGCTGCCGGAGGAGTATGAAATGCCCGAGCAGAACCACAACATAGAGGATCCCAAAGGGATAGGCCACCCATAAGGGGAGACGTTGTCTCATGGTGGTCGGAGATATGAAAAATCCTGTCAAAATGACCCCAACGATTCCCAAGAGCCAAGGGTTCAAGGCGAGGGAGTAGCCGGTATACATAGCTACAAGCAGCAGGACCGCACAAAGGCAGGAGATCACCTTGGGAACAAGGGTGCCGGTCCGTCCAAAGTAGAGCGTGAGAAATTCCCACAATGCAAGGAGGGAAGCGCTCCCAATCAGGATGGAAAGCAGCCAGGGTGGAGAATAGCGTATTCCCGCATAGAGCAAAGGAATAAATACGATGGCTGAATAGAGTCGCCGGGGATCCATTGTTTAGGGGAGTACAATTAGCAGTGGGTTAGATGAACAAGAAGTAGGGTATTAGAAATGCGGGATGGCCACAGCCCGTTTTATGGCGAAACGGTTTGAGTGATTCGGCCAAAACGACGCTCCCGTTTTTGATAATCGAGTAAGGCAAGAAGAGTCTCAGCGCGACGAAAATCAGGCCACAGGGTTTTGGTGAAATAAAGTTCCGTGTAGGCAATCTGCCAGGGAAGGAAGTTGCTGATTCGCGCTTCTCCAGAAGTGCGAATCAGCAAATCGGGATCAGGGAGACCCCATGTGCTGAGATATTGCTCAAATAAGGACTCATCAATTTGGTCTGGTGTGAGCGACCCCATCTGAACCTCGATCGCAACTTTTCGAGCGGCATCAACAATTTCGGTTCGTCCTCCATAGCTCAGGGCGACGGCCAGAGTGCGCTGAGTGAAATGGCGGGTTTCTTCCGCTACCTCTAAGGCCAGAGACCGGACGGAAGACGGCAGTTGTTCAAGTCGTCCAATCGGCAGGAAGCGTACCTGTCGCTCTTGAAATCGTTGGCGTTCTTGATTGAGGTACTGCTCAAGCAACCCCATGAGGAGTCGAATCTCAGAATGAGGACGTTTCCAATTTTCCTGTGAAAATGCATAGATGGTGATAGAGGGAATCCTGAGTTCATGCCCGATTTCCAGAACATCCTGGAGCGCGCGAAGCCCTTCTTTGTGACCGGCAATTCGAGGCAACCCTCGTTGAGCGGCCCATCGGCCATTGCCATCCATGATGATCGCGATATGTCGGGGAAGGGAGGTGAGGTCAAGTTGATCCAGCAATTCGCCTTCAGCAACTTGCCTTGCATCCACCGCGTGAAATTCATCCATTGAATTGTGCTGAAACCGATTGTGAGGGTGAGAACCGCGTGGCGATTCTGTTGAAAGGTTTTAGGAACTAGCAAAATTCACAACAATTTCAGTCTAATAATGAAACCGATTCTTGTCAAATTGCCGGCAAGACTTTCATCGGAAATTGCGCCCAACCGGGAGATGGGCTATACTTCGTTTTTATTTCTTTGATACGTAATTCGTTGTAATTAATGCCTATGGTACCCAGCCTTTCAGATTTTGCCCTCCAGGAAAAAGATGTACTCCAGGCCTTAAATAAGGCCATCGCTCGCGATGTGGATTACGTGGACATGTATGTCGAGTCCTGCGTGACCGATTCCGTTTCGATGGAGGAAAGCCTGGTCAAACGCGCAGTCAAAAGTATTTCCCAGGGTGCAGGTGTTCGAGCGGTGGCTGGTGAGCGAACAGGGTTTGCTTATTCAGATGATCTGTCTGTGCGAGATCTGGAAATTGCCGCTGATACGGCACGATATATTGCGGATTCTCCTAAAGGGAACAACCCCATAGCCGTCACTCATCGTTCTCAACCAACACAGAATCTCTACCCGTTGTCTCAGCCGCTCACCGATATTACAACCGAAGCCCGGGTTGACTTACTGAATAAAATTGATGTGGAAGCCAGGCGTTATGATCCGCGAATAACCAAGGTCATGGCGTCTTTTAATACGGAACAGAAAATATTTTTAGTCATCAACTCCCAAGGTCAGCTGGTGGGGGATGTGCAGCCTCTCTCTCGTCTTCAGATTTCCTGTATTGCTGAAGATGGAGCCAATCGCCAGGTTGGGTCATTTGGAGGAGGGGGACGGGTCGGATTTGCTTTCTACCTGGAGCAGAACCGCGCGATGGAGTTTGCGCGAGAAGCTGCACGCCAGGCCATTCTTAATCTAGGCGCGGTCGAAGCTCCGGCTGGCACCATGCCGGTTGTCTTAGGTGGGGGCTGGCCTGGCATTTTGCTTCACGAAGCGATCGGGCATGGGTTGGAAGCGGATTTCAATCGTCGCAAAACCTCAGCCTTTAGTGACTTAGTCGGAAAGTCCGTCGCATCCGAATTATGCACCATCGTGGATGATGGGACGCTCCCATTTCGGCGTGGTTCCATGAACATTGATGATGAGGGAACGCCGACGTCACGAACCATGCTCATTGAAAAAGGTATTTTGCGGGGCTATATCACTGACCGACTCAATGCCCGCTTGATGGGCATCCCGTTAACAGGGAATGGAAGACGGGAAGATTTCAGGAGTATTGTTCTTCCACGTATGACCAATACCTTCATGTTAGCCGGAGAATCCGATCCGCAGGATATTATCTGGTCGGTGAAGAACGGGTTGTATGCCGTCTCGTTTGGGGGAGGACAGGTTGATATCACCAGTGGAAAATTCGTCTTTTCAGCCAGCGAAGCTTATCTGATCGAAGACGGGAAGGTGACCAAACCGGTCAAAGGCGCAACGTTGATTGGGAACGGTCCTGATGTGCTCAAGAAAGTTTCGATGGTTGGACATGATATGAAATTGGATGAAGGAATTGGGACCTGTGGAAAAGATGGTCAATCGGTTCCGGTCGGCGTGGGACTTCCTACCATTAAGATCGATGAAATGATCGTCGGTGGCACGGCGATGGGCTGATGGATAACCCTCCTGTTTTGTTTCTTTCCATTTAATAATGTCAAATCTGTCCACCACACATGGCGACCGTTTCCCGGAGTTGGCCGCCACGGTTCTCAAGCGAGCCAAGGCTTTAGGGGCGACGGAGGCGGATCTTCTTGTGGCTGAAGGTGATTCAGTCTCGGTGCAGGTGCGGATGTCAGAAGTGGACCGGCTTTCCAAGGCCCGTGAGAAGGTCCTGGGGATTCGGGTGTTTTTTGGCAAACGTTCAGCCAGTTCTTCAACATCGGATTTTTCCAAAGCCTCGTTGGATCGTTTAGTCAGTGACACATGTAGTTTGGCCAGGGCTGTGGTTGAAGATGAAACGTCAGGACTGCCGGCGCCGGATCACATGGCGGTCGATATCCCCGACATGGACATGAAAGATGATCGGCAATTGACAGTTGATGAGGAAATCGACCTGGCCAAGAGAACCGAACAATCCGCGTTTTCCGCTGATCCCCGCATCACCAATTCTGAAGGGGCTGAGTGTTCGGCTGGTTATGGATCGATTTTGTTAGCGAATTCCCATGGGTTTATTGGATCGTACGCCAGTTCCTCCTACTCACTCTCTGTGTCGCCCATCGCGTTGGACAGCCAGAATGGCGGCATGCAGCGGGATTATTGGTATTCCGTGAAAAGGAAATTTCATGAATTAGAGAGCCCGGAAAAGATCGGACAGGAGGCAGCTCGCCGAACCCTGAGGCGGCTAGGCAGTCGAGCCATTACGACGCAAGAAGTTCCTGTGATCTTCGATCCGGAAACGGCCAAAGGCCTCCTAGGGCATATTTCCTCAGCGGTATCAGGATACTCCCTGTATAAGGGGGCCTCATTTCTTTTGGGACAACTTGGAAAGTCTATTGCCTCAGATTTGGTGACCGTGATTGATGATGGTCGATTAGCCGGAGGGCTTGGGTCTCGCCCCTTTGATGGTGAAGGGTTACCCACGAGAAAAACCCTGGTGATCGATAAAGGCGTGCTGTCGAGTTATATGTTAGATACGTATTCGGGACGAAAATTGGGAATGGCATCCACGGGCAATGCATCACGATCCGTGGGAGAAAATCCGACAGTGGGTGCTACGAATTTATTTCTCTCCCCAGGCTCCTATTCACCAGAAGAAATTCTCAAGTCAATGAAGCGGGGGATATTTGTTACCGATCTGATTGGGTTTGGCGTCAACCTTGTCACGGGAGACTATTCAAGGGGAGCAGTAGGGTTTTGGGTTGAAAATGGAGAACTGACCCACCCTGTGGAGGAGGTCACCATTGCCGGGAATTTACAACAGATCTTGAAGGATATTGAAATGGTCGGGAATGATTTAGAATTTCGTGGCCGGTTGGCCAGTCCTACCGTCAAAATTCGGAAAATGATGGTTGCCGGTCATTAG